>NZ_JBVHXT010000024.1:0-145541 GCF_055569255.1 Streptomyces sp. NPDC029296
GCAGTGGCTGCACACCTACAATCACCACCGCGGACACACCGCGCTGAAAGGGCAACCACCCGCCAGCCGCGTCCCCAACCTCACGGGTCAGTACAGCTAGCCCGACCGGGTGAACCCGGCGTGCGCCGGTGAGAGCGCGGGCGGCCCTCTGTGGTACCGCCGGCGCGCCCGGCCACCCCCGGGGCCCGTGTGGCCCGGGGGTGGCCGAGAGGAAGCGACGGGCGCCTCGCTTGACCGGCCCTTGACCTCAAGTGGACTTGAGCTTCTACGTTCGTCCCGTTGCCGGCGACGGCGAGCCACAGGCCGCCGGCTTCCCCGTGTCATCCCCGCTCGCCCCTCCCTTTTCCCGACCCATACGAGGAGTTGCCCCATGTCCACGGCCCCGCTGAAGATCGGCGTCGTCATCGGCAGTGTGCGCACCGGGCGGTTCGCCGACACGATCGCCCAGTGGTTCCTCACCGAGATCGGCCGGCGCGAGGACATGGACGTCCACGTCGTCGACCTCTCCGAACCGGCGCTCGTGGAGGAACTGAAGCTCACCCTGGACCCCGCCGAGCCACGGGAGGGCACCCGCACCCTGGCCCAGCGCATCGGCGGACTCGACGGGTACGTCGTCATCACGCCCGAGTACAACCACGGCTATCCGGCCTCGCTGAAGCTCGCCCTCGACTACGTCTACGCCGGGTGGCGGGCCAAGCCCGTCGGCTTCGTCTCCTACGGCGGCATGGCCGGCGGCCAGCGGGCCGTGGAGCAGCTGCGGCAGGTCTTCGCCGAACTGCACGCCGTCACCCTGCGCGACACCGTCAGCTTCCCCATGGCCGGGGAGAGGTTCGACGAGCGGGGCCGCCTCCGGGACGCCGCCGGTGCCGGCAAGGCCGCCTCCGTGCTGCTCGACCAGCTCGCCTGGTGGGGCCTGACGCTGCGTGAGGGCCGCGCCGCCCGCCCCTACGCGGGCTGAGCCGCGGGCCGGTGGTCAGCCGGCGGGCGGACGGGTGGGCGGCGCCGCCTCGTGGGCCAGCAGACACTCCTCCAGGAAGGCCAGGACCCGCAGGTGATAGGTGCGGGCGGCCCAGCCGAGGCTGATGTTGTGCCCGGCGTCGGGCAGCCGGTCCACCACCGTGCGCGGTGCGGCGAGCGGTGCCAGCAGGGCACGCACCGCCTCCTCGTCGGTGCGCCACCACTGCTCCTGCTCGGCGAACGTGAACCGGACCGGCACCCGCACCCGGGCCGCCAGCTCCGGATACGTCCGGGGCCACGCCAACGTCTCGCCGGCCTCCGTGGCGGGCACCGGGGCCACCAGCCGCTGCCCCTGCCGGAAGGCCTCCGGCGGGTACAGCCGCAGCGGCCCCCAGTGCCGCCGCCAGGCCCCGGGCGCGCCGGCGCCGGGCAACTGGTCGGGCTCCACGGCGAAGGCGTTGCCCAGGCCGGACAGGTCCAGCCCGATCAGCGGGCCGGGCAGGGCGCCGGCCGCCGCGAGGGACAGCGCCGGCCGCCCGCCGCCGGAGTGGGCGAGCAGCAGGAACCCGGCGCCGGACGGCCACCGCCCGGCGAAGTCGGCCAGGGCCGCGCCGAGCGTGGCGGTCTGCCCGGCGAGGTCCTGCCCCGCCGGGAGCGCGGCGGCCGAGGCGCCGTAGCCCGGGCGGTCGAGCGCCAGCACGGTGTAGCCGAGCCGGCTGCCCAGCTCCAGCAGCGACAGGCCCGGCCGCGCCCGGTTGTCGAAGTAACCGGCCCGCATGCCGCTGCCGTGCAGGGCGACCACCACGGCCCGGGGCGCCTGCCCGGCCGCGGGTTCGGCCAGCAGCCCCGACAGCCGTACGCCGCCACCGCCGTCGAGCGTCAGCTCCCGGGGGCCGGGCGGGGCGGGCGCTCTGGGCGTGGGGGAGTCCGGACGGGTGAGCCCTGGCGGCGGTACGGCCTGCACCATGGGTAGCTCCTGTCGTGGGCGGCGCGGTGACGTGTGGTGCGGTGGGGCGGCGGTCCGCGAAGCGAACGGTCGTTTCGCGGTGCCTTTCTACCAAGCCGTCCTGGAGTCCGCCGTCGCCGCACACGCCGGTGCGGCGCGAGTGGCCGTACGGCGGACCCGGCCATACGGCTCAGCGGACGCCGCCCTCCGGGAGGCGCGGGGCCGGGCGGACGGCCTTCCACCAGGCGGGGTTGGCCGTGGGTGCGGCGGGTGCCCGACCGCAAGGGGCACGACCTGCGCTACGCCCGGGACGACGGCACGATCCGCGAGGAGCTGGGCTACACCCCGCAGATCCCCTTCGAGCGGGGGCTCGCCGAGACCGGGAGGTCACCGAGCGACTGCTCGCGCTGTGCGGCGCCGCCCGGCAGCGGTCGTCCACGTGCAGCCACTTCGAGCAGCGGGTGATCGAGCCCTCGGGTGTCGAGCCGTAGACCTCGTCGGTGGACACATGGACGAACCGCCCGGTGCCGGCCGTGAGACAGGCGTCCAGCAGGTCTGGGTGCCGCTCCGGCAGCTCCGCGTCGCAGATGTCGCCGCGCACGAACTCCAGCCGGAGGTGCGCCGCGGGCAGGCTGTCCCGGTGGCCGGCTTAGGTGAGCTTGTCGGGGACGGTCACCCGGGACGCCCCGTGGCCCGGGTAGCCGACGTCGAGCAGGGTGCGCACGAAGTGCGAGCCGATGAACCCGGCTCCGCCGGTGACCAGCAGTCTCATGGACGCAGTGTCTCCGGCGGGCCGGCCCGCGTGGCCGTCGGGCGGGTCAGGCCAGGAGTTCCACCTCCGCCAGGGTGGACTCGCCGTCCAGGACCAGGCGGTAGCGGGTGTACGTGCCCGGTGCGGCGATGGTGAAGGCGCGGGTCTGGCGGTCCCAGGCGAACACCTCACCGGTGCGGTGGTCCAGGGTCCGCCAGGCCGTGCCGTCGGCGGAGCCCTGGAGGGTCCAGCCGGACGGCGCCGTGCCGTGGTCGGCACCCGAGGTCAGCGTGTACTGGACGGGTTTCACGGCGCCCCGCACCGGCAGGCCGACGGAGGTCACCGTCGCGCTCGTCGCCGAGGTGTCGTCGAAGAGCGGGCCCTCGCCCCGCAGGACGTCCGCGCGGGGCTCGGGCACCTTGTCGTCCCGGGTGACCGAGACCGGTGCCGCGTCCTCGCCCGTGCCCCAGGCCGACGGCTCGGGGCCCATGGCGAAGTCCAGTACCCCGCCCCTCGCCAGCAGCGAGTGCGGCAGCGAAGTCGACGCCCAGGGGCGGCCGTTGAACCGCACCCCCTGGACGTAGACGTTCTTCGCGCTGTTCCGCGGCGCCCGCACCACCAGGTCCCGGCCGTTCTCCAGGTGCACGGTCGCCTTCTTGAACAGCGGGGAGCCGATGGCGTACTCGCCGCCGCCCATCACCAGCGGGTAGAAGCCGAGCGCGGAGAACAGGTACCAGGCCGACTGCTCGCCGTTGTCCTCGTCGCCGTGGTAGCCCTGCCCGATCCCGCTGCCGGTGTACAGCCGGGACAGCGCCTCGCGCACATACGCCTGCGTCTTCCACGGCCGGCCGGCCGCGTCGTACATGTACAGCACGTGGTGCGCGACCTGGTTGGAGTGGCCGTACATGCCCATCCGGACGTCCCTCGCCTCGGTCATCTCGTGGATGACCCCGCCGTAGGAGCCCACGTGTTCCGGGGAGGCCGTCTCCGGGGTCGCGAAGTACGCGTCCAGCTTGTCGGCGAGGCCCCGCCGTCCGCCGTACAGGTTGGCCAGGCCCCGGCTGTCCTGCGGGACGCTGAAGGCGTAGCCCCAGCCGTTGGTCTCGGTGTAGTCGTGGCCCCACACCCGCGGGTCGTACCTCGCGGAGTCCACCCGCCAGCCGCCCTTGGCGTCCCGGCCCTGGAAGAAGCCCGCCCCGGTGTCGAACAGCTTCACGTAGTCGCGGGCGCGGTTCAGGAAGTACCGCGACTCCTCCCGGTAGCGCTTCTCGCCCGTCTTCGCGTACAGCGCCTCGCCCATCCTCGCGATGCCGTAGTCGTTGACGTAGCCCTCCATCGCCCAGGACAGGCCCTCGTGCGTGTCGGTCGGGGTGTAGCCGAGGAAGGGGGAGGCGGCCATGCCCTTGCGGCCCACACCCGGCGCGGGCGGGACGACGGTCGCGTTCTTCACGGCCGCGTCGTACGCCGCCTCCGCGTCGAACCGCACGCCCTTGACGTAGGCGTCGGCGAACGCCACGTCCGAGGAGGTGCCGGTCATCAGGTCGGCGTAGCCGGGGGAGGACCAGCGGGAGGTCCAGCCGCCGTCCTTGTACTGCTGCACGAAACCGTCCACCAGCTCACCGGCCCGGGTGGGCGTCAGGAAGGAGTAGGCCGGCCAGGTGGTGCGGTAGGTGTCCCAGAAGCCGTTGTTGACGTACACCTTGCCGTCCACGATCTTCGCGCCGGTGTGCGTGGGGGTGTCCGGGCCCGGCATCGGGGAGAAGGGGGAGGCGTAGCGGTCCTTGCCGCCGACCTTCTCGAAGCCGGAGTTGGGGTACAGGTACAGCCGGTACAGGCCGGAGTAGAGCGTGGTGAGCTGGTCCGCGCTCGCGCCCTCCACCTCGACCTTGCCGAGCAGTTCGTCCCAGGCGTGCCGGGCGCGTGCCTTGACGGTGCCGAAGGACGTGCCGTCCGGGATCTCCCGGCGCAGGTTCTCCCGCGCCTGGGCGACGCCGATCAGCGAGGTCGCCAGGCGCAGGGTGACGGTGCGGCCGGCGCCCGCGGCGAAGCGCAGATAGCCCCGCACGCCCTTCGTCCCGCCGTCCGTCACCGGCTTGTCGAACTCGCCGTACACGAACAGCCGGGTGGCGCCCGCGGACAGGCCCGACTTCACGTCCGAGTAGCCCGTGACGGTCCCGTGCTCCGTGTCGAGCGTCAGCCCGGCCTGCTCGGTGACGTTGTCGAACAGCACGCTGGCGTCGTCGCCGGGGTAGGTGAAGCGCAGCACGGCCGCGTGGTCGGCCGGGGCCAGCTCCGCCTTGAGGCCGCTTTCGAACCGGACCCCGTAGTAGTACGGCCGCGCGGTCTCGTTCTCGTGCCGGAAGGCCAGTTCGCGCGCCTCGCGGCCGGTGTCCGGGGTGCCGGCCGCGGCCGACGGCATCACCTGGAAGGTCTGCCGGTCGCCCATCCACGGGCTCGGCTCGTGACTCGCGCTGAACGCCTGGATGGTCGGCAGGTTGTCCGCGTTGTTCGCGCGCGCGTACTCGTACAGCCAGCTCAGCGAGGACGCGTTGGTCACCGGCGTCCAGAAGTTGAAGCCGTGCGGCACGGCGGTCGCCGGGAAGGTGTTGCCGCGCGAGAAGCTGCCGCTGGAGTGGGTGCCCCGGGTGGTCAGCGCGTAGTCCGACAGGTGCGCCTTCGGCCGCTCGGGCGGCACCGGCCGCAGGGTCACGTCGTCCAGCCAGCCGCGGAACCTCGCCGGGCCGCCGGGGGAGTCGTACGCCACCAGGATCCGGTCGACGGTCCTGCCGGCCGCGACCGGGCCGATCCGCGCGGCCACGTCGTTCCACTGGTTGACGTAGAGCGCCTTCGACGCGCCCTGCCCGCGCGGGGAGAGCGGGAAGCCGTGGTCGTCCAGGGCGCCCAGGTCGCTGAGGTAGGTGCCGTCGGTGAAGGCCAGGTCGACCGAGACGTTGGTCGCGTCGTAGTCGCGGTCGCCGTCGGCCATCGACGGGAAGATCCGGTACGCCAGCTCGGTGTCGCGGCCGACCCGCACGTTCACGTCGAAGACCTTGTTGGACGAGTAGGCGCGGCCCTCCGCCGTGTGCCGGCCGGCGTAGCGCAGGGCGCGTCTGCCGGTGAACCCGGCCCGCGCCTTCGCGGTCGGGGAGCCGTTCGGGCCCCGGTCCACCAGGGTCAGCATGTCCTCGGGCACCGGACCGCCGCCGCCTCCGGTGGAGAACTGCACATCGGCGAGCTGCAGGATGTCCGGGGCGCCGTTGTTCCGCGTGACCTCCAGCCGGAAGTGCTGGTAGAGGGCCGGTTCGGCCAGGTCGTACGACTGGGTCCGGAACCGCTCGGAGAAGGTCTCGCCCGAGCGGGTGTCGACCGTCGTCCAGTGCGTGCCGTCGGCGGAGGCCTTCAGGGTCCAGTCCCTGGGGTCGCGTTCGGCGTGGTCGTTGGCCGAGGTGAGCGCGTACGTCGCGATCCCGGCCGGCCTGTCCAGGTCGAACTCCGCCCAGCCGGCCGGCTCGAACGTCAGCCACTTGGTGCCGGGCTCGCCGTCGACGAGGTTCTCCTTGACCTCGCCGGCCCCCGCGTTCTCGCCGCCGGCCCGGACCTCGGTGACACGGTCGGTCACGTTGCCCGGGATGCCGGTGCCGTAACCGCCGTCGACGCCCGACGCCCGCTCGGCTCCGTCCGGGCCGGTGTCCACGGTGTTCAGCCAGTCCGGCGCCGGTTCGCCCGCCTCGAACGAGGAGGCGAACTCCCGGTCGGGCGCCGGTGCCCTGGCCGGCCGGGCGACCGCCGCGCCCTGCGCGCCGACGGCCATGACGAAGGCGGCCGTGAGGGCGGCCGCCGGACCCCATCTGTGCCGAGTTCTCCGCTGCATCTACGGATTTCTCCTCCTGCACCCCTTCGGACAACGTTGTCAGCTACGGGGCGCGAGAACCAGTAGGTGGTCAAGTTGCCGGTGATGTCAAGGGCGTTGGCTGCGGCATTCAGGGAGTGATGTCGCGAGTTTTTCCCGCGCGGCACCTGGCGCGGGCTCATATTTCCGGCAGGTCTCAACTCGGAAAAGACCCAGGGGGAACCGTGCACTCGATCTTGTCCGCCGCCGGTAAGTGGACTATACCTGTCGGCGTTTCCCGCACGACCCTGCACGACCCGACCTGCGGTGCCGGGGAGGATCCGGTTCACCGCCTGAGTCCTGGAGAAGGCGAGGACTTGAGCATGGGATCCACTGCGCACCACGGTGCCGAAGGCGTCGGCCGTCGTGATCTGATCAAGCGTTCGGCGGCGCTGAGTCTGGTCGCCGCGCCCGGAATGGGCCTGCTGTCCGCCTGCGCGAGCAGCGGCGGCGACGGACAGGGCAAGGCCAAGCAGGGCAAGAAGACCGCCGAGAACCCGCTCGGCGTCAACGACGCCGAGGGCATGGAATTCGTCCTCTTCGACGGCGGCTTCGGCAAGGAGTACGCCGAGGACGCGGTCAAGATCTACGAGCACGGCTTCCCCAAGGCCGAGGTGAAGTTCGCGGCCACCCAGAAGATCCAGTCCACCCTCCAGCCCCGCTTCAACCAGGGCACCCCGCCGGACCTCATCGACAACTCCGGCGCCGAGCAGATGGACATGGGCGTCCTCGTCGGCAAGAACCAGCTCGCCGACCTCACCGCGCTGCTGGACGCGCCGTCGTACGACGACCCGAAGAAGAAGGTCCGCGACACGCTGCGCCCCGGCATCGTGGAGATGGGCCAGTTCGACGGCGACCCGGTCTGGATCCTGTACTACGCCTACACGGTCTACGGCGTCTGGTACTCCCAGAAGGCCCTGGACTCCCTGGACGCGGCCTACCCGGAGACCTGGGACGACATGCTCGCGCTGTGCGCGAAGGCCAAGAAGAAGGGCATCGCCGGCTGGACCTACGCGGGCAAGTACCCGTACTACATCCCCTTCTCGCTGTACCCGATGATCGCCAAGGTCGGCGGGCGCGAGGTGCTCGACGCCATCGACAACCTGGAGCCGAACGCCTGGAAGCACCCGGCGGTCAAGGCCTGCTTCGAGGCCTACTACGAGCTGTACAAGAAGGGCTACGTCCTCCGCGGCACCCCGGGTCTGGACCACATCCAGTCGCAGACCGCGTGGGCCAAGGGCAAGGCGCTGTTCCTCCCGAACGGCTCCTGGGTGGAGAACGAGTCGGCCAACGTCATCCCGTCCGACTTCGGCCTCGCCGTCTCCGCGCCCTCCGGCCTCGACAGCGCCGACAAGCTGCCGTTCGGCACCATCTGGGCCTCCGGCGGCGAGCCCTTCATCGTCCCGGCCAAGGCGAAGAACGCCGAGGGCGGCATGGAGCAGCTGCGCATCATGCTCTCCGAGGCGTCCTCGAAGAACTTCACGTCCAAGGTGAAGTCGCTGACCGCGTTCGACGGCGGCACCTCCGGCATCACCCTCACCCCGGGCCTGAAGTCCGGTGTCGCGGCCCTGGAGAAGGCCGGGGACAACGTGGTGAACCCCCGGCTCCAGGACTGGTACGTGCAGTTGCAGAAGGAGAAGATCGGGGTGTCCGGTCTCGGCGAGATGATGGCCGGCCGGCTGACCCCGGCCGAGGCCGTCAAGAAGATCCAGGCATTCGCCGACGAGGCGGCCAAGGACACCTCCATCAAGCACTACAAGCACCAGTAATCCCGCACCCTGACAGCACCGGAGTGGCGATGCAGCACGGCAAGTACCGGTTCATCGTGGGGTTTCTGGCACTGCCCCTGGGACTGTACGCGCTCTTCGTGGTATGGCCGTTCATCCAGTCCGTCTACTACTCGTTCACGGACTGGACGGGCCTCAGCCCCGATTTCAAGATGGTCGGGTTCGACAACTACGAGAGGATGCTGGACGACGACATCTTCTGGAAGTCGTTGTGGCACAGTCTCCTGTTCGCTCTGGTGCTGCCGGTGCTGACGCTCGGCCTGGCGCTGTTCTTCGCCTTCATGATCAATGTGGGCGGACGGCGGAGAAGGGGCGGCCCCGTCATTTCCGGGGTGCGGGGCTCTGCCTTCTACAAAATCGTCTATTTCTTTCCGCAGGTGCTCTCGATCGCGATCGTCTCGCTGCTGTTCGCCTTCGCGTACAACCCGGACAGCGGCGCGATCAACTCGCTGCTGCGCGGCGTCGGCCTCGACGGCGTGCAGCCGCTGTGGCTGGGCGATCCGGACCTCGCCCTGTGGTGCGTGATGGCGGTGCTCGTGTGGTCCACGGTCGGCTTCTTCGTGGTCCTGTTCTCCGCGGGCATGGCCTCGATCCCGGCCGAGCTGTACGAGGCGGCGCTGCTGGACGGCGCGAGCCGCGCCACCACCTTCTTCCGCGTCACCCTGCCGCTGCTGTGGGACACCGTGCGCTCCGGCTGGGTCTACATGGGCATCCTCGCGCTCGGCGCGGAGTCGTTCGCGGTCGTGCAGATCATGACGACGGGACCGGGCGGGCCGGACTACTCGACCACCGTGATGGTCCTTTACGTGTACCAGAAGGCGTTCCGGGACGGTCAGGCCGCGTACGCCACCACCATCGGCGTCGCCCTGCTGATCGTCACGCTCGCGTTCGCGGCGATCGTGATGCGGCTGGGCCGTCGCGAGCGGCTGGAGTTCTGAACCGATGAAGACGACCGCGACCCCCGTCCCGCCGCCGGCCGAGTCCGGCGCCACCGTCCGCAAGACGGACCCGCACCCGGCCGGACGCCGGTCCGCCGGGCAGCGGAAGGAGGGGACCGTCCTCAACGTCTTCTCCCACGGCGTCCTCGTGATCTGGGCGATCATGGTGGTGCTGCCGCTGGTGTGGGCGGTGATGACGTCCTTCAAGGACGACGGCTCCATCTTCGGCTCGCCCTGGTCCCTGCCGGACCGCCTGCACTTCGACAACTGGTCCCGCGCCTGGACCGACGCCCATATGAGCGACTACTTCCTGAACACCGTCCTGGTGGTCGGCGGCTCGCTCGTCGGCACCCTGGTGCTCGGTTCGATGGCCGCCTACGTACTGGCCCGGTTCGACTTCCCGGGCAACCGCTTCCTCTACTACCTGTTCGTCGGCGGCATGAGCTTCCCGGTCATGCTCGCGCTGGTCCCGCTGTTCTACGTGGTGAACAACATGGGCCTGCTGAACACGATCCACGGCCTGATCCTGGTCTACATCGCCTACTCGCTGCCGTTCACGGTGTTCTTCCTCACGGCGTTCTTCCGCACCCTGCCCACCTCGGTGGCGGAGGCGGCCTTCGTGGACGGCGCTTCGCACACGCGTACGTTCTTCCAGATCATGCTGCCCATGGCCAAGCCCGGACTGATCAGCGTGGGCATCTTCAACTTCCTCGGCCAGTGGAACCAGTACATGCTGCCCACGGTGCTGAACACCGACCCGGACAAGAAGGTCCTCACCCAGGGCCTGGTCCAGCTCGCGGTCAGCCAGGGCTACAAGGGCGACTGGTCCGGGCTGTTCGCGGGGCTGGTCATGGCGATGCTGCCGGTGCTCGCGGCGTACGTCGTCTTCCAGCGGCAGGTGGTGCAGGGGCTCACCGCGGGGGCGCTGAAGTAGCCGCGGCCACCCGGCGGGGACACGCCCCGTGATTGCGTGCGCGCACACCGTTCCGGCGTCCGGGGCGGTGTGCGCCGCCGTGCGCGGGTGACCCGGAAACGGTTCAACCTCTTGACGGGAGTCGCCCCGAACGGCTCAGCTTAGAGTTCACTAGTTGGACATACACGGGGCCTCGCCGAAGCGGCCCCGCGCTCAGGAGGTCGTCGTGGAGACTCCAGGGTCGCAGTCGTCGCTGCACCGAGCCAACCTGGAGCGGGTGGTCCGGGCCGTACGGCTGGCCGGGTCCCTCACTCAGGCGGAGATCGCGCGGACGACCGGGCTGTCCGCAGCGACCGTCTCCAACATCGTGCGGGAGCTGAAGGACGGCGGAACCGTCGAGGTCACGCCCACCTCGGCGGGCGGGCGGCGGGCCCGCAGCGTCAGCCTGAGCGGGGACGCCGGCATCGTGATCGGGGTCGACTTCGGGCACACCCATCTGCGCGTCGCGGTCGGCAACCTCGCCCACCAGGTGCTGGCCGAGGAAGCCGAGCCGCTGGACGTCGACGCCTCCGCCGACCAGGGCTTCGACCGCGCCGAACAGCTGGTCAACCGGCTGATCGCGGCGACCGGCGTGGACCGGACCAAGGTGGCCGGCGTCGGCCTCGGCGTACCGGGCCCGATCGATGTCGAGTCCGGGACCCTCGGGTCCACCGCGATCCTGCCCGGCTGGGGCGGCACCAAGCCCGCCGAGGAACTGCGCGAGCGGCTCGGCGTACCCGTGCACGTGGACAACGACGCCAACCTCGGCGCGCTCGGCGAGCTGGTCTGGGGCAGCGGCAAGGGCGTGCGCGACCTGGCCTACATCAAGGTGGCCAGCGGTGTCGGCGCCGGTCTGGTGATCGACGGCAAGATCTACCGCGGACCGGGCGGCACGGCCGGCGAGATCGGGCACATCACGCTCGACGAGTCCGGCCCGGTCTGCCGCTGCGGCAACCGGGGCTGCCTGGAGACCTTCGCGGCGGCGCGCTATGTGCTGCCGCTGCTCCAGCCCAGTCACGGACCCGACCTGACCATGGAGGGCATCGTCCGGCTGGCCAGGGACGGGGACCCGGGCTGCCGCCGCGTGGTCGCCGACGTGGGCCGTCACATCGGCAGCGGAGTGGCCAATCTCTGCAATCTGCTGAACCCGAGCCGGGTGGTCCTCGGCGGCGATCTGGCCGAGGCCGGGGAGCTGGTGCTCGGGCCGATCAGGGAGTCCGTCGGCCGCTACGCCATCCCCAGCGCCGCCCGTCAACTGTCCGTACTGCCCGGGGCACTTGGCGGCCGTGCGGAGGTGCTCGGGGCGCTCGCCCTCGCGCTCAGCGAGATGGGGGATTCCACCCTTTTGGAGGGCTCCCTGTCCGCCGCGGCGCCTGCCTTCACTTAGAGAACGGATGGCACCGTTGCCATCTCGTTAAGGATTTACTTCTTGACGTCGCACGTGTGGCCGAGTTGACTTCCAGCCACCTCGGCCGCAACGACGCGGCCTCGTCAGGGAGGTTTCTCAAGTGAACGCACGTATGCGTCGTGCCGCCGTTGCCGTTGCCGCGGGTGCGATGGCCGTTTCGCTGGCCGCCTGTGGCAGCGCCAAGGAGTCGAAGGGCAACGACGACTCTTCCTCCGCGTCGTCCGCCAAGAAGGGCGACGACATCACGGTCGGTCTGCTCCTTCCGGAGAACAAGACCGCGCGGTACGAGAAGTTCGACCGGCCGATGATCGAGAAGAAGGTCAGCGAGCTGACCGGCGGCAAGGGCAAGGTCGAGTACAACAACGCCCGCCAGGACGCCAACCTGCAGGCCCAGCAGGTCGACACCATGATCACCAACAAGGTGGACGTCCTGATCATCGACGCGGTGGACGCCAAGGCCATCCAGAACTCGGTCAAGAAGGCCGTGGACCAGGGCATCAAGGTCGTCGCCTACGACCGCCTCGCCGAGGGCCCGATCAGCGCCTACACCTCCTTCGACAACGTCGAGGTCGGCAAGACCCAGGGCGAGGCGCTGCTGAAGGCACTGGGCGACAAGGCCACCAAGTCCTCCAAGATCGTCATGATCAACGGCTCGGTGACCGACCCCAACGCCAAGCAGTTCAAGGACGGCGCGCACTCCGTCCTCGACGGCAAGGTCACCATCGCCAAGGAGTACGACACCAAGGAGTGGGCGCCGGACAACGCCAACTCCGAGATGGAGGCGGCCCTCTCCGCCGTCGGCAAGAAGAACATCGTGGGCGTCTACTCCGCCAACGACAGCATGGCCGGCGCCATCATCACCGCCCTCAAGGGCGCGGGCCTGGACATCCCGGTCACCGGCCAGGACGCCGAGCTGGCCGGTGTGCAGCGCATCGTCACCGGTGACCAGTACATGAGCGTGTACAAGTCGTACCCGCAGGAGGCGGAGACCGCCGCGCAGATGGCCGTCGCGCTCGCCAAGGGCGAGAGCCTCGACTCCATCGCCAAGGACAAGGTCTCCAGCGCCAGCGCCAAGGACGTCCCGTCCGTGCTGGTCCCGGTCGTGTCCCTGACGAAGGACAACATCAAGGACACCGTCGTCAAGGACGGCATCTACACCGTCGACGAGATCTGCTCCGGCAAGTACAAGGCCGCCTGCGACAAGCTCGGCCTGAGCAAGTAAGCGGCATCCGGTCCCTTCCCGGCCCGCGGGCGTTCGACCCCTGAACGCCCCGGCACGGACGACGACCGGCCGCACCCAGGCTCCTCCGGCGCCCCCGGCGCATTCACACAGCCCCGCAAGCTCGGCCCGGGGCGCCGGACGGAACTTCCCCCCAAACTTCTGCACAACCTCCCGCCGGGTCAGGCGGCGAAGGAGATGGTTCACGTGTCCGCTACGCCCGTGCTGGCGTTGCGCGGGGTCTCCAAGCGGTTCGGTGCCGTTCAGGCGCTCACCGACGTAGAGCTCGAGATCCACGCCGGTGAGGTGGTCGCCCTGGTCGGCGACAACGGCGCCGGAAAGTCCACGCTGGTCAAGACGATCGCCGGCGTCCACCCCATCGACGAGGGTGCCATCGAGTGGGATGGCAAGCCCGTGTCGATCAGCAAGCCGCACGACGCCCAGGCCCTGGGCATCGCGACGGTCTACCAGGACCTCGCGCTGTGCGACAACATCGACGTCGTCGGCAACCTCTTCCTCGGCCGTGAGCTGCGGAAGTGGGGCGTGCTGGACGAGGTCGAGATGGAGCGCCGCGCCCGCGAGCTGCTCACCACGCTGTCGATCCGCATCCCGAGCGTCCGCATCCCGATCGCCTCGCTCTCCGGCGGTCAGCGCCAGACCGTGGCCATCGCCCGCTCCATGCTCGGCGACCCCAAGCTGGTCATCCTCGACGAGCCCACCGCGGCCCTCGGCGTCGAGCAGACCGCCCAGGTGCTCGACCTGGTCGAGCGGCTGCGCGAGCGCGGCCACGCCGTCATCCTCATCAGCCACAACATGGCGGACGTGAAGGCGGTGGCCGACAAGGTCGCCGTCCTGCGCCTCGGCCGCAACAACGGCGTCTTCGAGGTCAGGACGACCTCGCAGGAGGAGATCATCTCCGCCATCACCGGCGCCACCGACAACGCCGTGACCCGCCGTGCCGCGCGCACGTCCAGCGCGAACGGGGAGGCTTCCCAGTGAGCAGCATCGACAAGACCTCCGCCACCGACCTCGGCAAGGCGCCCGCACAGGACGCGACCCCGGTCGAGAACCCCGAGGCCGCCGCCGCCGCGGTCACCGCCGTCGACCCGCGCCTGCTGGTGCAGGAAGAGGGCCTGCTCGGCTACTGGCACGAGTTCAAGCGCAAGATGAAGGCCGGCGAGCTGGGCTCGCTGCCCGTCGTCGTGGGCCTGGCGATCATCTGTGTGATCTTCCAGGTGCTGAACTCCAACTTCCTGTCCGCGCAGAACATCAACGACGTGACGATCACGATGGTCGGCACGGGCATGATCTCCGTCGGCATCGTCTTCGTGCTGCTGCTCGGCGAGATCGACCTCTCGGTCGGCTCGGTCAGCGGCGCGGCCAGCGCCCTGATGGCCGTCCTCGCGGTCAACCAGGGCTGGCCCGAATGGGCGGCCGTCCTGCTCGCCATCGCCGCCGGTGTCGCCATCGGCGCGCTGCACGGCTTCTTCTTCGCGGTGCTCGGCGCCCCCGCCTTCGCCGTCACGCTGGCCGGCCTGCTGTTCTGGCTCGGCTTCATGCTGAAGGTGCTGGGCGAGGACGGCACGATCAACCTGGACGGCGACGGGCTGGTCGCCAAGCTGACCACGTACTACTTCTCGGACATCGCCGCCGCCTACGGGCTCGCCGTGATCGTGGTCGCGGTCTTCTTCCTCACCTCCTTCCTCGGCAACCGGCGCCGGGAGGCCGCGGGCATCCCGTCCCGGCCGCTGAGCGACACGGTGCTGCGCACGGTGCTGCTGGCCGTGGTCGCCTTCGCCGCCGCCTACATGTACAACCAGTACAAGGGCCTGCCGCTGGCCACGGTCGTCTTCCTGGTGTTCCTGGTCGCGACGGACTTCCTGCTGCGGCGCACCACCTACGGGCGCAAGGTCTTCGCGCTCGGCGGCAGCGTCGAGGCGTCCCGGCGCGCGGGCATCAACGTCACGGCGGTCCGGATCTCCGTGTTCGCCGTCTCCGGCGGGTTCGCGGCCGTCGGCGGCCTCTTCCTGGCCTCCAAGATCGCCTCGGCCAACCAGAGCGCCGGCACCGGCGACCTGCTGATGAACGCGATCGCCGCGGCCGTCATCGGCGGCACCTCCCTCTTCGGCGGGCGCGGCCGGACCTGGAACGCGCTGCTGGGCGTGCTGGTGATCGTGTCCATCCAGTACGGCCTGCAGCTCCAGTCCATCGCGGAGCCGGTGAAGTACATGATCACCGCCGCCGTCCTGCTGACCACCGTCGTGATCGACTCCCTCACGCGCAAGACGCAGAAGACCGCGGGCCGCGCCTAGCACCCGCTCGCCCCAGGGGCGCGGAGTGACCGCGTACCGGCCCGTCGTGGCTGGTCACACGGTTCTCCGCGCCCCTTCGGGGTGCCCGTCCGGCCCGGCATTAGACTCGGGCGAGCCCGGCAACAGCTCGATCAGCTCTAGTTCAAGGAGGCACGGGTGCCGCTGCTGACCCGCATCAGGGGACCGCGCGATCTGGACCGGCTCAGCCTGGAGGAGCTGGACCAGCTGGCAGAGGAGATCCGCACCTTCCTCGTCGACGCTGTCTCCAAGACCGGCGGCCACCTCGGCCCGAACCTCGGTGTGGTGGAGCTGACCATCGCGCTGCACCGGGTCTTCCACTCGCCCGAGGACAAGGTGCTGTGGGACACGGGCCACCAGTCCTACGTGCACAAGCTCCTCACCGGCCGGCAGGACTTCTCCCGGCTGAAGATGAAGGGCGGCCTGTCGGGCTACCCGGCGCAGTCCGAGTCCGAGCACGACGTCATCGAGAACAGCCACGCCTCCACCGTGCTCGGCTGGGCCGACGGCATCGCCAAGGCCAACGAGCTGCGCGAGCGGGACAACCGCGTCGTCGCCGTCATCGGTGACGGGGCGCTGACCGGCGGCATGGCCTGGGAGGCGCTGAACAACATCGCCGAGGCCAAGGACCGCCCGCTCGTCATCGTCGTCAACGACAACGAACGCTCCTACGCCCCGACCATCGGCGGCCTCGCCAACCACCTGGCGACCCTGCGCACCACCGACGGCTACGAACGCTTCCTCGCCCGCACCAAGGACATCCTCGACCGCACCCCGGTCGTCGGCAAGCCGCTGTACGAGACCCTGCACGGCGCCAAGAAGGGGCTGAAGGACTTCATCACCCCGCAGGGCATGTTCGAGGACCTGGGCCTGAAGTACGTCGGCCCCATCGACGGCCACGACATCGAGGCCCTGGAGTCGGCGCTCACCCGGGCCAAGCGGTTCGGCGGCCCGGTGATCGTGCACTGCCTGACCGAGAAGGGCCGCGGCTACCAGCCCGCCCTCCAGGACGAGGCCGACCGGTTCCACGCCGTCGGCAAGATCCACCCGGACACCGGGCTGCCGATCGCCACCTCCGGCGCCGACTGGACCTCGGTCTTCGGCGAGGAGATGGTCAAGCTCGGCGAGGAGCGCGAGGACATCGTCGCGATCACCGCCGCCATGCTCCAGCCGGTCGGCCTGGACAAGTTCGCCAGGCGCTTCCCCGAGCGGGTCTACGACGTCGGGATCGCCGAGCAGCACGGCGCCGTCTCCGCGGCGGGCCTCGCCTACGGCGGGCTGCACCCGGTCTTCGCGGTGTACGCCACCTTCCTCAACCGCGCCTTCGACCAGGTCCTCATGGACGTGGCCCTGCACAAGTGCGGGGTGACCTTCGTGCTGGACCGGGCCGGGATCACCGGCACCGACGGCGCCTCGCACAACGGCATGTGGGACATGTCGATCCTCCAGGTGGTACCCGGACTCAGGCTGGCCGCGCCGCGCGACGCCGACCAGGTGCGGGCCCAGCTGCGCGAGGCCGTGGCCGTCGAGGACGCGCCGACCGTGGTGCGCTTCTCCAAGGGCGCCGTCGGCCCCGCCGTACCCGCCGTGGGCCGGGTCGGCGGCATGGACGTGCTGCGCGAGCCCGGCACCGACGGCCCCGACGTGCTGCTGGTCTCCGTGGGCGCCCTCGCCCCGATGTGCCTGGAGATCGCCCATCTGCTCGACAAGCAGGGCATCTCCACCACCGTGGTCGACCCGCGCTGGGTCAAGCCCGTCGACGAGGCCATGGCCCCGCTGGCCGAGCGGCACCGGGTCGTCGTCACCGTCGAGGACAACAGCCGCGTCGGCGGTGTCGGCTCCGCGATCGCCCAGGCCCTCAGGGACGCGGGCGTGGACGTGCCGCTGCGCGACTTCGGCATCCCGCCGCGCTTCCTCGACCACGCCTCCCGCGCCGAGGTCATGGCCGAGATCGGGCTCACCGCGCCCGACATCGCCCGCCAGGTCACCGGGCTGGTCGCCAAGCTCGACGGCCTCCCCGCCGACCGCACGGACGACACCGTGAACTCCGTGGAACCCGCGCGCGACTAGCGTGAGCCGACGTGCCCGACGGGCCGGTCCCGCCGCCTCCCCCGGTGGCGGAACCGGCCCGTTTGGGTGAACCTGCCTGTGCCGGGGCAAACCGCACCACCGGCCCTCTCGATCATGTCGGGGCCCGGCAAGCGTGGGAGGTGGGTTCGTGAGCAGCACGCTGTTCCGGACGAAGAACGTCGAGCAGTCCATCCAGGACACCGAGGAACCCGAGCACGCGCTCAAGAAATCACTGTCCGCCCTGGACCTGACCGTCTTCGGCGTCGGCGTCATCATCGGCACCGGCATCTTCGTCCTCACCGGCACGGCCGCGAAGAACACCGCCGGCCCCGCCGTCTCGCTGTCCTTCGTGGTGGCCGGCGCGGCCTGCGCGCTCGCCGCCCTCTGCTACGCCGAGTTCGCCTCCACGGTCCCGGTGGCCGGCTCCGCCTACACCTTCTCCTACGCCTCGCTCGGCGAACTCCCCGCCTGGACCATCGGCTGGGACCTGGTCCTGGAGCTGGCGCTGGGCACGGCGGTGGTCGCGGTCGGCTGGTCCGGCTACATCCACTCGCTGCTCGACAACTGGGGCTGGCACCTGCCCGGGGCGCTCGGCGGCCGGGACGGCGCCACCGGCTTCGGCTTCGACATCCTCGCCGCGGCGCTCGTCCTGCTGCTCACCGCCATCCTCGTCGTCGGCATGAAGGTCTCCGCGCGGGTCACCTCGGTGGTCGTCGGGGTCAAGGTGGTCGTGGTCCTCGTCGTGATCATCGCGGGCGCCTTCTTCGTCAAGGGCGCCAACTACCACCCGTTCATACCCAAGGAGCAGCCCGCCGAGGCCGGCGGCAGCCTCAAGGCCCCCCTGATCCAGCTGATGTTCGGCTGGGCCCCCTCCCACTTCGGCGTCATGGGCGTCTTCACCGCCGCCTCCGTGGTCTTCTTCGCCTTCATCGGCTTCGACGTCGTCGCCACCGCCGCCGAGGAGACCCGCCACCCGCAGCGCGACGTCCCGCGCGGCATCCTCGGCTCCCTGGTCATCTGCACCGCCCTGTACGTGGCCGTGTCGATCGTCGTCACCGGCATGCAGAAGTACAGCTCGCTGTCCGTGGAGGCGCCCCTCGCCGACGCGTTCAAGGCCACCGGGCACCCCTGGTACGCGGGCCTGATCAGCTTCGGTGCCGCGGTCGGCCTGACCACCGTGTGCATGATCCTGCTGCTCGGCCAGTCCCGGGTGTTCTTCGCGATGAGCCGGGACGGGCTGCTGCCCCGGTTCTTCTCCCAGACCCACCCGAGGTTCCGCACCCCCTACCGGTCGACCATCCTGCTCGGCGTCGTCATCGCGGTCGTGGCGGGCTTCACCAGCCTCAGCGAACTGGCCGAACTGGTGAACATCGGCACCCTCTTCGCCTTCGCCGTGGTCGCGCTCAGCGTGATCATCCTGCGCCGCACCCGCCCCGACCTGCCCCGGGCCTTCCGCACCCCGCTGGTCCCGCTGGTCCCGGTGCTGTCGGTGCTCGCCTCCCTGTGGCTGATGCTGAACCTGCCCGCGGAGACCTGGCTGCGGTTCGCGATCTGGATGCTGATCGGTTTCGTCGTCTACTTCCTCTACGGCCGCTCGCACAGCCGGCTCGCCACGCGGGAGCGGGCCGCCGCGGACGAGGCCCCGCGCCCGCCCGCCGGACCGGCCCCCTGACACCCGCCGACACCCCGTACGCCCCTCGCGGAAGAGCGCCCCGGGGCCGGATAGCGTGCTGACCATGCTCGCCGCCCCGCTCGCCCCCGCACGGACCGCGATCACCCGGACGGCGTACTGGACGCGGCTGCTTCCCCTGCTGGCGGTCCTCGCCTGCGTCACCCGGATCCCCTCCTTCGTCCGGCCGCTGTGGAACCCCGACGAGGGCTACCTCGCCGTCGAGGCCGGGCTGCTCGCCCAGGGCGGGCGGCTCTACGACACGGTGGTGGACCGCAAGCCGCCGCTGCTGCCCTGGCTGTACGAGGCCGCGTTCGCGCTGTGCGGCTCCGGCTCCCTGACCCCCTTGCGGATCCTCGCCGTCCTCGCCCAGCTGCTCACCGCCGTGCTGCTCGCCTCCCTGGCCCGCCGCCACTGGGGCGACCGGGCCGGCCGCACCGCCGGGGTGCTGTACCTGCTGGTGTCGGTCGGGCTCAACCCGGAGGACGCGCAGGCCGCCACCTTCGAGGTGTTCATACTGCCCTGGACGGCCGCCGCCGCGTGGTGCGCGGACCGGGGGCGCTGGGGCCCGGCCGGGGCCGCCGTCGCCGCCGCGTTCCTGACCAAGCAGACCGGCGGCGCGGTGCTGCTGCCGGTGCTCTGGCTGCTGTGCCGGCGCGGTGCCGTCCGGGCGGGCCTGCCCCGGCTCGCCGCCGGGTTCCTCGCGCCCGTGCTCGGCGCGGCCCTGCTGACGGACCCGGCCGGCTTCCTGTTCTGGACGGTGACCGGCTCCGCCGCCTACGCCTCCGTCACCGGCTCCGCACTCCACGTCCTGGGCCGCGCCCTGACCAACACGGCGATCCTCGCGGCGGCCTCGGCGGGACTGCTCCCGCCGATCGCCCGGGCCGTGCGGGGCGCCGGGGCCCGGGCGGGCGAGCCGTGGCACTGGCTGTGGCCGTGGCTGGGCTCCTCGGCCGTCGCCGTGGCCGCCGGCTGCCACTTCTTCGGCCACTACTACCTGCAACTCCTCCCGCCGCTCACACTGCTGGCCACGGCCGCGCTGCACGTCCTGCCGGGGAAGCGGCGCCTATCCGCCGTCGTCACCTCCGGCTGCGCCTGCGCCCTCTTCATCGGCTGGGGCCTGCTCGCCCCGCGCCCCGAACTCGCGCACGCCGAACGGCTGGCGGCGGCCCTCGCGCACCGCACGGCACCCGGCGACCGGGTCCTGGTGTGGGGGATACACCCCGAGACGTACTGGCTGGCCGGCCGCACCCCCGCCACCCGCTACCTGACCGCGGGCCTGCTCACCAACTACAGCGGCGGCCGGGACGGTTCCCGGGTCGGCGAGGCGTACGCCGTCCCCGGCACCTGGCCCGTCTTCCGCCGCGAACTGGCCGCGCACACCCCCGCCCTGATCGCCGACGACTCCCGCGGCGAGCCGTACGCCCCCGCCCGCCTCCCCACCCTGCGCCGCCTCCTGGCGACGCGGTACACGGAGATCGCCCGGGTGGACGGCGCGGTCCTGTACGCCCGCGCGGCGGCACGGCCGGGCGCGGGGCCGTAGCGGCACGCGACGCGGCGTTCCGCGTGGCGGGGCGGCCGCGGCTCCCGGAGCGGGGATCCCGGGGGCTGGCCGTCGCGGGTGCGGTTCAGCCCAGGACCGTGCGGGGGCCCGTCACCTCCGCGCCCAGTTCCGTCACCCGGCGGCGCAGTTCGCGGTCGGCGGTCACCACCAGGCGGGGGCGGCCGGGGCTGCCGGCGGTCAGCTCCACGATGCGGTCGTCACCGCTGCCCGGCGCCGACTCCACCCGCACGCCCGGCACCGACGCCACGCCCCGGGCCGCGCCCTCGACCACCAGCACGATCTCCACCGGCCCCGCACGCCCGGGCAGGCCCTCGCCCGCCAGCCGGTCCCGCAGCCGCTCGGCCGCTCCCCTGCGGTCCTTCCACCAGCCGTCGGGCCGCGATCCGACGACGTTCGCGCCGTCCACGATGACGAGCGGCGGGGCGGGGCGGGGCGAGGCGTCGAGGGGGCCGGTCATACCGCAAGGGTCGCACGGGCCGAGCCCGGGGGGCGTGCCCCGTGGCCGGTCCCGGGCGGCTTAAAGTGAACCGGTGAACGGCGACTGGTTCCTTCGCGGCCGAGACGGCCGGCTCAGTGCGTACCAGCTGTCGGGCGACGCCGTCCTGTGCCGGGCGGAGCGCGGCCCCGGCGGCCCCTGGTCCGCCCCCCGCAAGATGGGCGGCGACCAGAGACTGCACTCCGTCCTGGCGATCGGCCAGGGCGCCGACGGCTATGCCCACCTGGTGTCCTGGCGGCCCACCGTCAAGGGCGAGTCGGGGCTGGTGCACTCCACGCACTACCGCCCGCACCTGGCCGCCCTGGACTGGCACCCGATCGGCCACCCTAACCGCACCGGCGACCGCACCGGCACCCCCGCGGTCACGGTCGACGCACAGGGCCGCGCCCATGTGTTCGTCCGGAACCGGGGCGGCGGGGTCAGCATGCTCGGCCAGAAGGAGAAGGGCGGCTGGGGTCCCTGGCGGGACCTGAAGGGCAGCGAGGTGCAGGACCGACTGGCCGCGGTGACCGGGGCGTCCGGCACGGTGGAGCTGTACGCGGCCGTCCCGCAGGGCCTGCTGTTCTGGCGTCAGGAGTCGCCCGGCGCCGTGCCCGTGCTGGAGGAGTCCCTGCGGACCCCGGTCCGTCCGGGCACCCTGCGCGCCCTGGCGACCTCCCCGGACAGTACGACCGTCTTCTACACCGGCGCCGACGACACCCTGTGCGCCTGGCGGCCCGGCGGCAAGCCGGTCACGCTGCTGCCCGTGGCGGGCCCGGGACCGGTCTCGGCGGTCCGCTGCGACCTGGACGGGTACGACTGCACGCTGCTCGCCCAGCGGACGGCGAGCCGCCGGGTCGCCTTCGCCGCGTACCCGACCGAGCAGGAGTCGGCGGGGGCCTGGTGGACCGAGTCGGGCCCCGAACTGCCGCTGGACGCGCTGGTGTCCCTCGCCCTGGACGAGACGGGCCGGGTGGTGGCGGCGACGCTGTCCCCGTCGACGGGACAGCTGCTGATGACCCGGCGCAAGGACGAACCGGGGCTGGCGCTGGAGGCCTGGCGGCGGATCTGAGCACGGGGAAGGGAGAGGGCCCCCGCCGTGGCGGGGGCCCTCTCCCGTGCCCTGAAGCGTTACGCCGGGACGCTGGCCACGCCCGGTGCCAGGAACTTCTTGCCGTTCACGCGCTCGGAGACACCCTCGCGGTCCAGGTACGGCGTGATGCCGCCCAGGTGGAAGGGCCAGCCGGCGCCCGTGATCAGGCACAGGTCGATGTCCTGGGCCTCGGCGACCACGCCCTCGTCGAGCATGAGCCCGATCTCCCCGGCCACCGCGTCCAGCACCCGCGCCCGCACCTGCTCCTCGGTCAGGACGACATCGCCCTGCTTCAGCAGCGCGGCGACCTCCGGGTCCAGCTCCGGCTTGCCGCTGTCGTAGACGTAGAAGCCGCGCTTGCCCGCCTCCACGACCGCCTTGAGGTTCGGGGAGACCGTGAAGCGGTCCGGGAACGCGCCGTGCAGCGTCTCGGAGACGTGCAGGCCGATCGCCGGGCCGACCAGCTCCAGCAGCACCAGCGGGGACATCGGCAGACCGAGCGGCTCGACGGCCTTCTCGGCGACCTCGACCGGGGTGCCCTCGTCGATGACGTTCTGGATCTCGCCCATGAAGCGGGTCAGGATGCGGTTCACGACGAACGCCGGGGCGTCCTTGACCAGCACCGCGGTCTTCTTCAGCTTCTTGGCGACGGCGAACGCGGTCGCGAGGGACGCGTCGTCGGTCTGCTCGCCGCGGACGATCTCCAGCAGCGGCAGCACCGCGACCGGGTTGAAGAAGTGGAAGCCGACGACCCGCTCGGGGTGCTTCAGCTTCGACGCCATCTCGGTCACGGACAGCGAGGAGGTGTTGGTGGCGAGGATCGCGTGCGCGGGGGCGACCGCCTCCACCTCCGCGAACACCTGCTGCTTGACGCCGATCTCCTCGAACACGGCCTCGATGACGAAGTCCGCGTCGGAGAAGCCCTCGGCCTTGTCCAGGACACCGGTGACCAGTGCCTTGAGGCGGTTGGCCTTGTCCTGGTTGATGCGGCCCTTGCCGAGCAGCTTGTCGATCTCGGCGTGGACGTAGCCCACGCCCTTGTCGACGCGCTCCTGGTCGATGTCGGTCAGCACGACCGGCACCTCCAGGCGGCGCAGGAACAGCAGGGCGAGCTGCGAGGCCATCAGACCGGCGCCGACGACACCGACCTTGGTGACCGGGCGGGCCAGGTTCTTGTCCGGGGCGCCGGCGGGGCGCTTGCCGCGCTTCTGGACGAGGTTGAAGGCGTAGATGCCGGCGCGCAGTTCACCGCCCATGATCAGGTCGGCGAGGGCCTGGTCCTCGGCGTCGAAGCCCTGCTGGAGGTCCTCGTTCTTGGCGGCGGCGATGATGTCCAGGGCGCGGTAGGCGGCCGGGGCCGCGCCGTGCACCTTGCCGTCGGCGATGAACCGGCCCTTGGCGACGGCCTGGTCCCACGCCTCACCGCGGTCGATCACCGGGCGCTCGACGGTGACGTCGCCCTTGAGGACCCGCGCCGTCCAGATCAGCGACTGCTCCAGGAAGTCGGCGCCTTCGAAGAGGGCGTCGGCGATCCCGAGGTCGAAGACCTGCTGGCCCTTGAGCTGCCTGTTCTGGTTCAGGGAGTTCTCGATGATGACCGAGACGGCCTTCTCGGCGCCGATCAGGTTCGGCAGCAGGGTGCAGCCGCCCCAGCCGGGGACCAGGCCGAGGAAGACCTCGGGCAGCGAGAACGCCGGGATCGCCTTGGAGACGGTCCGGTAGGAGCAGTGCAGACCGACCTCGACGCCGCCGCCCATGGCCGCGCCGTTGTAGTACGCGAAGGTCGGGACGGCCAGCTTCGACAGCCGCTTGAAGACCTCGTGGCCGCCCTTGCCGATGGCGAGCGCGTGCTCGTGCTCCTTCAGCAGTTCGACGCCCTTGAGGTCGGCGCCGACGGCGAAGATGAACGGCTTGCCGGTGATGCCGGCACCGACGATCGCGCCCTCGGCCGCCTCCTTCTCGACCTGGTCGACGGCGGCGTTCAGGTTCGCCAGCGAGGCCGGGCCGAAGGTGGTCGGCTTGGTGTGGTCCAGGCCGTTGTCCAGCGTGATCAGCGCGAACCGGCCCGCGCCCAGCGGCAGGTCGAAGTGGCGCACGTGGGCGCTGGTGACGACCTCGTCGGGGAACAGGTCCGAGGCCTGCTTCAGAAGCTCGGCGGTGGTGCTCACTTGTCCCCCTCGAAGTGCGGGTTCTCCCAGACGACCGTCGCGCCCATGCCGAAGCCGACGCACATGGTGGTCAGGCCGTAGCGGACGTGCGGCTGCTCCTCGAACTGGCGGGCCAGCTGCGTCATCAGCCGGACGCCGGAGGAGGCCAGCGGGTGACCGAAGGCGATGGCGCCGCCGTACTGGTTGACGCGCGCGTCGTCGTCGGCGATGCCGTAGTGCTCCAGGAAGGCCAGGACCTGGACGGCGAAGGCCTCGTTGATCTCGAACAGGCCGATGTCGGAGATGGACAGGCCCGCCTTGGCGAGGGCCTTCTCCGTGGCCGGGATCGGGCCGTAGCCCATGACCTCCGGCTCGACGCCCGCGAAGGCGTACGACACCAGGCGCATCTTGACCGGCAGGCCGTGCTCGCGGGCGAAGTCCTCGCTCGCGATGACCGACGCGGTGGCGCCGTCGTTCAGACCGGCCGCGTTGCCCGCGGTGACCCGGCCGTGGACGCGGAACGGCGTCTTCAGGCCGGCCAGGTTCTCCAGCGTGGTGCCCGGGCGCATCGGCTCGTCGGCGGTGACCAGACCCCAGCCGGTCTCGCCGCCCTCGGGGGTGGTGCGGCGCACCGAGATCGGCACCAGGTCGGCCTGGATCTTGCCGTCGGCGTACGCCTTGGCGGCCTTCTCCTGCGAGCGCACCGCGTACTCGTCGGCGCGCTGCTTGGTGATCGAGGGGTACCGGTCGTGCAGGTTCTCGGCGGTCATGCCCATGAAGAGGGCGGACTCGTCGACCAGCTTCTCGGAGACGAAGCGCGGGTTCGGGTCCACGCCCTCGCCCATCGGGTGGCGGCCCATGTGCTCGACACCGCCGGCGATGACGGCGTCGTAGGCGCCGAACGCGATCGAACCGGCGGTGGTCGTCACGGCGGTCAGCGCGCCGGCGCACATGCGGTCGATGGAGTAGCCCGGCACGGACTGCGGCAGGCCCGCGAGGATGCCGGCCGTGCGGCCGAGGGTCAGGCCCTGGTCGCCGATCTGCGTGGTCGCGGCGATGGCGACCTCGTCGATCTTCTTCGGGTCCAGCCCGGGGTTGCGGCGCAGCAGCTCCCGGATCGCCTTCACGACGAGGTCGTCGGCACGGGTCTCGTGGTAGATGCCCTTCGGGCCCGCCTTGCCGAACGGGGTGCGGACGCCGTCGACGAAGACGACGTCCCTGACGGTACGAGGCACGATGGCTCTCCTCCAGATGCGGGATGGCACTGCTGCGTTGCGCTGAGCGCGCGCTCAGCCCCATGCTACTTATGAGTAACGTAGCTGCACAGCCCTGTACGGGGGAGCGGTGAACGTCACACCTTCGGGGGAGCCGTCGAACCTCTGGGCACCAGCACCGGCGTGGGCACCGGACGGGATTCCGGACCCTCCCCCAGGATCACCCCGAACAGCGTGCGCGCCGCCTCGGCCCCGAACCCGTGCACGTCATGGCTCATCGCCGACAGCGTCGGGTGGGTCAGCCGGCACAGCCGGGAGTCGTCCCAGGCCAGCAGCGACACATCGGAGGGCACCCGCAGCCCCATCCCGGCCGCCACCGCCAGCCCCGCGACCGCCATGATGTCGTTGTCGTACACGATCGCCGTCGGCCGCTCTCCGGGCGCCGCCGTCAGCAGCGAGCGCGTCGCCCGCGCCCCCGCCTCCCCGGAGAAGTCGGTCGCCACCTGCCATACCCCGGCCAGCCCCGCCGCCCGCCCGGCCTCGTCGAACGCCGCCGCGCGGATGCTCGTGTGCCCGAGGGCCGCCGCCCCGCCGACCCGGGCGATCCTGCGGTGCCCGAGCGCCGCGAGGTGGCGCACCGCCTCGCCGACGGCGCTGGTGTCGTCCGTCCACACCGAGGTGAGCCCGCCGGTCAGCGACGGGTGGCCGACGGCGACCGCGGGCAGCCCGAGCCGCCGTACCACCGGCACCCGGGGGTCGTCCGCGCGCAGGTCGACCACGATGGCCCCGCCGATGTGCCGCCCCTGCCACCACGTCCGGAGCAGATCGGCCTCCTCCTCGGGGCTGCGCACCAGCCGCAGCAGCAGCGAGCAGGAGCGCTCGCTCAGCACGCTCTCCACGCCCGAGACGAACTCCATGTAGAACGGCTCAAGGCCCAGCATCCGGGCCGGCCGGCAGATCGCCAGGCCCACCACGTCCACCCGCGCCCCGGCCAGCGACCGCGCGGCGTGGCTCGGCGCCCAGCCCAGCTCCCGGGCCGCCGCGAAGATCCGGTCGCGGGTGGCCTCCGACAGCCCCGGCTTGTGGTTGAGGGCCAGGGACACGGCCCCCTTGGACACGCCGGCGCGGGCGGCGACGTCCTTGATCGTGACGCGGGGAGTCGGGCTCGGGGTCATCGGGCGGGCTCCATGCGGTGCGGCGCGGAACGTGCGGCGAACGGGCCTCAACCGGTCTCTGCCGAAGCGGTCGGCATGCTCGTGACACCCTTGGGCCATGCGGACTTTACCGGTTGAGTGATGTGCTCCCGAAGTGCCGAACCAGCCAACCCCGCGCTGCCCGTCCGTCCGGTCGTGAGCCGTCCCAGGATCTTGGCGTGATCTCGACGTCCCTTTTCCGTATCCGAGGGCCCCGCGGCGCCCACCGGAAGATCACCGGCGACCCGGTGGGGGACCGGCGGCGGTCAGACCTCCTTGGCCGCCAGCGCGTCCACCAGCACCGGCGTCACCAGCTCGATCTGCCAGGCGCGTGCGCCGTACCCCGCGAGCGCGGCCGTCACGGACTCGGTGTCCACGACCTTCGGCGGCTCCCAGCAGATCCGGCGCACCGTGTCCGGAGAGATCACGTTCTCCTGCGGCATGGCGAGGCGCTCGGCGAGGGAGGACACCCCGGCCCGCGCGGCGGACAGCCGGGCCGCCGCGGCCGGGTCCTTGTCGGCCCACGCCCGCGGCGGCGGCGGCCCCGCCACCGACTGCCCGGGCTGCGGCAGCGCGGCCTCCGGCAGCGCCTTGGCCCGGTCCACCGCGGCCTGCCACTGCTCCAGCTGCCGCCGTCCCATCCGGTGCCCGAAGCCGTTCAGCGCGGCGAGGGCGTGCACGTTGCCCGGCAGGGCGAGCGCGGCCTCCACGATGGCCGCGTCGCTGAGCACCTTGCCCGGCGAGACGTCCCGGCGCCGGGCGATCCGGTCCCGGGTCTCCCACAGCTCCCGGACCACGCCGAGCTGCCGGCGGCGGCGCACCTTGTGCATCCCGGACGTACGGCGCCAGGGGTCCTTGCGGGGCTCGGGCGGGGGCGCCGTCGCGATCGCGTGGAACTCCTGAAGCGCCCACTCCAGCTTGCCCTGCCGGTCCAGCTCCTTCTCCAGGGCGTCCCGCAGGTCGACGAGCAGCTCGACGTCGAGCGCGGCGTAGCGCAGCCACGGCTCGGGCAGCGGTCGGGTCGACCAGTCGACGGCGGAGTGGCCCTTCTCCAGGACGTAGCCGAGGACGCCCTCGACCATGGCGCCGAGGCCGACCCGGGGGAAGCCGGCCAGCCGTCCGGCCAGCTCGGTGTCGAACAGGCGGGCCGGGGCCATGCCTATCTCGCGCAGGCAGGGCAGGTCCTGGGTGGCCGCGTGCAGCACCCACTCGGCGTCGGACAGGGCCGCGCCGAGCCCGGACAGGTCGGGGCAGGCCACGGGGTCGATGAGCGCGGTCCCGGCGCCCTCGCGGCGCAGCTGCACCAGATAGGCGCGCTGGCCGTAGCGGTAGCCGGAGGCGCGTTCGGCGTCCACGGCGACCGGGCCGGTGCCGGCGGCGAAGGCGGCGGTGACCCGGGCGAGGGCGTCCTCGTCGGCGATCACGGGCGGAATGCCCTCGCGGGGTTCGAGCAACGGAGTCGGCGCCCCCGTCACAGAAGATCCGGCGTCGTCCGGAGGAGTGCCTCCGGTGGTGCGCAGGGAGCTGTCTGCTGCGGTGTCTTGGGCGTCGGTCACCTGTCAAGGGTATCCGTGTGCGCACGGCGCCCGTCGACGGAACGTTCCGTCGACGGGCGTGGCAGGGGCGTAAACCGGTCAGCGCCGGGGCGGGTCCGGTGCGCCGGAGCGGAGGCGGGACTGCGCCGAAGGGGGTATCGGGTGGGCTCAGTGGATGATGCCGGTGCGCAGGGCGACGGCCACCATGCCGGCCCTGTCCCCGGTGCCCAGCTTGCGGGCGATGCGGGCGAGGTGGCTCTTGACGGTGAGGGCGGACAGGCCCATGGAGACGCCGATCGCCTTGTTCGACTGGCCCTCCGCGACCAGCCGCAGCACCTCGACCTCGCGTCCGGACAGCTCCCGGTAGCCGCCCGGGTGGCTCGGGGCACCCGGGGGGCGGCGGTGCATGCGGGCGGCGCCGAGGGGAGTGGCGCCGGGGCGGGCGGGGAGCCCGATGTTGGTGCGGGTGCCGGTGACGACGTAGCCCTTGACGCCGCCGGCCAGCGCGTTGCGGACCGCGCCGATGTCGTCGGCGGCGGAGAGGGCCAGTCCGTTGGGCCAGCCCGCGGCCCGGGTCTCGGACAGCAGGGTGAGGCCGGAGCCGTCGGGAAGGTGGACGTCGGCGACGCAGATGTCGCGGGGGTTGCCGATGCGGGGACGAGCCTCCGCGATGGACGAGGCTTCGATGACATCGCGCACGCCGAGCGCCCACAGGTGGCGGGTGACGGTGGAGCGGACGCGCGGGTCGGCCACGACCACCATGGCGGTCGGCTTGTTCGGGCGGTAGGCGACCAGGCTTGCGGGTTGCTCAAGGAGAACGGACACCAGGCCTCCTGGGTGGGGGACGGGGCCGGCTTGTGGGGAGGAAGCCGGGACGAACCGTGCTTTCAAGGTCACAGTCGTCTTCGGCAGCAAACTCGTCCGCCTTTAGGGAGTGATCACGATCTAGTGAGTAACAATCTGTGCAATTCGGACACGCGATCGATCATCCGAAGATCGAGTCGGTCCGAGCGAGTGCGATTCGAGTACGGAAAGTGGCCGTATCGACAAAGAGATGGTCAATACGGCGTTTCGTGACGACCCTCACCGGCACCACGGATCCCCCGCGCCGACGCCCCCTGCTGAGGCCACGGCCCCCGCGCCGCCGCCCCCTACCGGGACTGCGGGCCCCTGCGCTGCGGCAGGGTCACCACCGACGCGTCCCCGGGACCGGCCGGCGGCAGGCCCGCGACCTGCGCCAGCAGATCGCACCAGGAGATCAGGTGGGCGGCCGTGTCCGGCGCCCCGCCCGGGCCCTCACGGGGCGTCCACGAGGCGCGGATCTCGATCTGCGAGGCGGCCGGCCGCTCCGCCAGTCCGCCGAAGTAGTGCGAGCCCGCCCGCGTGATCGTGCCGCTCGGCTCGCCGTAGGCCAGTCCGCGCGCCTGGAGCGCCCCGGTCAGCCACGACCAGCACACCTCCGGCAGCAGCGGATCGGCCGCCATCTCCGGCTCCAGCTCGGCCCGCACCAGCGTCACCAGCCGGAACGTGCCCCGCCACGCCTCGTGCCCGTCCGGGTCGTGCAGCAGCACCAGCCGCCCGTCGGCCAGCTCCTGCTCGCCGTCGACCACCACCGCCTCCAGCGCGTACGCGTACGGGGCGAGCCGCTGCGGGGCGGGCGTCGGCTCCACCTCGACCTGCGGCCGCGGCCGCGCCGCGCGCAGCGCGTCGACCGCGGCCCGGAACGCCGGCGGCAGCCCGCCACCCCCCCGCGTCTGAGCGGTGTCCTCCGCGTCGTCCATTCCGTCAGCGCCGTCCGACAGTCGTCCCTGAGCCGCAGCCATGCGGGGAAGAGTAAGGGGAAGCGGGGCTTCGCGCAGGGCAAGACACCCCGCGCCGCCGGTCACCGGTGTCATGCGAGACTTGCCCCGTGACCGCGAACGACACCTCCACGGGCCAGGGGCCCGCAGCCACGTACGACAGCGCGTTCCTGAAGGCGTGCCGGCGCGAACCCGTGCCGCACACCCCCGTGTGGTTCATGCGCCAGGCCGGCCGCTCCCTGCCCGAGTACCGCAAGGTGCGCGAGGGCGTGCCCATGCTGGAGTCGTGCATGCGGCCCGAACTGGTCACCGAGATCACGCTCCAGCCGGTGCGCCGGCACGACGTGGACGCGGCGATCTACTTCAGCGACATCGTCGTCCCGCTGAAGGCCATCGGCATCGACCTGGACATCAAGCCCGGCGTCGGCCCGGTCGTGGAACAGCCCGTCCGCACCCGCGCCGACCTGGCCCGGCTGCGCGACCTCACCCCCGAGGACGTGTCGTACGTCACCGAGGCCATCGGCCTGCTCATCCGCGAGCTGGGCAGCACCCCGCTGATCGGCTTCGCCGGCGCGCCCTTCACCCTCGCGAGCTACCTGGTCGAGGGCGGTCCCTCGCGCACGTACGAGAACGCCAAGGCGATGATGTACGGCGACCCCGAGCTGTGGGCCGACCTGCTGGACCGGCTCGCCGACATCACGGCCGCCTTCCTGAAGGTGCAGATCGAGGCCGGCGCCAGTGCCGTCCAGCTCTTCGACTCCTGGGCCGGCGCGCTGGCCCCCGCCGACTACCGGCACTCGGTCATGCCGGCCTCCGCGAAGGTCTTCGACGCGGTCGCCGGCTACGGCGTGCCGCGCATCCACTTCGGCGTCGGCACCGGCGAGCTGCTGAAGCCGCTCGGCGAGGCCGGCGCGGACGTCGTCGGCGTCGACTGGCGCGTCCCGCTGGACGAGGCCGCCCGCCGCGTCGGCCCCGGCAAGGCGCTCCAGGGCAACCTGGACCCGACCGTGCTGTTCACCGACAAGGACACCGTCGAGGCCAAGGCCCGCGAGGTGCTGGACGCCGCCGCCGGTCTGGAGGGGCACGTCTTCAACCTCGGCCACGGCGTCATGCCGAACACCGACCCGGACGCGCTGACCCGGCTCGTGGAGTACGTCCACACCGCGACCGCGCGCTGACTCACCAGGTGCCACGGGGCCGCGCGCGCCTGCCGAACAGCAGGCCGGGCGGCTCCGGCGGGGGCGGGGTACCGGGCTTGAGCGGCCAGGCGAGCAGCATGCCCGCCACGAAGCCGGCCACATGCGCCGCGTACGCCACCGTGCCCGCGCCGGACACCCCGTGCCCGGAGGAGTACACCGCCTGGAGAGCGAACCAGAACCCGAGCACCAGCCAGGCGGGCAGCCGCAGCGGCAGGAACACCAGGAACGGCACCAGCACCCACACCCTGGCCCTCGGATACAGCACCAGATAGGCGCCGAGCACCCCGGCGATCGCGCCGGACGCGCCGATCAGCGGGTCGGCGGAGGTGTCGTTGAGCAGCGCGAAGCCGTACCCGGCCGCGTAGCCGCACACCACGTAGAAGAGGAAGAAGCGGATGTGGCCCATCCGGTCCTCGACGTTGTTGCCGAAGATCAGCAGGAACAGCATGTTCCCCAGCAGGTGCGGCCAGCCGCCGTGCAGGAACATCGCCGTGAACACCGACAGCGGTGGCGACTTGTCGTAGTCCGGCGGCGCCACGACACAGCCCGGGCCGTGCGGGCCCACGCCGACCTCCCCGGTCGGCACCAGCCGCGGCAGCCGGTCGTGGATCAGCTCCCGGGGGACCGCCGCGTAGTGGTCCATGAAGGCCCGCAGATCGCACAGCTGCGTCAGTCCGGTGCCGCCGGTCACGGATCCGGCCATGCCGGGCGTGGTGAGGAACACCAGCACGTTGGCGGCGATGAGCGCGTACGTCACCCAGGGGGTGCGGCGCACGGGGTTCACGTCATGGACGGGGATGACCACACACCAGGAGTGCCCGCGATCGCGCCCGCGTATCAGCGCGCCCGCCGCGGGTCAGCCCGACCGCACCCGCGACGCGGCCTTGCGCGCGGCCACCAGCACCGGGTCCCACACCGGTGAGAACGGCGGGGCGTAGCCCAGGTCCAGGGCCGTCATCTGCTCCACCGTCATCCGCGCGGTGAGCGCCACCGCCGCGATGTCCACCCGCTTCGCCGCCCCCTCCCGGCCGACGATCTGCACGCCCAGCAGCCGTCCCGTGCGGGCCTCGGCGAGCATCTTGACCGTCATGGGCGCGGCCCCCGGGTAGTAGCCGGCGCGGCTGGTCGACTCGATGGTGACCGTCTCGAACCGCAGCCCCACTCGGCGGGCGTCCTTCTCCCGCAGGCCCGTGCGCGCGATCTCCAGGTCGCACACCTTGCTCACCGCCGTGCCGACGACACCCGGGAAGGTGGCGTAGCCGCCGCCCGCGTTGGTGCCGATGACCTGGCCGTGCTTGTTGGCGTGGGTGCCGAGCGGCACGTACTGCTCCTGCCCGGAGACCAGGTTCAGCACCTCCACGCAGTCGCCGCCCGCCCAGACGTCCTCCCGCCCGCGCACCCGCATCGCCAGATCGGTGAGCAGCCCGCCGTGGGTGCCCAGCGGCAGCCCGGCCGCCCGGGCGAGGGACGTCTCCGGGCGGACGCCGATGCCCAGGACGACCACGTCCGCCGGGAACTCGGCGTCCCGTGTGGCCACCGCCCGCACCCGGCCCCCCTCGCCGGTGAGCACCCCGGTCACCTCGGCGTCGTTGACCATGGTGATGCCGAGGCCCTCCATGGCCCGGTGCACGAGCCGCCCCATGTCCGGGTCCAGCGTCGACATCGGCTCCCGGCCCCGGTTGACGACCGTCACCTCGAAGCCCCGGTTGATCAGCGCCTCGGCCATCTCGACACCGATGTAGCCGGCGCCCACGACCACGGCCCGGCGGCCACGCGTGCGCTCCAGGGTGTCCAGCAGGGCCTGGCCGTCGTCGAGCGTCTGCACCCCGTGCACCCCGGGGGCGTCCGCACCGGGCAGGTCCGGGCGGACCGGCCGCGCGCCGGTGGCGACGACCAGCTTGTCGTACGGGGTCCAGGACTCGGCGCCGGAATCGACGTCCCGCGCGCGCACCCGCTGCCCGGCCACGTCGATCTCCGTGACCTCCGTGCGCATCCGCAGATCGATGTCCCGCGCGCGGTGCTCCTTCGCCGTCCGCGCGATCAGCCGGTCCCGCTCCGGAACCCGGCCGCCCACCCAGTACGGGATGCCGCACGCCGAGAAGGAGGTGAAGTGACCGCGCTCGAACGCCACGATCTCCAGCTCCCCGGGCCCCCGCAGCCGCCGCGCCTGCGACGCCGCCGACATGCCCGCGGCGTCGCCCCCGATCACGACCAGCCGTTCCCTGCCGCCGATGCTCATGGGAACACGCTACGGGCCGCGCCCCGTTCAGTCCCGCCCGCCCCCCGCGGGCCGCTCGCCGGGCTCCGGCGCCGGACGGGCCGACGGCAGCGGGCCGAGCGCGGTCGTCACGGGCACCCGCTCCGCGCGGCGCGGCAGCCGGGGCCGTACGACGCGCAGCCACAGCAGCGCGAGCAGCGCGACGAGGGCCGCGCACGGCAGGGCGGCACCGAGCGCGAGGGCGGTCCAGCGCAGCACGGTGACGCACACCCGCCAGCCGCCCGCGAGCGCGTCCGCGAAGCCCGGCGCGCCGCTACCGGACGCCTCCCGCGCCGGGGCCCTGGTCAGCGACAGGGTGAGGGTGGCCAGGCCGGTGCGGTCCTTCAGCGACGCCTGCCGGGCCAGCAGCGCCTCCAGGTCGGCCTGCCGGCTGCTCAGCTCGCCCTCCAGCGCCACGACGTCGCTCAGCCTGCCCGCCTTCTCCATCAGCGCGCGGATCCGGTCGACGCTGGCCCGCTGCGACCGGATCCGGCTGTCCACGTCCACGACCTGGTCGGTGACGTCCACCGCCTTGGCCGTGCGGTCCACCAGCCGGCCCGCGCCCTCCAGACCGGTGAGAACCTCGTCGTAGCGCTCGACGGGCACCCGCAGCACCACCCTGGTGCGCTCGTGGCCGTCCGCGTCCCGGCGCGTCGTCTCGGCGCCGACGTAACCGCCCGCGTCCTCGGCGGCCGACCGGGCCGCCGCCAGGGCCCTGGGCACGTCCTCGACCTCGACGGTCAGGGACGCCGTGCGGACGACCGCGTCGGGGGCGAGCCGGGGCGTCCCGCTCCCGGCCCCGCCCTTGCCCCGGGCCGGGACCGCCGCGCCGCCGGGGGCGCCCGCCCGCTCGGCCCCGCTGTCGGAGGCGGCCTTGGCGGTGCCGCCGCCGGCGTCGTCCCCGCCGCCGCACCCGGCGAGCGCGAGCGAGGCGGCCAGCAGGATCCCGGCCAGGGCCCGGAGACGACGTGCGGTGCGTGGAGTGCGCATGGCGGTACCCCTCGATGCCGTGGACTGTGACGGTCCTACGACGGCGAGAGCCGCGGGAACGTTCGCCGGCGGCGGTCGCGATGCGGTCACGGCCCGGACGCGGGCCGGACACCGGGCCCCGGCGTCGGTGCCGGCGGGGTCTGAGAGAGTGGGGACATGAGCACAACGGGTAGGGGCCTGGGGCACGTCGTCGTCATCGGGGCCGGCATCGCCGGGCTGGCCGCCGCGCACCGCCTGCTGGGGCGCGGCGCGCGCGTGACCGTGCTGGAGGCCGGCGACCGGGTCGGCGGCAAGCTGCTGCCCGGCGAGATCGCCGGCGTCCGGGTCGACCTCGGCGCCGAGTCCATGCTGGCCCGCCGCCCCGAGGCGGTGGCCCTCGCGCGCGAGGCGGGCCTCGGCGAGGCGCTCCAGCCGCCGGCCACCGCGACCGCCGCGCTCTGGACCCGGGGCGCCCTGCGGCCCATGCCCAAGGGCCACGTGATGGGCGTGCCCGGCACCGCCGCCGCCCTCTCCGGCGTCCTCTCCGACGAGGGCCTGGCCCGCATCGAACGCGACGCCGACCTGCCCCGCACCGAGACCGGCGACGACGTGGCCGTGGGCGAGTACGTGGCGGCCCGGCTCGGCCGCGAGGTCGTCGACCGGCTCGTGGAACCCCTGCTCGGCGGGGTGTACGCGGGCGACGCCTACCGCATCTCGATGCGCTCGGCCGTCCCGCAGCTCTTCCAGGCCGCCCGCGCCCACGCCTCCCTCACCGAGGGCGTCCGCGAGCTCCAGGCGCAGGCCGCCGCGCAACAGCGGACCGGACCCGTCTTCATGGGCATCGCCGGCGGCATCGGGCGGCTGCCGCTCGCGGTCGCCGAGTCGGTGCGCGCCCGCGGCGGCGAGATCCTCACCGGCACCCCCGCCCGCGCACTGCGCCGGGAGCCGGACGGCTGGCGGATCACCGCCGGCGAGCGCGTCCTGCGCGCCGACGCGGTCGTCGTCGCCGTACCCGCCCCGGCCGCCGCCCGGCTGCTGCGCGCCGAGTCCCCGGGCGCCGCCGCCGAGCTGGCCGCCGTCGAGTACGCCTCCATGGCCCTGGTCACCCTCGCCTACCGGCGCGCCGACGCGCGCCTGCCCGAGGGCAGCGGCTTCCTCGTGCCGCCCGTCGACGGCCGCACCATCAAGGCGTCCACCTTCGCCTCCCACAAGTGGGGCTGGATCGCCGAGGAGGACCCGGACCTGGTGGTGCTGCGCACCTCCGTGGGCCGCCACGGCGAGACGGAGATCCTCGGCCGGGACGACGCCGGTCTGGTGGACGTCTCCCGGCACGACCTGCGGGAGGCCGTCGGCCTGGCCGCCGCACCGGTCGCGACCAGGGTCACCCGCTGGACCGACGGCCTGCCCCAGTACCCCGTCGGGCACCACGCGCGCGTGGCCCGCGTCCGCGAGCACGTCGCGAAGCTCCCGGGGCTCGCGGTGTGCGGCGCCCCGTACGACGGCGTCGGCATCCCGGCGTGCATCGCGAGCGCGTACGCCGCGGTGGACGAGCTGGGCGGCGACCGCGACGGTGTGCGGGAACTGACGGCCAACCCGGTGCAGAGCCTGCACGGCGGAGCGGGAGAATAGGGACCATGAGTGACGACGCCCCCATCACCGAGCCCGGCAGGATCCCGAACAAGGGCAAGCTGGCCAAGGACCTCAACGAGGTCATCCGCTACACCCTCTGGTCGGTCTTCAGGCTGAAGGACGTCCTGCCGGAGGACCGCGCCGGTTACGCCGACGAGGTCCAGGAGCTGTTCGACCAGCTCGCCGCCAAGGACGTCACGGTCCGCGGCACCTACGACGTCTCGGGCCTGCGCGCCGACGCCGACCTCATGATCTGGTGGCACGCCGAGACCAGCGACCAGCTCCAGGAGGCGTACAACCTCTTCCGCCGCACGAAGCTGGGCCGCGCGCTGGAGCCGGTCTGGTCGAACATGGCGCTGCACCGCCCGGCCGAGTTCAACCGCTCGCACATCCCGGCGTTCCTCGCCGACGAGACGCCCCGCGACTACGTGAGCGTCTACCCGTTCGTGCGCTCCTACGACTGGTACCTGCTGCCCGACGAGGACCGCCGCCGCATGCTCGCCGACCATGGCAAGATGGCCCGCGGCTACCCGGACGTGCGCGCCAACACGGTCGCCTCGTTCTCCCTGGGCGACTACGAGTGGATCCTCGCCTTCGAGGCCGACGAGCTGTACCGCATCGTCGACCTCATGCGCCACCTGCGCGCCTCCGAGGCCCGCATGCACGTCCGCGAGGAAGTCCCGTTCTTCACGGGCCGCCGCAAGGACATCGGGGAACTGGTGGCCGGCCTGGCGTAGCGCGCCCCGTCACGCGCCTTCGGCGGGCCCGGCCGCCGGAGGCCGGCGCGGCGCGCACGACGCGTGCCGCGCCGGGATGCGGCCCTGAAGCAGATACGCGTCCAGGTACCCGTTGACGCACGCGTTCGGCCCGCCCGCGATCCCGTGCGTCCCCGCGCCCCGCTCCGTCACCAGCGCCGACCCGGCCAGCCGCCGGTTCATCTCCAGCGCCCCCTGGTACGGCGCCGCGGCGTCCCGCTCGGCCGCGAGGATCAGCACCGGCGGCAGCTCGCCCGGCCCGGTCCGCACGTCCAGCGGCCGCTGCCGGGGCGCCGGCCAGTAGGCGCACGGCAGGTTCAGAAAGGCGTTGTCCCAGGTCTCGAAGGGCGCGACCCGGGCCAGCCGGGTGTTGTCGCGGTCCCACACCTTCCAGTCCGTCGGCCAGGGGGCGTCGTTGCACTCGACGGCCGTGTACACCGCCGAGGAGTTCTCCGCCTCGGCGGCCGTCTTCGGGTCCGGCACGGCCAGCCGGATCAGCGGCCTGGCGTCGCCGCGCAGATACGCCGAGAGGGCGGCGGCCCGGCTCGGCCAGTACTCCTCGTAGTACCCGGCGGTCAGGAACGCGTTCTGCAGCTGGCCGGGGCCCACCTTGCCGCCCGCCGCCTTCGCGGCCAGCCGCTCGCGCGCGATGTCGTAGCCGCGCTGCACCCGCGCGGGGGTGGTGCCGAGCCGGTACACGTCGTCGTGCCGGGCGATCCACCGGCGGAAGTCCGCCCAGCGGTCCTCGAACGCCGCCGACTGCTCCAGGTTGCTGCGGTACCAGATCTTCCGCGGGTCCGGGTCCACCGCCGCGTCCAGCACCATGCGCCGCACGTGCGCGGGGAACATCGCCGCGTACAGCGCGCCGAAGTAGGTGCCGTACGAGGCGCCCAGGAAGGTCAGCCGGTCCTCGCCCAGCGCGGCCCGCAGCACGTCCAGGTCCCGGGCGTTGTTCAGCGAGGTGGAGAACCCGAGCCGGCTCCCGGACCGCCGGGCGCAGCCGCGCGCGTACGCCTTCGCCCGTGCGACGCGCTCCCGCTTGTACGCCTCCGACGGGTGCGTCGGCGCCGCGCTGGGCGCCTTGAAGAAGTGCCCCGGGTCCTCGCAGGACAGCGGCGCCGACCGGCCCACCCCGCGCGGGGCGTAGCCGACCAGGTCGTAGGCGGCGGCGATCCGCTGCCATCGCGGCACCGTGCCGACCAGCGGGAAGTACATGCCGGAGGCGCCGGGGCCGCCCGGATTGAAGACCAGGGCGCCCTGCCGGGGGATCCGCCGCTTGCTGTTGCGCGGGTCCTTCTGGGTGGCCCGGGCCCGGCTGACGGTCAGCCTGATCTGTTTGCCGTCCGGGTGGGCGTAGTCCAGCGGGACGCTCACCGTGCCGCACCGCACCCCGGCCGGGGTCCCCGGCACCTCGGCCGCGGGGCACGGACCGAAGTCGATGCCGGCGTCCCGGGCGCGGGCCGCGGCCACCGCGGTGCCGCGCAGTTCGGCGGCGCCGGGGGCGGCCGGGGCGTGCGGGGTGCCGGGCGTGCCGCCCGCCGGGGCCGCGGCCAGGGTGGTCAGGAGCAAGGACCCGGCGGCCGAGTACAGGGCGGCAGCTCTCATCGTGGTATCCCTCCGGTGCGCGGCGGCGGTGGCAGGCTGCCACGGCCCGGCGCGCACACAAGGGATATTTGGTACGGCCACGGGCGCGGCGCAAGCACCGCCCGGGCGGTGTCGGCGCCAATGCTCCCTGTGCGCCCCCGGAGCCCTTCTCGCTCCCGGCGTCCCGGTGCGCGCCGGTCACTCGCGCCAGGGCTGGTCGCGGTGGGTGAAGGCCGCGCGCAGCTCCGGTTCGCCGATCGCGCGGATGCCCCGGACGGCGACGGAGGTGAGGAACGACCGCTCGTCCCCGGCCGGCTTCCCGGCCAGCGGGCGCAGCAGCCGCTGTCCGGCCGGGGAGGCCCAGGGCGAGTAGGGGTGCGCCTCGAAGCGGGCGATGGCCAGGCAGCTCAGGGTCAGCACGAGGGGCAGCGCGAACCAGGCGCCCACCAGCGGGCGCGGCGTCCCGGTGTCGCCGGGCAGCAGCAGGGCCGTCGTGCCGAGCGCGGTCACGGCGAGCGCGGCGGCCCGCACCCGGCGGACGGCGGAGCCCACCGTCGTCCCCGCGCCCTCGGGCACCGCGAGTCCCGCGCGCACCAGGCCGTCGGCCAGGCGGTGCACGGCCTCCGCGCCGGCGGCCCGCGCCCGCGCCGCCGCGATCCGCGACTGGCCCTCGGGGCCTATGGCGCCTATGACGGACCGTTCGATCTCGTCGCGGCCCCGCGGGTCCACGACCGTGGCCCAGCCGGTGTGCGCGAGCAGCAGCCGGCGCTGGCGGGCCAGGGAGACGAGGGTCACATCGGCGACCCGGGCGGGGCCGCCGGAGAGGAACGCGGCCTCGTACAGCGTCAGATCGCGCTCGCCGGCCGTCGGCGCGGCGGGTACGTCCGTCGTGTCCGGTACGTCCGCGCGTACGGCCGCCAGGCAGAGGCGGGCGCAGGCCGTACCGGCGAAAGCCCAGGCCAGGAAGAGGAGGAGGACCCAGAACATGAGCCGTTTGTATGCCAGGGGTCCTGGTGAACACCATGCTCTGTTCACTATGCGGACGCACTGTTGCCGGTATGTGACGTTCCGTTTCTTCCTGGCCGGTGCGGCGAAGCCGAGCGCGGCGAGTCGCGGCGGAGCGGGCATGGCCACGCGCCCGTCCGGGTGCTCGCCGCGCTCGGCTCAGACCCGTCGCCGCAGTGCCCGTGCCAGGAACCCCCGCCTCCTGGGGGCCGGGCCCGCGCGGTCCAGCCACCACTCCCGCAGGGCGCGGCGGCTCCACGCGTCCCCCGGGCGCCCCAGTTTCAGCAGGTGGCCGGCGAAGTCCAGCGCGTCCTGGCGGTAGCCGTCCCGCATCGGACGGCGGCGGGCGTACTCCAGGAACGCCTCCCGGTAGTCCGCCCCGAGGATCACCGGGAGTTCGGGCGCCACCTTCGCCACCACGCCCGCCCGCTTGGCCGCGAGCGCCCGCGCCTGCACCCCCATCCGCACCCGGTCGAACCCCTCCGGCACCGGCGTCCCCGCCACCAGGGACGACAGCACGGCGGTCTGTGCCACCCCGAGCCGCTCGCGCACACCGGCCGCCGACCGCGCCAGGACACCGACGCCCCCGGTCCCGCCGCCCCCGGTCCCGACGCCCCCGGTCCCGCCGCCCGCCGTCCCGCCGCCTTCCGGACCGGCGCCCCCGGCCTCGACGTCCCCGGTCCCGCCGCCCCCGGCTCCGCCGCCGACGGCGCCCCGCACCGCCGCGGTCCCCGCCGCACGCTCCCGGGCGCGTCCGGCCGCCACCGCCTCCCGGATCGAGGCCAGCTCCCGCTCCAGCTCGGCCGGTTCGGGGAAGTTCTCGTCCCGCTCCAGCAGCACTCCCGGCGGTGCGACCCGGGCGGCGAGGCCGGTCAGGATGCCGAGCACCGGGCGGGGCACGGGATGCGCGTGGCTGTCGTGCCAGACGCCGTCGCGCTCGAAACCGCCCGCGACATGGACGTAGGCGATCGCCTCCACCGGCAGCGCGGCCAGCGCCTCGGCCGGGTCCTCGCCCCGGTTGACGTGATTGGTGTGCAGGTTGGCCACGTCGATCAGCAGCCGCACCCCGGTCCGCTCGACCAGCTCGGACAGGAACTGCCCCTCCGTCAGCTCCTCGCCCGGCCAGGAGAACAGCGCGGCGATGTTCTCCAGGGCCAGCGGCACCGGCAGCGCCTCCTGCGCGATACGGACGTTCTCGCACAGCACGTCCAGCGCGTCCCGGGTGCGCGGGACCGGCAGCAGATGACCGGCCTCCAGCCGGGGCGACGCGGTGAGCGGGCCGCCCGCCCGGACGAAGGCGATGTGCTCGGTGACCAGCGGGGAACCGAGGGCCTGCGCCCGCTCGGCGAGCGCCGTCAGCCGGCCCGCGTCGGGGCGGTCCGCGCCGCCGAGGCCGAGGGAGACACCGTGCGGCACCACCGTCACACCGCGCTCACGAAGCCGCAGCAGCGAGTGCGGGAGGTGGCCGGGGCAGACGTTCTCCGCCACGACCTCCACCCAGTCGATGCCCGCCATCGCCTCCACGGCGTCCGCGATCTCCGGCCGCCATCCGATCCCGGTCCCCAGCCGCATGGTGCTCCCCCTCCCGGCCCGCGCCCGTGCGCCGGGCGAGGGGGATATGGCCCCGCCGCGCGGCGGCGAACCCCGCTCCTGACGCGTTCAGAGCAACATTTGAGGTTCCGGCGCACCGGCCCGGGCGGGGCCCGGCCGGTGGTCAGACGCCGGGGCGGCGCAGTGCCGGGTGGCCGGCCACCACCGTGCAGCTGCCGGGGGCGATCTCCGTGAAGCCGGCGTCGCGGACCAGGGGCAGTCCGGCGGCGGTCAGCCGGGCCCAGTCGGCGGGGCCGGCCGTGCGGACGGCCAGCGGGAAGCCCGCGTCCCGCCACGCGGCGCGCTCCGCGCCGGACAGCGCCCACCAGGCCAGCTGGGCGCCGTGCCCGGCCTGCGCCATCGCCTTGCCGGCCGACATCTCCAGGTCCGGGTTGAGCCAGAGCACCGGCTGCGCCGGACCGGCGGCGACGGGCGGCTCGGGGTCGTCCAGCTCGGTGCCCGACACCTGGAGCTTCGCCAGATCCCTGGGCCAGCCGTCCAGCGGGACGGGCGGGAACACCCGCACCTGCGCCGACTTGCCGGTCAGCGTGATCCCGGGGAGTGCCTCGGCGCGCCGCCACTCGGCGCCCCGGGCCCGCCGGACGACCTTCCGGATGCGCGCGTCCTCCCAGTTCCGCACCGCCTCGGCCCACTCCCCGTCGCCGTGCGCACGCTCGTCGGCGAGCAGGACGAGCACGGCCCGCGCGGCCGTCTCCAACGCGTCGGTCCGGGCGGGCGGGGCGCTTCGCTCGATGCGTACGACGAGGGGCAGCACGTACTGCGGTGCCTCGTCACGGGGGCCGGGCTCGGCGCGGAACGGACGGGCGGAGGGGGCGGAATCGTGGCTCACGGGAGCCCAGCCTACGAACCCGCCGGCGCGCCCCTCGAGGCGCGGTCCCGTGACGGCCCGGCACCCGGGCCCAAGAAGCGGGACCGCGGCCCGGGCCGCCGCGTCAGAATGGCCTCCATGCACCGTGACCGTGAGCTGTGCCTGACCGCCGTGGGCCGTCGCTACGGCGTGCGCGGGCCCTGGGTGCTGCGCGGGGTCGACCTCGCCGTCGCCCCCGGCACCCTCGTCCGGATCGAGGGGGCCAACGGCGGTGGGAAGTCCACCCTGCTGCGGCTGCTCGCCCGGCTCGACGCGCCCTCCGAGGGCCGCGTCACCGGCCGGCCGCGCACGGCGTACGTGCCCGAGCGGTTCCCGTCCGCGCTGCCCTTCACGGCCGCCGGCTACCTGACCCACCTCGGCGCCCTCCACGGCCTCGGCCGCAAGGCCGCCGCCCGCGCCGCGCGCTCCTGGCTGGAGCGGTTCGGCGCGGGCCCGTACGCCGGTACCCCGATGGCGCGGCTGTCCAAGGGCGGCAGCCAGAAGGTGGCCGTCGCCCAGGCCCTGCTCGGCGATCCGGAGCTGCTGGTGCTGGACGAGGCGTGGACCGGGCTGGACGCGGCGGCCCGGGCCGAGCTGGACCGGGCGGTGGCCGAACGGACGGCCGCCGGGGGAGCGGTGGTGTTCGTGGACCACGACCCCAGCCGGCTCGCCGGGGCGCCCGACGCGACGTACACCGTGTCCGGCGGCGCCCTGCGCGGCCGTGCCGAAAGCGGTGGTCCGGTGGCCGACGGGCCGGTCACCGCCCTCGTCGTCCAGGGGCCGCCCGGCGGGCGGCTGCCCCCGGAGGCGCTACGGGCCGCCGTCGCCGTCGAGGAGCGGGCCCGCGGCAGCCACCGCCTGACCGTCCCCGCCTCCCACTCCGACGTCGTGCTGCGCGCCCTGCTCACGGCCCGCCCGCCCTGGCACGTGGTGCGCGTCGGCCCCGCCGGCGCCCCGCCGCCCGACCCCGGAAGCCGCCCATGACCGCCCTCCTGCGCTACCAGGCCGACCTGCTGCTGCGCTCCCGGCGCTGGCTGCCCCCGGTGATCCTCTACGCCGCCTTCCTGGCCGTCGGGGTGCGCGGCGGCCAGCCGGTCCTCGACTCGCTCGGGTACAGCGCCGCCTTCCTGCTGCCGGTGGCCGCCTGGCTGGCACGGATCTGCGTCACCGGCGAGCCGCCCGCGGCCCGCGCCTGCGCCGCCGCCGCGCGCGGCCCCGCCCGGGCGCACCTCGCCTGTCTGCTGACCGCGCTGCTCGCGGCCGTACTGCTGGGCGTGGCCGCCACCGTGGTGGTGACCCTGATCAGCGATCCCGCGAGCACCGGTCACCGGGTGCGCGTCCCGGCGACGCGGGCGCTGGCCGCCGGGCTGCCGGCCGCGCTCGCCTGCGCCCTGCTCGGCACGGCCGTCGGCGCGCTCACCGGTCCGCCGGTGCTGCGCTCCACCGGGCGCGCGGTGCCCGCCCTGCTGCTCGGCACGCTGCTCGCGGCGGTGGCGTCCGGCTCCCCGGCGCGGGCCGCCGTCAGTGGCCTGGTCACCGGCTCGGGGACCGGCCGGGCGCCGGTACCGCTGCTGCCGCTGGCGGGTGCGGCCCTGCTCGCGGCCGCCGCCTGTGCCGCCGCGGCCTGGCTCGCCGGCCGCCGGTCACCCTGAGCAGGCGGTGCGCTGGGCCTCCTGCCACTCGCACACCGGGCACAGCGTGATGCCCTTGTACGACTCCGGGTACTCGGTCGGCTCCCGGCACAGCACACAGTCCGCGTACGGCGGGCCGTCGGCCTTCGGGGGCCGGGCCGCGTCCGCGATCGTGCAGTAGTCCTCGTCGTCCATGCCTTCAGCGTAGGACGGTCAGCGGCCGGGGCCCGCCTCGGCGATCAGCTCGGAGACCTTCACGAACCGGTAGCCGCGCTCGCGCAGCTCCGGTACGACCGCGCGCACGACCCGTTCGGTGGTCGGGGCGGCGCTGCGGGTGCAGTGCAGGACGACCACCGAGCCCGGCCGCACGCCGTCGAGCACCTGCCGGGTCACCGCGTCGGCGTCCGTGGCGAACGCGTCGCCGCTGATCACGTCCCACTGCACCGCGGTCACCCCGAGCCCGCTGAGCGCACGCAGCGCCCGCTGGTCGTAGCAGCCGCCGGGGAAGCGGAAGTACGGCATCGGGTGGGATACGCCGGCCGCGCGCAGGGAGGTGTACGCCTGCTCGACGTCCTCCCGCATCCGGCCGGCGTCGACCGTGGGCAGGCCGTAGCAGTCGGCGGTGAAGGCGTAGTGGCTCCAGGAGTGGTTGGCCACCTCGAACCGCGGGTCGCGGCCCAGGTCGCGGGCCTCGGCCGGGTACTGCTCGGCCCAGCGGCCGGTCATGAACACCGTGGCCGGCACCTTCAGTTCGCGCAGCGCGCGGATCAGGCCCGGGTTGTCGAAGTGCTCGCCGGAGGCCGCACGGGGCCCCTGGTCGGCGGTCATGTCGGCGTCGAAGGTGAGCGCGACCGTCCGGCCCCGGGTGCGCGGGCCGTGCTCGAAGACCGGGGTCAGCCCGCCGGGGCCCGGCGCGAGGGCCGGGGGACCGGCGGGCGAGGGGGAGCCGGGGGCGGGGGAGACGGAGGAGGCGGGGCGCCCCCCGCCGGCGGTGCCACAGGCGGTGAGCGCGGCGCCCAGGAGACAGAGGGCGGCGAGACGACGTACGAGTGGGGTCACCGCACATATTTAAGTCTGAATATCGGTTTATATGCTTGATTGGCGTCCGGGAGAGTGGTGCCCTCACCCGTCCGGCGGGCCGCTCCGCGCCGGTCAGTCCAGTTCGCGTCGCTCCAGCGGCTTGACCGCCGGTCCCTGGAGCACCGAGCCGTCCACCGCGAACCGCGAGCCGTGGCACGGGCACTCCCAGGCGCGCTCGGCCCGGTTGAAGGAGACCAGGCAGCCGAGATGGGTGCAGCGGGCGGACACCGCGTGCAGGGCGCCCTCCTCGTCGCGGTGCACGGCGAGCCGCTCGCCGTCGTGGCGGACCAGCGCGCCGTCGCCCGGTGCCAGGTCCGCCACCGAGCCCGGCGGTTTCAGCCGGTCGCCGACGAAGTGCCGGGCCACCTCCGCCTGCGTCTTCAGCAGCGACGGCGCCTCACGGACCACCGACTTCAGCCGGCGCGGGTCGTACAGCTCCCGCCAGACGCAGTCCCGGCCGGTGATCAGCGCCTTCAGCAGCAGCCCGGCCATGATCCCGTTGCTCAGGCCCCAGCCGCCGAAGCCGGTGGCGACATAGGTGTGCCGGGCCGCCGGGTGGAACGGGCCGACCAGCGGGACGGTGTCGGTGGACTCGTTGTCCTGGGTGGCCCAGGCGTGCTCCAGGGTCACCCCGGGGAAGTGTGTCCGCGCCCAGGCGGCGAGCCGGTCGAACCCGGCCTGCGGGTCGCCGGTGCCGGGGGTGAAGTGCTCCCCGGTGACCACGAGCAGCCGCCGCCCGTCCGGGCCGTAGGGGGCGGTGCGCACCGAGCGGGTGTTCTCGTCCGGGGTGATGTACATGCCGTCCGGATCCGGGCCGTCGCCCAGCGGGCCGGCCACGACCAGCTCCCGGCGCGGGGACAGCCGGGTGAACAGTAGGGCCCGGTCGAACAGCGGGTAGTGGGTGGCGATCACCACGTCCCGGGCGGTCACCACGGGACCCGCCGCGGTCGTCAGCCGGCACGGCTCGCCCTCCGTCAGCCCGGTCACCCGCGTGTGCTCGTACACCCGGCCGCCGAGCCGCAGCAGGTCGGCGGTGAGCGCCCGCAGGTACTTGACCGGATGGAACTGCGCCTGCCCCGTCACCCGGACCGCGCCCGCCACTGGGAACGGCAGCCCGGTCTCCGTGGTGAACGAGGCGGGCAGCCCCGCCTCCCGGGCGGCGTCCGCCTCCGCCCGCACCTCGGCCACCCGCGATCCGTCCCGGACATAGGTGTAGGCGTCCCGGGTCTCCCACTCGCAGTCGATGTCCAGCTCCGCCACCAGCTCCGCCGCGTGCTCGATCGCCTCCGACTGCGAACGGGCGTACAGCCGGGCTCCGTCCGGGCCCCGGGTGCGCCGCAGCCGGTCGTAGACCAGGGTGTGCTGCGCGGTCAGCTTGGCGGTGGTGTAGCCGGTGACCCCGGCCGCCGCCCGGCCGGCCTCCAGCACCGCCACCCGCCGCCCGGCCCGGGCCAGCGCGTGGGCGGTGCTCAGCCCGGCGATGCCCGCGCCGACCACGGCCACGTCCACCTCGGCATCCGCGTCCAGGGCGGGGTGGTCCGGCCCCGGAGCGGTGCGCAGCCAGTACGAATCGGTGAGCCTTCGCTGCTCGTGCATGCCCGCCGGGTACCCCGGACGGCCCGGCTCACGTCTGCCGCGCCGGCCGCTCCCGGCGCCACCGTCCTCTCCCGGACACGCGGACGTCCGGCTCCCGCCGGGACCCTCACCGGGGCTGCGGGCCGCCGGCGGCGCCGGTCACGGGGAGCCGGGGCGGTGCGCCGACCGCGCGGTGGGGTTCGTCGCCGGGGGACCGCGAGCCGCTGCCGGCGGGCTGCCTTCCGCCCCCGGTGGGCCGCGGGCCGCTCTCGTCGGCGCGCGTGCCGTCGTCGGCGTCCGGTGGTCCGTCGCCGGTCCGCCGCCGGGGGCCGCCGTCGGTGTGTCCCGCCGCGGGGGCGGGGGCGGGGGCCCGGTCCTGGTCCGGCGGGTCCGGCCGGTTGCCGCGCTCCAGGAAGTGCAGCAGCTCCACCGGGATCGGCAGCACCAGCGTGGAGTTCTTCTCGGCCGCCACCGCCATCACCGTCTGCAGCAGCCGAAGCTGGAGCGCGGTCGGCGTGTCGGACATCTGCTGGGCGGCCTCGGCGAGCTTCCTGGACGCCTGGAGTTCGGCGTCGGCGTTGATGATCCGGGCCCGGCGTTCCCGGTCCGCCTCGGCCTGGCGGGCCATCGACCGCTTCATCGTGTCCGGCAGGGACACGTCCTTGATCTCCACCCGGTCGACCTGGATGCCCCAGCCCACCGCCGGGCTGTCGATCATCAGCTCCAGCCCCTGGTTGAGCTTCTCGCGGTTGGACAGCAGATCGTCCAGGTCGCTCTTGCCGATGATCGACCGCAGGGAGGTCTGCGCCATCTGCGACACCGCGAACTTGTAGTCCTCGACCTTCACCAGGGCGCTCGCCGCGTCGACCACCCGGAAGTAGACCACCGCGTCCACCCGGACGGTGACGTTGTCGCGGGTGATGCCCTCCTGCGCCGGGACCGGCAGCGTCACGATCTGCATGTTGACCTTCTGCAGCCGGTCGACGAAGGGAATGATCAGGTTCAGGCCCGGCGGGCGTACGTCCCCGGTGACCCGGCCGAGCCGGAACAGCACCCCGCGTTCGTACTGCTTGACCACCCGGGCCGCCGACGCCAGGTAGACGACACCGGCGGAGCCCGCCGCCACAACGGCCACCAGAAGGTCCTCGACCATGGTGACCTCCTCGCCCAGAGGTCGGTTTTGTCTGTTGTTGCCACGATAGGCCCGTAGGGCCCGGATGCCGAGAGGTTCCGGCGTCCCGGCCCTACGGGCCCGCTCTCACGCCGCCGTGACCAGCTTCACCGGATCGGTCCCGGCCGTGCTGTGCCGCGCCGCCCAGTTGTCCAGCGCCATGCGGCAGGCGTGGTCCAGGTGGTGCAGCCCGGACAGGTCGAGCCGGACCGGACGGTCCTGGGGCAGCGACTCCAGGCTGTCGAGGATCTTCGGCAGCTTCAGGAAGGTCGCGTTGCCCGTCAGACGGGCCTCGACGACGTCCGCGCCCTCGTCCGCGACCTCCAGCCTGACGTGCGAGGCCTCCCAGGCGGTCTTCACCACCGCCAGCGCCAGACCGATGAGCACGCCCTCGAACATGCTGACCGCGACGATGGAGACGGCGGTGGCGGCGAGGACCACCGCCTCGCCCCGGTGCTCGCGCCACAGCGTGCCCAGCGAGCGGACCGGGATCAGCTTGGCGCCCGCGTGGATCAGGATGCCCGCGAGGGCCGGGATCGGGATGTAGCCGAGCACACCGGGCAGCAGCGCCGCGAACAGCAGCAGCCACACGCCGTGCAGCACCCGGGAGGCCTTCGTGCGGGCGCCCGCCTGGACGTTGGCCGCGCTGCGCACGATCACCGCGGTCATCGGCAGCGCGCCGAGTGCCCCGCACACCACGTTGCCGGTGCCCTGGGCGATGAGTTCCTTGTTGTACTCGGTGCGCGGCCCGGAGTGCAGCCGGTCCACGGCCGCCGCGCTGAACAGGGATTCGGCGGACGCGATCAGGGTGAACGCGACGACCGTGCCGAGCAGTCCGACGCCGGCCAGTTCGCCGAAGGCGCTCAGCGGCGGTGGCTGGACGGAGCCGAGCAGGCCCTGCACCTCGACCGTGGCCACGGGCAGGTCCAGCGCGAACACGGCCAGGGTGGCGAGCCCCACCGCGGCGAGCGGGCCGGGCACCGTGCGCGCCTTCTCCGGGGCGTGCTTCCACAGCAGCAGCACCGCGATGGTGCCCGCGGCCACCGCCAGCGAGGACAGGGCGCCGGTGTCGCCGAAGGCGTCCACGAGCGTGCCGGGCAGTTCGCCGATCTTGTCCAGACCGGAGTCGGGGGCCTTCGTGGCCATCGCCGGGTACAGCTGCCCGGCGATGATCACCAGGCCGATGCCGGCCAGCATGCCCTCGACGACGGAGACGGAGATGGCGCGGAAGTAGCGGCCCAGCCGCAGCAGCCCCATGGCGACCTGGAGGACGCCGGAGGCGAGCACGATCACGCCGAGCACCGGCAGACCGAACTCCTTGACCGCCTCGTAGACGAGCACGGTCATGCCGGCCGCCGGGCCCGACACCTGAAGGCTGCTGCCGCGCATGAATCCGGTGACGAGGCCGCCCACGATGCCGGTCACCAGGCCGAGTTCGGCCGGTGCCCCGGAGGCGACGGACACCCCCACGCACAGCGGAACGGCGACCAGGAAGACGACGAGCGAGGCGGCGAAGTCCTCCTTCAGGTGGGGGAAACGGGAAATGAGGGTGCGGTTGTCGGTCATCGGCGGACTCACAGGGCCTCGAAGCTGTCGGTCTGCCGGCGGTGCGTCCGTACGGCGCCGGTGTGCACCTCGTAGTACCAGGCGTGCAGGGTCAGTTCGCCCTCGGCCAGCCGCCGCTCTATGCAGGGGTACGAGCGCAGCCGCAGCAACTGGGTCAGGGCGTGGCTCTGCACGCCCTCGGCGACCTCCGGGTCCTCGGCCTTGCCGGACGGGCGCGGGGTGGCGGAGGCCAGCCAGTCGCGCACGGCCGGTACGGAGGTGAGGTCGTCGCCGCGCACCAGGGCGCCGACGGCACCGCAGTGCGAGTGGCCGCAGACGACGATGTCGCGGACGCCGAGCACTTCCACGGCGTACTCGATGGTGGCCGCCTCGCTGGTCGGGTGCTCGGAGGCGTAGGGCGGGACGATGTTGCCGGCGGTGCGCAGTTCGAACAGCTCGCCGGGGCGGGCGCCCGTGATCAGGGCCGGGACGACCCGGGAGTCGGAGCAGGTGATGAACAGCACCTGCGGGGACTGGCCTTCGGCGAGTTTGGCGAACTCCTCAGGGCGCTGTCCGAAGGTGCGGGCGTTGTCGATGAGGGGCTGCATGTGTGTGGGTTCCTCCTGGCGCGCCTGTCCGGCGCGTCGGACTTGAACGACGGTTGTGGGGGGCGGGGGAGAGCGGCCCGGACCTCAGCAGCGGAAGACCTGGAGCGCCGCCGGGGTGTGGGCTCTGAGGGCTCCGGGGACGGGGTGGTGCGGCCCGCCGGAGGGTTCGGGCGGGCCCGGGACGGCCGCCCGGCCGGATACGGGGGCGCTCTCGCCGGGGCATCCGGCCGCCGGACCGCGGTGCCGGTCACGGGCGTGCGGGATGCCCACGGGCAGTTCCGGGGAGCCGGGGGCGCGGATCGTGTCCGCCCCGGCGCGCGCCGGCTGCATGGAGGAGGTGATTCCGGTCTGCGCCTCGGTCAGCGCCTTACCGATCGTGTGCGCGGGTGCGAAGACTCCTGTGCCGGTGCGGAGCTGGAGTGCGAGCAGCACCACGCCGAGGACGGTGAGCAGGCTCCGCACGGTTGTGACGCGGAACATGAGCCCCCTCCCCCCGTGTTCATGTTTCTAGTCCAGACCAAGTGTTGGTCAATGGATGGTCAAGAAACACCTTAGCCTCGCAAAGTCCTTTGCTGGGTTAACTGGACGTTAACGGGCTCAGAGAGCGTAAAAACTGCGGGTCACATGGCCTGAAGTGGCCCTTGACCCGCAGTAGTTGATCCGTTATTGGAGGGCGTCGGCTAGGCGCCGATCAGTCCCTTCGCGTCCCGGGCCAGCGCGGTGAGCCGGGATATCGCGCGGAAGTACTTCTTGCGGTAGCCGCCGTTCAGCATCTCCTCGCCGAACAGCCGGTCGAACGGCAGCCCCGAGGCCAGCACCGGGACCTCGCGGTCGTAGAGCCGGTCGGCGAGGACCACCAGCCGCAGCGCCGTCGACTGGTCCGGCACGGGCCGCACACCGGTCAGGCACACCGCCCGCACTCCGTCGGTCAACGCGCCGTACCGGCTCGGGTGCACCTTGGCCAGGTGCTCCAGCAGGCGCGGGAAGTCGTCCAGCGAGGCACCCTCGGTCGCGAAGGCCGTCTTCATGACCTCCTCGTCGGAGAAGGGGGCCGGGGCCTCGGGCAGGCCGCGGTGGCGGTAATCCTCGCCGTCGATGCGCAGCGCGCGGAAGTGGGCCGACAGGCCCTGGATCTCGCGCAGGAAGTCGGCGGCGGCGAAGCGACCCTCGCCCAGCTTGCCGGGCAGCGTGTTGGAGGTGGCGGCGAGCGCCACGCCCGCCTCGACCAGCTTGCCGAGCAGCGTCGACACCAGCACCGTGTCACCGGGGTCGTCCAGCTCGAACTCGTCGATGCACAGCAGGCTGTGCCCGGACAGCGTGCGCACCGTCTGCTGGAAGCCGAGCGCGCCGACCAGGTTGGTCAGCTCCACGAAGGTGCCGAACGCCTTGCGGGACGGGTCGGCCGGGGCGGCGTGCCACAGCGAGGCCAGCAGATGGGTCTTGCCGACGCCGTAACCGCCGTCCAGGTACACCCCCCGCGGACCGGCCGGCGCCTTGGGGGCCTTCGCCCGGCCGAAGCCGAAGAAGCCGCGCAGGCCGCCGCCGGACGCCCGCGGCTCGCCCAGGGAGGCGGCGAAGCCCTCCAGGGCCTTGACGGCCTCCGTCTGGCTGGGCTGGTTCGGGTCCGGGATGTACGTGGCGAAGCGGACCGAGTCGAAGCGCGGCGGCGGCACCATCTCGGCCACCAGCCGGTCCGCGGGCACGTGCGGCTCGCGGGCGCACAGGGACAGGGGGCCCGCGTCGGTCAGGGGGCCGGAACCGGGGGTGGTGCTGGAGGAGGACACGGTTATCCATGCTAAGCGCCGTGTCACACTGCACGGATGCGACGCCTCTTCCCTGTGACCGAAGAAACAGCAGCCCAGGACCCCACAGGAGCGCCGGACGCCGCGGCCCGCGCCGCCGTCGGGGGGGCGGCCGGCCCCGCCGCGGACCGGGAGTGGAGCCTCGCCGAACTGGCCGCCGCCTACGCCTACCCGGACCCGGCGCCGGGCGCCCCGCGGCCGTGGCTGCGGGCCAACATGGTCTCCTCCCTCGACGGCGCCGCCCAGCACGACGGCCACTCCGAGCCCCTCTCCAGCGCCGCCGACATGCGGATCTTCGGCACGCTGCGGGCGCTCGCGGACGTCGTGCTGGTCGGTGCGGAAACGGTCCGGCAGGAGGGGTACCGCCCCGCCAGGGTGCGCGCCGAGTTCGCCGGGGCCCGCGCGGCCGCCGGACAGGGGCCGGTTCCGGCGATCGCGATCGTCACCGCGAGCCTGGACCTGGACCTCACCCTGCCCCTGTTCACCTCGCCCCTCGTCCCGACGCTGATCCTCACCGGGGCGGCCGCCGCCCCCGGCCGGGTCGCCGCCGCCGAGAAGGCCGGGGCCCGGGTGCTGGTCGCCGGCGAGGGCGCGGGCGTGGATCCCGCCCGCGCCGTCGAGGCCCTGGCCGGCCTCGGGCACACCCGGCTGCTCACCGAGGGCGGCCCCCGGCTGCTCGGGCAGCTGATCGCCGCGCAGGTGCTGGACGAGCTGTGCCTGACCGTCTCGCCGACGCTGACGGCGGGGGGTGCGCAGCGCATCGCCGGAGGACCGTCGGTCGCCGTTCCGCACCGGTTCGCACTCGCCTCCCTGCTGGAGGAGGACGGTTTCCTCTTCACGCGCTACCGTCGGCCTTGAAATCAGCGGAATCAGCCGTTCCGGTTCGCTTCCGGAGGGCAGACTTAATCCGGCAGTACCCGTGCGATCACGGGGAAGGATGGTTTCCGCAGGGGCCCTGCCGGGCCCTCTAAGGAGAAGAGGCGCCTGGTGTTCACAAGCGTTCTGATGATCGAGAAGGCCCTGACGTCCGCCGACGTGGAGTTCGTCACCACCTTGCACGGAGACGAGCCCGTCTCCTTCCACGTCCTGCTCCAGCCGCGCGGCGAGCAGGCGGACCGGTTGCTGCGGGCCATCGACGACATCGCGCTCGGCGAACTCGACGAGGCGGTGCGGGAAGGGGAGACCCCCGAGGGGCACGAGGCGCGCGGCGTGGGGCAGCAGGCCCTCGACGTGTCGCTCCAGGCGCTGCGCTCCGCGGGGAGCGCGGCGCAGGGGCGGCTGGTGGAGGACCACCCGCTGGACGCGCTGAAGGCACTGGTGGCCGAGGCGGGCGCCGACGAGGTGATCGTCCTGACCGATCCGCACTACGTGGAGGAGTTCTTCCACCGGGACTGGGCCTCGCGGGCGCGGCACAAGGTGGGGGTGCCGGTGCTGAAGCTGTTCTCGCACAGCAAGGCGTAGGCGCTTTGCCGGGACGGCGGCCGGGCGCCGGCCGGCGTGCCGGCGCGCCCCCGGGCGGGCCGCCCCGCGCCCCTTGCGGGGGCGGCGGTGCTTCAGCGCATAGGCTAGGCGTGCTTCCAGCTCGTACCGTCTCTGGGGAGAAACGCATGGCACCCGGCCTTCCTACCGCCATGGACCGACCGCACTTCATCGGCATCGGCGGCGCCGGGATGTCGGGTATCGCCAAGATCCTCGCCCAGCGCGGGGCCGCGGTGGCCGGCAGCGACGCCAGGGAGTCGGCGACCGCCGGGGCGCTGCGGGCGCTCGGTGCCACCGTGCACATCGGGCACGCGGCCGGGCACCTCGCCGACGACGCGAGCTGTGTCGTGGTCTCGTCGGCGATCCGCGAGGACAACCCGGAACTGGTCCGCGCCGCCGAGCTGGGGATCCCGGTGGTGCACCGCTCCGACGCGCTGGCCGCGCTCATGACGGGGCTGCGGCCGATCGCCGTGGCCGGCACCCACGGCAAGACCACCACCACCTCCATGCTGGCGGTCTGCCTGACCGAGCTGGGCCTGAAGCCGTCGTACGCCATCGGCGGCGACCTGGACGCGCCCGGCTCCAACGCGCTGCACGGCGAGGGCGACATCTTCGTCGCCGAGGCGGACGAATCGGACCGCAGCTTCCACAAGTACGCGCCCGAGGTCGCCATCATCCTCAACGTCGAGCTGGACCACCACGCCAACTACGCCTCCATGGACGAGATCCACGAGTCCTTCGAGACCTTCGTGGACCGGATCACCGAGGGCGGCACCCTGGTCGTCTCCGCCGACCAGGAGGGCGCCCGGGAGCTGACCCGGCGGGTGCGCGACCGCGCGGTGCGGGTGGTGACCTACGGCGAGGCCGAGGACGCCGACGTGCGGGTGCTGTCCATCGTCCCGCAGGGACTGAGGAGCCGGGTCACGGTGGTGCTGGACGGACAGGAGCTGACCTTCGCCGTGTCCGTGCCCGGCCGGCACTACGCGCTCAACGCGGTCGCCGCACTCACCGCCGGCGCCGCCCTCGGCATCCCGGCCGCCGAGCTGGCGCCCGCCCTCGCCGCCTACACCGGCGTCAAGCGGCGCCTCCAGCTCAAGGGCGAGGCGGCCGGCGTCCAGGTGATCGACTCCTACGCCCACCACCCGACCGAGATGACCGCCGACCTGGAGGCCATGCGCGGCGCCGCCGGGGACGCCCGCATCCTCGTCGTCTTCCAGCCCCACCTGTTCTCCCGCACCCAGGAGCTGGGCAAGGAGATGGGGCAGGCACTGGCCCTCGCCGACGCCTCGGTGGTGCTCGACATCTACCCGGCCCGCGAGGACCCGGTCCCGGGCGTGACCAGCGAGCTGATCATCGAGGCGGCGCACGCGGCCGGAGCCGATGTGACCGCCGTCCACGACAAGACGGAGATCCCGGTGGTGATCGCGGGAATGGCGAAGCCCGGTGATCTCGTTCTCACCATGGGCGCGGGCGACGTGACGGACCTGGGCCCGCTGATCCTGGACCGTCTCGCGCGGTAGGCGAAGGAGCTGAGAGCTGATGGCGTACGACGTCGAGAAGCCGGACGAGCAGTGGCGTGCGGAGCTGACCCCGGCCGAGTACGCCGTGCTGCGCCGGTCCGGCACCGAACCGGCCTTCACGGGTGAGTACACGGACACCAAGACCCAGGGCGTGTACTCCTGCCGGGCCTGCGGCGCGGAACTGTTCACCTCCGACACCAAGTTCGAGTCGCACTGCGGCTGGCCGTCCTTCTACGACCCGAAGGACTCCGACGCCGTCGAGCTGATCGAGGACCGCTCCCACGGCATGGTCCGCACCGAGGTCCGCTGCGCCCGCTGCGGCTCCCACCTCGGGCACGTCTTCGCGGGGGAGGGCTACCCGACCCCCACCGACCAGCGGTACTGCATCAACTCGATCTCCCTGCGGCTGCGCCCCGCGGAGGGCTGAGACCACCGCCGCCGAGGCCGGACCACCCGCCGGGCGTGCCGCCCCGCATCCGCCGCGGCACGCCCGTGCGTGGGCCCCGCGCCCGGCACGCCGAGGACGCCGGGGCCGTCGTACCGGTCGGTGTTCCTCCCGAGGCTCGCGACGCGTGCGGTCTAGACTCTCCCGGCATCAGCCCCGAGCGGTCGGACCGAAGGGTACGCGGCGTTTTGATACGGATAGATGCAGTCACCAAGCGGTACCCGGACGGCACGGTCGCGGTCGACCGGCTGTCGCTGGAGATACCCGATCGCGCGATCACCGTGCTGGTGGGACCCTCCGGCTGCGGCAAGACGACGACCCTGCGGATGATCAACCGGATGGTGGAGCCCTCCGAGGGCAGCATCCTCCTCGACGGCCGGGACATCCGGCAACAGCCCGTCAACACCCTGCGCCGTTCGATGGGTTACGTCATCCAGAACGCGGGCCTCTTCCCGCACCGCACCATCCTCGACAACATCGCCACCGTTCCGCGCCTGCTCGGCCGGAGCAGGCGCGAGGCCCGGGCCCGGGCCGCGGAGCTGATGGAGCGGGTCGGACTCGACGCGGCCCTCGCCAAGCGGTACCCGTACCAGCTCTCCGGCGGCCAGCAGCAGCGCGTCGGCGTGGCCCGCGCGCTCGCCGCCGACCCGCCGGTGCTGCTGATGGACGAGCCGTTCTCCGCCGTCGACCCCGTCGTCCGCAAGGGACTCCAGGACGAACTGCTGCGCATCCAGGAGGAACTGGGCAAGACCATCGTCTTCGTCACCCACGACATCGACGAGGCGATCAAGCTCGGCACCAAGGTCGCCGTACTGCGCACCGGCGGCCGGCTCGCCCAGTACGCCCCGCCCGCCGAACTGCTCAGCGCGCCCGCCGACTCCTTCGTGGAGGACTTCCTCGGCGCCGACCGGGGCATCCGCCGGCTCTCCTTCTTCCCGTCCGCCGGGCTGGAGCTGCAGACCGGGCCCCTCGTGCCGGCCGACGCCGACGCCGGCACGCTCGCCTCCCGGGCCACGGCCGCCCCCTACCTCCTCGTCACCGACCCCGACGGCAGGCCGCTCGGCTGGAGCGAGCCCGGCCGGCTCACCGCCGGCGCCGTCGACCGGGACCGACTCCTCGACCACGGGCGGCCGTTCGTGCCCGGCACCGACTCGCTGCGGGCCGCGCTCGACGGTGCCGTGCTGTCGCCGACCGGATGGGCGGTCGCGGTCGACGGCGACGGGCGCGCCGTCGGCGTCGTGTCCCAGCAGGTCATCGCCGAGGCGATCCGGGCCGCGCACAGCCGGGTGGCCGAGCGGGCCGAGGGGACGGCCGGGCGATGAACGGCTTCTTCGACCTCCCGAGCGACCTCGGGCAGGGCTGGCTCGGCCTCGTCGGGCTGCATCTGCGCGAGGCCCTGCTGCCGGTGCTGGCCGGGCTGCTCGTCTCGCTGCCCGTCGCCCAGCTGTGCGTGCGCTTCCGCTGGATCTACCCGCCGGTCCTCGGCGTCGCCACGATCCTCTACGCCGTCCCGTCGCTCGCCTTCTTCGTCGTCCTCATCGACTACTTCGGGCAGAGCGAGACCACGGTGATGATCCCGCTCGCGCTCTACAGCCTGGTGGTGCTCGTCCCGGCGATCGTGGACGGCGTCCGCTCGGTGCCGCCGGAGACCCTGGCCGCCGCCCAGGCCATGGGCTTCGGCGCCGTGCGCCGGTACTTCCAGATCCAGCTGCCCCTCGCCGTGCCCGCCCTCATCGCCGGGCTGCGGGTGGCGACCGTGTCCAGCATCTCCCTGGTCAGCGTCGGCATGCTCATCGGCAACCAGGGCGCCCTCGGCAACATGCTCTACGCCGCCCAGACCTACGGCCGCCCCGCCCTGGCCGTGAACGCGGTGCTGACCATCGGAGTGCTGGGCGTGCTCGCCGACGCCGCGCTGGTCCTGCTCCGCTTCCTGCTCACGCCCTGGATGCCGCGGAAGGGGGCCGGCCGGTGAACGTCCTCGACTTCGCACGCGCCTTCTTCGGCGACGGTGCCCACTGGCACGGTTACGACGGCATCCCCACCCGGTTCGCCGAGCACGTCGGGTACTGCCTGGAGGCGCTGGCGATCGCCGCCGGGATCGGTCTGCCGATCGGCCTGCTCACCGGCCACACCGGCCGGGGCGGCAACGTCCTCGCGCTCCTCGCCACCGCCGGCCGGGCGCTGCCCAGCTTCGGCCTGCTGGTGCTGATGGTCATCTGGATCGGGATCGGGCTGCTGCCGGCGATGATCCCGCTGGTCGTGCTCGCCGTCCCGCCGATCCTGGTCACCACCTACGAGGCGATCCGCTCCGTCGACCCCTCGCCGGTGGACGCCGCCCGGGGCATGGGCATGCCCGAGACGCGGGTGCTGTTCCAGGTGGAGGTGCCGGTCGCGCTCCCGCTGATCCTGAGCGGGCTGCGCACGGCGGCCGTCCAGATCGTCTCCACCGCCACCATCGCCGCCTACGTCAGCCTGGGCGGCCTCGGCCGGTACATCATCGACGGCCTCTACCAGAAGGACTACGAGAAGGTCGTCGGGGGCGCCACCCTGGTCGCCGGTCTGGCCCTGGTGACCCTGGCCGTGTTCTGGGCGGTGTCCCGGCTCGCGGTGTCACCGGGAGTGCGCCGGGGCGGGCGCGGTTGACGGCCGCCGCGTGACGACGCGCGGAGGCCGGGGCGCGTGCACCGGGAAACCGCCGCAAGGAGGGCACCAGGTGCGCACGACCGGAGGCGGATCGGCGCGGATTGCCGGCCGGCGGCACTTGACTGACCGACGAGCGGCTGGCTTGGATCGACGGGTGACTTCAACGACCCACATCGGCAGGACCATCCGGGGGAGCAGAGGCGCGGCGGTGGTCGCCCTGGCGGCGGCTCTGCTGGCGGGCTGTTCCTCCGGCGACGACAAGGCCGACAACCCCCTCACCGGCGGCAAGGCGGACGGCGACAGCGTGGTCGTCGGTTCCAACAACTTCCCCGAGTCCACCCTGCTCGCCGACATCTACGGCGAGGCCCTCAAGGCCAAGGGCATCAAGGTCACGTACAAGCCGAACATCGGCAGCCGCGAGACCACCTACGGGCTGATCAAGAACGGCTCCCTCTCGGTGATGCCCGAGTACAACGGCGCCCTGCTGGCCCACCTCGACAAGAAGGCCACGCCGAAGACCCTGGAGGAGACCGGGGACGCCATCAACGCCAGGCTGGACTCCCGGCTCACGCTGCTCCAGCCGTCGTCGGCGCAGTCCAAGGACTCCGTCACGGTCAACGCGGCCACCGCGGAGAAGTACCACCTCACGGACAAGTCCTCCATCGCCGACCTGAAGGACGTCGCCGAGGACCTGGTCATCGGCGGCTCGCCGGAGTTCCAGGCCCGGCAGCAGGGGCTGGCGGGCCTGAAGTCCGTCTACGGCCTGGAGTTCAAGTCCTTCAAGGCGCTGGACACGGGCGGCCCGCTGACGCTGGCGGCGCTGAAGCAGAACGCCGTGCAGGTCGCGGACGTCTTCACCACGGACCCGCACATCACCAAGGAGAAGTTCGTCGTCCTGCAGGACCCGAAGAACCTCTTCGGCTTCCAGAACGTCCAGCCGCTGGTCCGCAAGGGCGCGCTGCCGAAGAAGGGCGTCGACGCGCTGAACGCGGTCTCCGCCAAGCTCGACACCAAGACCCTGCTGGAGCTGGACACCCGGGTGCAGGCGGACAAGAAGGACCCGCTGGACATCGCCCGGACCTGGCTGAAGTCCGCCGGGCTCGTCTGACACCCCCCGGTCCGGACAGCCGCGGCCCGCGCGGGTGGCCCCCGATTCCCGGGGGCACCCGCGCGGGCCGCGGGCCGCGGCTCAGAGGTCGAACTCGTGCGGCGGCAGGTCCAGCGCGTAGCAGGCCTCACGCACCACGGCCTGCTCGGTCTTGTCGAAGTCGCCGTCCGCGCCGCCGATGACGATGCCGATCTGTACGACGGCTCGCGCCTCCGCGGGCTTCTTCTTCGCCTTGGCGATCTCCTGGAGCACGCTCACCTTGCCGAACGCGAAGTCGGTCGTCAGCTTGTTCAGGTTGTCCTCGAAACGGCGCCTGAGATCGTCCGCCGGGAAGTTCTGCAACACCTCGTTCGTGGCGATGAGCTGGGCCACCCGCTGCCGCTCCGAGGGATCCACCGTCCCGTCGGCGGCGGCCACCAGCGCGCACATCGCCATGCTCGCGTCGCGGAACGCGCCGCTCTTCAGATCGTTCTTCCTCGCCACCAACTGGGTCTGCATCTGCGACGCCGACTCCTTGATGCGGTCCCACAGGGCCATGTCCACTCCTAGTACGAGCCGCCGGACACCTCTCGCGGCACCCGGCGGAAACTTCTACAGCACCGTAGAAACTAACGGAGCGGCCGGGAAGTTCCGCGCATCCCCACCGAGTCCTGGCGAGGTGGGACGCCGTGGTGCCCGGCCTCCCGGCAGTGTCAGGCCGCCCTCTCCATTCCTTCCGTCCGCCGCGCCGCCAGGGCCCGCGCCCGCCTGCGGCGTTCGCGGCGGCTGACGCGCGGTTCCTGGTCCGGCAGCCAGCCGAAGGCCAGGCAGCTGCCGACGGCGCCGAGGAGCAGGCCGATGAAGAAGCCGCCCAGGTTGGAGGTGAGCCAGCTGCCCAGGGAGAGCAGCATGCCGGTGATGGAGTAGAACAGCCGCTGGGAGGGGTTGAAGAGGATCAGCAGGCCGAGCAGCAGCATGAGGGTCGGCAGGAGATATCCGGCCAGGCCCTGCATGCCGATGTGCAGCACGACCTTCAGCGAGGCCTTCTCGGTGAGCAGGATCTCGCCGCCGCCCAGGGCGAGCAGCAGTCCGCCCCAGAACGGCCGGCGGGCCCGCCATCCGCGGAAGGCGGGCCTCGGTCCCCGGCGTGTACGGTCCGGCATGGCCATCAGCAACCCGAGTCGCTGAAGCGCAGCTTGAGCCCGGGCAGCCGGAACACCGCCGCCGTGGTCGCGTAGTTGGTCTGGCGCAGGTCGGCGATGTGCACGTGGTCGGCCTGCTGGCTGAACACGCCGATCGGGCCCTTCACGCCCGCCTTGTCCAGGGTGCTGGCGTCGTTGCCGATCTCGATCTTGTTGAACTCGGCGTCACCCGACAGCACGGTGGAGTCGGTGGTCAGATCGGTCGCGGTGACCTTCTTCTTGCCGTTGCCCGCGGTGATCAGCAGGTTGGTGCCGCCGAGGTCGACGCTCTGGCACAGCTTGGTGAGTGTGGCCTCCTTGATCGCGGAGGTGACGACGAGCACCTGTCCGCCGGTGTCCCCGGCGTTCGGGCTGCCCTCCGCCATGTTGTCGAGCGCGCCGAACTGCTCGAATCCGCTGCCGTCCAGGTCCTGTGCGGTGACCGTGAACGGCATGCCGGAGATGGCGAACTGCACACCCAGCACTCCCTGGGCGGTGAGGACCGCGAGACCCGCGGCCGCGAGGGTGGCGGGAATCGCCATCATCGCGGCCCGGCGGGCCCTGACCCGTCCTCGTCTCGCTCCGCCGGTGCCGGTACCGGCGGAGCCGGGGGCTTCGGACGGGGTGTCGCTCCCCGAGTTCTCGGGGGTCTTGCCGGCGGACGGGATGTCCGGGGACGAGGCCATGTCTGCTCCCATGTGCATGAATCAATGCGGATTGGGCTTCAGGTGGCGCGGTGTCCTGGCGCGGACAGCGAATGCCGGGCACCTCCTCGCGACTCCCGGCGGGTGCGAGGGTTTTCTGGTTACGCGGCAGTAGCCTCCGGCGAAGTTACCGCCGGTTAGCTTGAAGGGTCAAGGGAGATGTGGAAAACCGGTGACGGACCTGCGCGTGCCGTCGCCGCATGCATCAACTCGGGTGCGACGGCTTGACTCTGACGGTTGATCAGGTCTACAACTTCCCCAGTTTCCACGGATCCGTGGCGCCGGATCCGGCAGGCGCGCCAGTCGCGTCCAGCGGCGCTGCACCGGCCGCGTTCCCGGCCCTGTACGGCAACCGCTCCACCTCGCAGCGCGGCTCCGGCACGGGTCGCTTTCCCTCTTTTTCCGCCGTGCCGCCCGCCCCTTCGCCCGGCCCGGCCCAAGGTCTTCCCCCGAAACCTGTGGCCGGGACCCGGTGTGCCGCCGTCGCGGGTCCGCAGCGTACGGAGAAGGCGTTACGGACCCGTGCCGGCGGCATCGCACGCACCGCCCGCCACCCCCCACCGCACCTCATCTGTCCCCCACCTCGGAAGAGAGGCACCCGCATGCGTACGCGCTCCCTCCTCGCCCTCGCCGGCACCGCCACCGCGCTCGGCCTCGTGTGGGCCACCCCCGCGTCCGCGGCCGGTACGGTCCTGACCACCGGCAGCACGGGCGGCACCGCGGTCGCCGTCGGTGACACCCTCACCGCGCCCCTGGCCACCGGCACGGCCGCCACGTTCTACTCCAGCGCGACCGGCACCAGTGGCGTCAAGTGCACCGCGTCCCAGTTCACCGCCAAGGCCACGTCCAACCCGGCCGCGCCCGGCACGGCCACCGAGTCCGTCACCGCGCACACCTTCGACAGCAGCACCTGCACCAGCAATGTCACCGGTGTCCTCGGTGTCAACGGCATCACCATCAACAACCTGCCGTACTCGGCGACGATCACGTCGAGCGGCGCCCTCACGGTCACGCCGCCGAGCGGCTCCGTCATCCAGGCCACGGTCCAGCTGCGCACCCTGCTGGGCTCCGTGTCCTGCGTGTACCAGGCGCCCGGCCTGACCGGCAAGGCCGACAACGCCGACAGCAGCATCACCTTCACCAACCAGCAGTTCACCAAGTTCTCCGGATCGTCGCTGTGCTTCGCCAACGGCTACTTCACGGCGAAGTACGCGCCCGTCACCGACGCCGGTGCCCGGGTCTACGTGAACTGACCGACCGGAGCGCCCGGTTCGCGTCGTAGCCGCGAACCGGGACTCCTCGCCGCACATACCGCCGTCGGCGCGGCCCGTGGGTACACGGCCGCGTCGGCGGCTTCGCCGTGTTCAGGGGGCGTGACGGGGCGCGTTCGGCTCTCAAGGGGCACGAAAGCACCGACCGGTTCTGCTGTTTCGCGCCGGCTCCGATGCTTCGTTGAATACCGGACGTCCGCCTCGAACCGTGCCGGCCGGGCAGCCGGCGCTCGTCGCCCGGGGCCCGCCGGGTGCCGCCCCACCGCTGACACGTGTCGTATCGCGCGCGTGGACCTCTGGACTCCCGAACCCGTGTGGTGAGTTATCGTATGCGGGGGATGGAAAACAAACCGCATGTCCTGTTCTTTTGAGGTGCGAGGAGGGGTCACGGGATGGCGAGGCAGTTACGCGCTGAACAGACCCGCGCAACCATCATCACGGCCGCCGCCGACCTGTTCGACCGGCATGGCTATGAATCCACCAGCCTGAGCGACATCGTCGCACATGCGAAGGTCACCAAGGGTGCCCTGTACTTCCACTTCGCGGCCAAGGAGGACCTGGCCCAGGCGATACTGGAACTCCAGGCGAAGGCCGCGCGGCAGCTCGTGGCCGACATCGAGGGCCGCGGCTGTTCCTCGCTGGAGGCCTTGATGCGCACCACCTTCGGGATCGCCCGGCTCGCCGTCGAGGATCCCGTGCCGCGCGCCGGACTCCGCCTCGCCACCGCGGACATCGCCGTACGGCCGCCGCTGCGGCATCCGTTCACGGAGTGGCTGGACTTCGCTACCCGCAAATTCAACGGAGCCGTCCGGGAAGCCGATGTGCACGGGGACCTGGACGTCTCGGTGGTCGCCCGCTCCCTCGTCTGCTTCTTCATCGGCACCCGGGTCGCGGGCCGCTCGCTCGAACCCGTCGGACGGCTGCCGCGCAGGGTCGCCGAGATGTGGCACCTGGTGATCCGGGGCCTGGTCCCGGTGCACCGGCGCCCCCGCTACGTCACCCTGGCCACGCAACTGGAACGGGAGGTCCGCGCCGCGTGAATCTCCAGGGCACGGCAACGGCCGTGCCCCGAAGCCCCGTTCGTCCCCGTGACCACCCGTGCCGGGACCGACGGCCGGGCCCGCGCCGACGCCCGCCCGTCGACGAGGGCCGGCCCGTCACATCACGTGCAGGGGCAGCGACTTGACGCCGTTGACGAAGTTCGACACCAGCCGACCGGCCGGTCCGGCGAGAACCGGCGGGTCCGGCAGGACGCGCAGCACCTCCTCGAGGAGCAGCCGCAGTTGCAGGCGGGCGAAGTGCGCGCCCAGGCAGACGTGCGGGCCGTCCCCGAACGAGACATGCGGATTGGGGGAGCGCGCCGGGTCGAGCCGGTCCGGGTCGGCGAACACCCGCTCGTCCCGGTTGGCCGCGGCGTGGAACACGACCACTTTGTCGCCCGCCCGGATCCGCCGGCCCGCCAGCTCGGTGTCGCGCACGGCGGTCCGGCGGAACGTCAGCACCGGCGGATGCCAGCGCAGCAACTCCTCGACGGCCGACGGCAGCCCGGCCCTGTCGGCGCGCAGCGCCTCGTACACCCCCGGACGCTCCGCCAGTGCCAGCAGCCCGCCCGGAGCCGCGGCGCGCACGGTGTCGTTGCCCGCCACGGTGAGCAGGAAGAAGAACATCTCCAGCTCCGCGCCCGCGAGTTCGGCGTCGTGGGCGAGCGTCGTCACGATGTCGTCGGCGGGATACCGCCGCTTGTGCGCCGCGAGCCGCCCGGCGTAATCGAACATGTCCCGCAGCATCGCCGGCGAGCGCGGGTTCACCGGCCTGCCCGTCCGGTCCCGCACCGGAGGGCCGGCCTCGTCCGGGTCCTGATAGCCGATGACCCGGCGCGTCCAGTCCAGCAGCAGCCCCCGGTCGCCTGCCGGGACGCCCAGCAGGTCCGCCAGGTTCAGCAGGGCGTACTCGTCGGTCACGGCGGCCACCAGGTCCACCGTGCCGTCCCCCTCCCGCGCCCGCGCGAGGGCGCCCGCGAGCAGCGCCCGCGCCCGCTCCCGGGCGATGGCCGCGAACCGCTCCACGCGCCTCGGCGTGAAGGCGCGGCTCACCAGCCTGCGCAGCCGCCCGTGGTCCGGCGGATCCTGGTTGAGCGTCATCCGCCGGATGAACGGCAGGTCCTCCGGATCGGGGTCGCGGATCTGGGTCGCGCCCGCGTGGGAGGAGTACGTCCCCGCGTCCCTCAGCACGCGGACGACGTCCGCGTGCCGGGTCACCGCCCAGAACCCGGGCCCGGCCGGCCAGCCCAGCACCTCCGGCTCCTCCTGCCAGGCCACCGGATGGTGGTCGCGCAGCACGCGGTAGTCGTCGTAGGGCACGCCCTCGGCGTACCGGCGCGGATCGAAGACGTCCGGCACCGGCGGGGCCGCGCGCCCGCTCACGCCCGTCCGCCCGGGCCCGCGCCGTCCGCCTCTTCCTCCTGGTCCGCGCGCAGGAAGTCCTCCACGGTACGCACGAGTTCGAGCGGGGTCTCGTCCATGGCGCAGTGTCCGGCGCCGGGCAGGACCGCCAGCCGTGCGCGCGGGTACCAGGACAGCCAGGTCCGCCGCATGACCTCCGGCGACAGCGCCGGGTCGAGCGCGCCGGCCACGGCGAGCGCGGGCACCCCGCCGCCGGCGACCTCGGCGCTGAAGTCCTCGCCCGACCACGAGTCGAGCCAGGCCCGGAACGCCGTGGCGTCGCTGCGCTCCAGCGAGCGGGCGACCATCCGGTCCAGCCAGGCGTCCGGGCGGCGGCCCCCGGTGGTGAAGTCGATGATCGCGCGCCGGTTCTCCGCGCGGTGCGCCGCCTGTGCGAACAGCTCCGCCTGCTCCCCGGCCAGCGGCAGGCCCGAGGCGGGCACGGGCGAGACCCCCACGATCCGGCGCAGCCGTTCCGGGGCCACCGCGAGCAGCCGCTGGGCCACCGCGCCGCCCATCGAGTGCCCGACCACCGAGAACCGCCGCCAGCCGAGCCGGTCCGCCAGCTCCACCAGGTCCGCGGCGGCCCCCGCGGTCGTGTACGGGCCCGGGACGCTTCGGGCCTCGCCGTAGCCGCGCAGGTCGACCAGCGCGTAGGTGAACGCCGTACGGTCCAGGTCCGGCAGCACGGGCGCGTACGCGGACCGGTCGGCGAACCAGCCGTGCACGGCGAACACCCGGTGGGCGCCGTCGCCGTGCACCTCATGGGGCAGCACGAAGGAGGTCATGCGCCTACCGTGGCCCCCGCCCGCGGGCGCGGCAAGGCAGTGAACGCCACAACCCCCGCCCGCGTTGCCGATTTCCCGGGGGGTTCACGCGATGGTGTGATCATGTGCCTTGGGCTGGATGCGAGTCGGGGGGCGCGGGTAGGGCCCGGCCATGACGCAACCGTTCGAACTCCCGCACTTCTACATGCCGTACCCCGCGCGGCTCAACCCGCACCTGGACGAGGCCCGCGCCCACTCCACCCGGTGGGCGCGCGAGATGGGCATGCTGGAGGGCTCCGGGATCTGGGACCAGGCCGACCTGGAGGCACACGACTACGGACTCCTGTGCGCCTACACCCACCCCGACTGCGACGGCCCCGCCCTGTCGCTGATCACCGACTGGTACGTGTGGGTGTTCTTCTTCGACGACCACTTCCTCGACATGTTCAAGCGCACCCAGGACCGCGCGGCCGGCAAGGCCCACCTGGACCGCCTGCCGCTGTTCATGCCCCTCGACCCCGGCGCGCCCGTGCCCGAGCCGGAGAACCCGGTGGAGGCGGGCCTGGAGGACCTGTGGGCGCGCACCGTGCCGGCGATGTCCGCGGACTGGCGGCGCCGCTTCTCCGCGGCCACCGAACACCTGCTCAACGAGTCGATGTGGGAGCTGTCCAACATCAACGAGGGGCGCATCGCCAACCCCGTCGAGTACATCGAGATGCGCCGCAAGGTGGGCGGCGCCCCCTGGTCGGCCGGGCTCGTGGAGTACGCGACCGCCGAGGTCCCCGCCGCCGTCGCCGGCACCCGGCCGCTGCGCGTCCTCATGGAGACCTTCTCCGACGCCGTCCACCTGCGCAACGACCTGTTCTCCTACCAGCGCGAGGTCGAGGAGGAGGGCGAGAACAGCAATGGCGTCCTGGTGCTGGAGACGTTCTTCGGCTGCACCACCCAGGAGGCCGCCGACACCGTCAACGACGTCCTCACCTCCCGGCTGCACCAGTTCGAGCACACCGCGCTCACCGAAGTCCCCGCCGTCGCCCTGGAGAAGGGCCTCACTCCCGGCGAGGTCGCCGCCGTCGCCGCCTACGCCAAGGGACTCCAGGACTGGCAGTCCGGCGGCCACGAGTGGCACCTGCGCTCCAGCCGCTACATGAACAAGGGCGCGCGGTCCCGTTCGCCGTGGCAGACGCCGAGCGGCCCCGGCACCTCGGCCGCCGACATCGGCGCGATCCTCGCCTCGGCCGCGCAGAGCCGGCTGCGCGCCTACGCGCACGTGCCCTTCCAGAAGGTCGGCCCGTCCCGCGTCCCCGACCTCCACATGCCCTACGAACTCCAGCTCAGCCCCCACCTCGACCAGGCCCGCGGCCACCTCGTCGACTGGTGCCGGCGCATGGGCATCCTCCAGGAGGGAGTCTGGGACGAGGACAAGCTCGCCGCCTACGACCTCGCGCTGTGCTCGGCCGGCCTGGACCCGGACGCCACCCCCGAGGCCCTCGACCTCAGCGCCCACTGGCTCGCCTGGGGCACCTACGGCGACGACTACTACCCGCTGGTGTACGGCCACCGCAGGGACCTGGCCGCCGCCCGCCTGACCACGGCCCGGCTCTCCCAGTGCATGCCGGTCGAGGGCGGACCGCCCGTCGTCCCCGGCAACGCCATGGAGCGCGCCCTCATCGACCTGTGGACGCGCACCACGGCCACCATGACCACCGACCAGCGGCGCACCCTGAGGACGGCCGTGGACGCGATGACCGAGAGCTGGGTGTGGGAGCTGTCCAACCAGCTCCAGAACCGCGTCCCGGACCCGGTCGACTACCTGGAGATGCGGCGCGCCACCTTCGGTTCGGACCTCACCCTGAGCCTGTGCCGGATGGGACAGGGCCCCGCCGTCCCGGCCGAGGTGTACGCCAGCGGCCCGGTGCGCTCCCTGGAGAACGCCGCCATCGACTACGCCTGCCTCCTCAACGACGTCTTCTCCTACCAGAAGGAGATCGAGTACGAGGGCGAGATCCACAACGCCGTCCTGGTGGTCCAGAACTTCTTCGGTGTGGACTACCCGGCCGCGCTGACCGTCGTCCACGACCTGATGACCCAGCGCATGCGGCAGTTCGAGCACGTCATCGCCCACGAACTGCCCCTCCTCTACGACGATTTGGCGCTGTCCGAGGAGGCCCGGACTGCCATGGCCGCCTATGTGCTGGATCTGCAGAACTGGCTGGCCGGCATCCTGAACTGGCACCGGTCCGTCGACCGCTACAAGGCCGAGTGGCTGGGCCGCCGCGCCCACGGCTTCCTGCCCGACCGGCCGCCCGCCGTGCCCGTCCTGTCGCTCGGCTGACGGTCGCCGAATCTCCTCGTACGGAACGGGGCATTCAGGGAACTTCGGTGCGCTCTCGGGAGTCTTCAGGAGCAAGGGGAACAACAAGTCGCCAACACGGGGGGTGTTCGGCCTTGACCGAGACAATCGAGAGGCTCGCCGCAGAAACCGGGCGCGGGCCCGCACCGACCACGAACGAACTGACGCCGTACCTGGCGCCGTTGACCGTGCCGCCCGTCCTGCGGCCCGCCGCGGACGACGTCCTGCGCGAGACCGAGATCGCGCTGCGCCCGACCTGGGTGCGCCTCCACCCGCAGCTGCCGCCGACCCTGATGTGGGGCTACGACGGACAGGTGCCGGGGCCGACCATCGAGGTGCGGCGCGGCAGGCGGGTCCGCATCGCCTGGACCAACCGCATTCCCAGGGACAGCGAGTACCCGGTCACCGCGGTCGAGGTGAAGCTGCGCACGGACGGCCGTCCGCAGCCCGGCACCGAGCCCGGCCGCGGGGGCGCCGAGCCGAACAAGGACGTCGCCGCCCTGCCCGCCTGGGTGGTGACCCACCTGCACGGCGCGCAGACCGGCGGCGGCAACGACGGCTGGACGGACAACGCCGTCGGCACCGGCGACGCCCAGCTGTCGGAGTACCCGAACGACCACCAGGCGGTGCAGTGGTGGTACCACGACCACGCCATGAACATCACCCGCTGGAACGTGATGGCGGGCCTGTACGGCACCTACCTCGTCCGGGACGACGAGGAGGACGCCCTCCGCCTGCCCTCCGGGGAGCGGGAGATACCGCTGCTCCTCGCCGACCGCAACATCGACACCGACGAGGACGGCCGGCTCAACGGCCGGCTGCTGCACAAGACGGTGATCGTCCAGGACCGCAACCCGGAGACGGGCAAGCCGGTCTCCCTCCCGTTCACCGGCCCGTACACCACGGTCAACGGCCGGATCTGGCCGTACGCCGAGGTGGACCCGGCCTGGTACCGCTTCCGGCTGGTCAACGCCTCCAACGCGCGCATCTTCCACCTCGTCCTGATCGACGAGGACGGCGAGCCGGTGCCGGGGATCGTCCACCAGATCGGCAGCGACGGCGGCCTGCTGCCGCGCCCGGTGCCGGTCGACTTCGACGCGGAGCTGCCCGACCTGACCGCCGCGCCGGCCGAGCGGTTCGACCTGCTGATCGACTTCCGCGGCCTGGCCGGCCGGACCCTGCGCCTGGTGAACAAGGGTCCGAACCGGCCCGCCGGGGAGCCCGACCCGCAGGGGGACGTGGCATACCCGGACGTGCTCCAGTTCCGGGTCGGGGAGGCGTGCGAGGAGGACACCTTCGAACTGCCCGAGGTGCTCTCCGGCTCCTTCCGCCGCCTCACCCACGACATCCCGCACGGCCACCGCCTGATCCTGCTCACCCCGCCCGCCACCAAGGGCGCCGGCGGTCACCCGGAGATCTGGGAGATGACCGAGACCGAGCGCCCGGCGGGCCTCCGGCTCCCGGCCGACGGCATCGTGCAGGTCACCGGGCCCGACGGCGTCACGAAGACGTACCGGCGCACCGCGCGCACGTTCAACGACGCCCTCGGCTTCACCATCGGCGAGGGCGACCACGAGCAGTGGAGCTTCCTCAACCTCGCCCCCATCGAGCACCCGATGCACATCCACCTGGCCGACTTCCAGCTGCTCGGCCGCGACGCCTACGACGTCTCCGGCTTCGACCCGGCGGCCGGCGGCACCCGCACCCCGATCCGGTACGACGCGGGGACGGTGATACCGCTCGCGCCCAACGAGCGCGGCCACAAGGACGTCTTCCGGGTGCCGGGCAACCAGATGCTGCGGATCATGGGCCGTTTCGACGGCGCGTACGGCCGGTTCATGTACCACTGCCATCTGCTGGAGCACGAGGACATGGGCATGATGCGGCCCTTCGTCGTCATGCCGCCCGAGGCGCTGAGGTTCTCCCACGACGGGGCGCACGACGGCCACGGCCACACGGGCTGAGAGACGGCGGTCCGGGCCGGGGACGGCGGCCAGGGCCACCCCGGCCGGGGCGCGGTGCGCGGCCGGCCGGGGTCACGCCGTGCGGGCGGGCCGGGCGGCCGCGTGCTCGACCACGGCGCGGGCCGGCGCCCGGACCATCGGGTGCGAGTCCGCGCCGTCGCCCGCCGGCTCCGGCTGGAGGGCCTGAGGGGGGCGAGCGGCGGTGAGCCTGCCGCGGGCGCCTGCCGGGCGCCGCGGACTGGGGCGAGGGATGCCCGTGGGGACGGGGTGCCGGCCCGTCGGGCATGGCTACCCTCCGCCGCCCTCCGGGCAATCTCACTCTTTCGTGTCTCGTCACGGCCCGCCCGTCCGGGTAGAGCACCAGCCGGAGGCGAGCGAAACCATGGAACAGACCGCTTTGCGGCCCAAGCCGATCCCCGGTCAGCACCGGCAGGACGAGGGCACCCCGGGCCCCGCCCGCCGCCCGCACGCCGCGTCCCGGCGTGCGCGGCGGCTGCGGACCCTGCTGCTCGGCGCGGGCGCCGGCACCGTACTGCTGCTCTGCGGCATCGGCATCGGCATGGCCGGCGCCACGATGACCGGCATCGGGGGACCCGACGGGCCGCCCCGCCAGAGCCCGCCGCCCGGCCCCGCGTCCCACGCCGCCCCCATGGCCGCCCCGCCCGGCGCGACCCTCGGCGTGGAGGTGGCCGACGGCGGGAAGACGGGCGCGCTGGTCGTCGCCGTCCATGTGCCCGGCCCCGGCTACACGGCCGGCCTGGTCCGCGGGGACGTGGTGCTCCAGCTCGGCGCGGCCCGCGTCGACACCGCCGCCGACCTCGCCCGCGCCGTCACCCGCTCCCTGCCCGGAAAGGCGCTGCCGCTCACCGTGCGCCACCACAGCGGTGCCTACCAGCAGTTGACGGTGACCCCCGGGCTGGTCACCTGACCCCCTCCGCGAACCGGCACAGCGCCGCGCCGTACCCGGTGAAACCGCTGGTCACCATCCGTCCCACGCGTCATCATGGGCCCATGCCCGGCGCCTTCCCCGCGTACCGCCGAACGCCCGTTCCGGGCATCGGGTCGCGTGGATCCGGCCGGGCGGGCAGGATGCTGCCCGAGACGTCAGCGCGCCCTTTCCCCCGCAGTGCCCGGAGGCCCGGATGACCGGTACCACGCCCGCGCCCTTCACCGCCGCCGACTACCGGGCCCGCATGGAACGCGCCGTGCGCTCCGCGGCCGACGCCGGCCTCGCCGGACTGCTCGTGGCCCCGGGCCCGGACCTGGTGTGGCTCACCGGCTACGCGCCCACCGCCGTCACCGAACGGCTGACCGTGCTGGTCCTCGCCCCCGGCCGCGACCCCGTCCTCGTCGTGCCCACCCTGGAGGCCCCGGACGCCGAGCAGGCCCCCGGCGCGCCTGCGCTGACCCTGCGCGACTGGACCGACGGCACGGACCCCTACGCCGTCACCGCCGCCCTCCTCGAGGACCGCGGCCGGTTCGGCATCAGCGACAACGCCTGGGCGATGCATCTGCTGGGCCTCCAGCGGACCCTGCCCGGCACCTCCTACGCCGCCCTCACCGACGCCCTGCCCATGCTGCGCGCGGTGAAGGACGAGGCCGAGCTGGACCTCCTGGCGGCCGCCGGAGCCGCCGCCGACCAGGCGTTCGAGGAGATCCGGAAGCTGCCCTTCGCCGGCCGCCGCGAGTCCGACGTCGGCCGGGACCTCGCCGCCCTGCTGCGCCGCTTGGGCCACGAACAGGTCGACTTCACCATCGTCGGCTCCGGCCCCAACGGCGCCAACCCGCACCACGAGGTCGGCGACCGCGTCATCCGGCCCGGCGACATGGTCGTCCTCGACTTCGGCGGCCTGAAGGACGGCTACGGCTCCGACACCACCCGCACGGTCCACGTCGGCGAACCCACTGCGGAGGAGCGCCGGGTGCACGACGTGGTGCGCGCCGCCCAGGAGGCCGGCTACCAGGCCGTACGCCCCGGCGCCGCCTGCCAGGACGTCGACCGTGCCGCCCGCGCGGTGATCACCGACGCCGGGTACGGCCCGTACTTCATCCACCGCACCGGGCACGGCATCGGCGTCACCACGCACGAACCGCCGTACATGATCGAGGGCGAGGAGCGGCCCCTCGTGCCCGGCATGTGCTTCTCCGTGGAACCCGGGATCTATCTGCCCGGCCGCTTCGGGGTGCGCATCGAGGACATCGTCACGGTCACCGGGGACGGCGGACGGCGGCTGAACAACACCACCCGCGAGCTGGTCACAGTGGACTGAGGACGCCCGCGAGACCCCACCCCGACGACACCGGAACGGCGACGCCCGCACCCATGACCCAGGCACCGACACCCACCGCGGACACCGTCCGCCGACTGGTCCGCTCGCTGCTCAAGGAGGGCCGCGACGGCACCGGGGGGCCCGACGTGCGGCCCGTGACCGAGGAGCGCGAGCACACCTGGTGGATCGGCGCCCGCCATGTGCTGCGCCTCGCCCCCGACCGCGAGGCGTCCGCGCGCCGCCGCCGGGAGCTGCGGCTGCGCGACCTGGTCCGCCCGCAGGTGCCGGTCGCCGTTCCGGTCAGCGTCGCGCACGGCGACTGGGCGCCCGGCCTCGCCTACACCCTCGACACCCGGGTGCCCGGCGGCACGGCCGACGAGCACGAGGTCTCCGCCGTCGGCGAGGCCGACCTCGCCGGGCTGCTCACCGGGCTGCGCGCGGTGTCCGCACGCCAGGCCGAGGCACTCGGCGTGCCCCGCGCCGCACCGCGCTCGCTGGAGGCGCTGCGCCGGATGGCCGCGCACGCGGCCGAAGGGCTCGCCACCGCCGACGAGTTCGACGCCGCGCGCCTGCACCAGTTCTCCCCGTCGAACGCGGCCCGGCTCGGCGCGCAGCCCGGCCCGGCCGTCCTCACCCACCACGGACTGACCGGCGCACACGTGCTGGTCAGCGCCGACGGCCGGGTGCGGGGCGTCCTGGACTGGACGCGGGCGGCCCTCGGCGACCCCGCCGAGGACATCGCCGGGCTCGCCGTCGCCGTCGGCTCCCCGGCGGCCGTCCGCGCCGCCACCCTCGCCGGCTACGGCGCCCGCCCCTGCCTCCGCGGCCTGTGGCTGGCCCGCTGCGACACCGTCATCGGGCTGGCCGACCGCCTGGAGGGCCGCGCCGGCGGTGACCTGCCCCTGCTGCGGACCCGGCTGCGCCGCGCCTGGGAACCGATCCTGCTGGAGCGGGTCACCGACCTCCCGGAGGACGAGCCGGGGCCCTGAGCAGGCGCCAGGCCCTCAGCCCCCGGTCAGCACGACGCAGGACTCGCCGGGCACGTGCAGCAGACCGTCCGGGCCCGGCGCCGGCACCGGCTCCCAGGCCGCCAGGACCTCCACCCGGCCGGTGCCCAGCGGGATCGCCGCGCTCTCCTTGCCGGCGTTCACCGCCACCCGCACGTCCCCGCGCCTGAAGGCCAGCCAGCGGGCCTCCCCGTCGTACGCCACCCGCGTGGCGGCGAGGTCGGGGTCGGTGAGGTCGCTCTGGGCACGGCGCAGCGCGATCAGCCGCCGGTACCAGTCCAGCATCCGCGCGTGCGGTTCGCGTCCCGGCTCCGACCAGTCCAGGCAGGACCGCTCCCGGGTCGCCGGGTCCTGCGGGTCCGGCACGTCCTCCTCGGCCCAGCCGTGCGCCGCGAACTCCCGCCGCCTGCCCCGCCGTACCGCCTCGGCCAGCTCCGGGTCGGTGTGGTCGGTGAAGTACTGCCAGGGCGTGCCCGCCGCCCACTCCTCGCCCATGAACAGCATCGGCGTGAACGGCGCGGTCAGCGTGAGCGTGGCCGCGCAGGCCAGCAGGCCGGGGGAGAGCAGCGCGGCGAGCCGGTCGCCCTGGGCACGGTTGCCGATCTGGTCGTGGGTCTGGCTGTAGCCGAGCAGCCGGTGCCCGGACACCCGGGCGCGGTCCAGCGGACGGCCGTGGTGCCGGCCCCGGAACGAGGAGTACGTGCCGTCGTGGAAGTAGCCGCGGGTGAGCGTCTTGGCGAGCGCGGCGAACGGCTCCCGCGCGAAGTCGGCGTAGTAGCCCTGGGCCTCGCCGGTCAGCGCGGTGTGCAGGCAGTGGTGGAAGTCGTCGTTCCACTGCGCGTGCAGCCCGAGCCCCTGCTCGGCGCGCGGAGTGATGAACCGCGGGTTGTTCATGTCCGACTCGGCGATCAGGAACAGCGGCCTGCCCACCTCCTCGGCCAGGCCGTCCACGGCCGCCGACAGCTCCTCCAGGAAGTGGCGCGCACGCGTGTCGTACAGCGCGTGCACCGCGTCCAGCCGGAGCCCGTCGATCCGGTAGTCCCGCAGCCACGCCAGCGCGCTGCCGAGGAGGAACGCGCGCACCTCGTCCGAGCCGGACGCGTCCAGGTTCACCGCCGCCCCCCACGGGGTGGTGTGCGTGTCCGTGAAGTACGGCCCGAACCGGGGCAGATGGTTGCCCGACGGGCCCAGGTGGTTGTGGACGACGTCCAGGACGACGCCCAGCCCGAGTCCGTGCGCCCGGTCCACGAACCGCTTCAGCGCCTCCGGTCCGCCGTACGGCTCGTGCACCGCCCACAGCGCCACCCCGTCGTAGCCCCAGCCGTGCCGTCCCGGGAAGGGACACAACGGCATCAGCTCCACGTGGGTGACGCCCAGTTCCACCAGGTGCTCCAGCCGGTCCGCGGCGGCGTCCAGGGTGCCCTCGCGGGTGTACGTGCCCACGTGCAGCTCGTACAGCACCGCGCCCGGCAGCCCGCGCCCCGGCCACCCCGCACGCCACTCGTGGCGCCCGTGGTCCACGACGGCGCTCAGCCCGTCCGGGCCGTCCGGCTGGCGGCGCGAGCGCGGGTCGGGCAGCACCGGACCGTCGTCCAGCGCGAACCCGTACCGAGCGCCGTCCGCCGCCTCCGCCTCACCCGTCCACCACCCCTCGCGCGCGGGATCGCGCGCCAACGCGCGCGTGGCGCCCTCGCAATGGAGCGTCACTCGGTCTGCCTGCGGTGCCCACACCTCGAACTGCACGGACGGTTCCCCTTCGTCTGCTCACCGTGATGTCCCGCGCCCCCCATCGTGCCGCCCCGGACGATCATTCCGCTCGTCAATTCGCCCCCGGCGAGCCGGTGTCGCGGAAGTACCGCCCCGGCGGCACCGATTCCGCGTTTTCTGGACACCCGGGGTTCACTGTCCGACAATCACCAGCGTGACGTCGTCCTTCGAGTTCTCCACCTACCCCGCGCGGCTGTCCGACACGGAGCGCGACAAGGCGCTGCGGGTGCTGCGCGACGGCGTCGCCATGGGCCGGCTCTCGCACGACACGTTCGTCCGCCGCATGGAACTGGCGCTCGCCGCGCGCCGCTCCGACGAACTCGCCGTCCTCGTCGCCGACCTGCCCCAGGAGAACCGGTTCTCCCGCGCGGTCCTCGGCACCGTCGAGGCCGTGTCCGGGTTCACCGTACGGCTGCGCCGCGCCTGGCAGGCCGAGCGGCTGCCCAAGCTGCTGCTGCCGCACCCGGAGCACACGCACCCGCTGCGCATCGGCCGCGACCCCGCCAACGGGCTGCGCCTGAACCACGAGACGGTCTCCCGGGTGCACGCCGAACTCCGCCGCCAGGGCGGCCTGTGGGTGCTCAAGGACCTCGGCTCCACCAACGGCACCACCGTCAACGGCCGCCGGGTGACCGGTGCGGTCGTGGTCCGCGAGGGCGACCAGGTCGCCTTCGGCAGGATGGCGTTCCGGCTCTCGGTGGGCTAGAACGCCGGCCGGTTCCGTTCGAACGGGCGACCGGCAAGGCTTTTTTGCCGTCCCGATCGGGTGAGGGGCCCTCGGGAAGGCGGGCCGCCGTGCCGATGCAACCGGCATGACTCACCTCACCAGAGCGAAGGCGATGGCCGCGGCCCTCCTGGCCGTCGCGGCACTCCTCACCGCGGGACCCGCCCGGGCGGCCACCCGCGAAGCCCGCGCGGACACCTGGCTCTACCTGACGGTCACCCAGGGCAACGCCCGCGCGGGCGCCCCCCGCGGCGCGCTGCTGCGCTGCGACCCGCCCCGGTGGCACGCCCGCGCGACCGAGGCGTGCGCCGAACTCGGCGCCGCCGGCGGTGACATCGGGCGCATCCCGGCCGAGAACGTCTTCTGCCCGATGATCTACGCCCCGGTGACCACCCGGGCGCTCGGGCGGTGGAACGGCAGGGCGGTCGACTTCCGGGAGACGTACACCAGCGCGTGCGTCATGCGGGCGCGCACCCGGCACGTCTTCGCCCTCGACGGCTGAGGCCCGGCGGCCGAGGTCCCGCGGCTCATACCCGGCGGCGGGCCGCGGTCGCGCGGTGGACGGGGCGCGGGGCGGTGGCCGGTGGCGTGGGCGGGTCGTACCGGCTCACGCCACCCGCTCCCGGGCCTGCCGCGCCGCCACCAGCACCGTCCGGGACTGGTGCTCCACCTGGTCCTCCAACGGCACCCAGCGGGCCCGGAACCGCTGCGCGAAGGCGTCGCACCAGGCGGCCACGAGCCGCTCCAGACGCGGCGCCGCCCGGTCGTCCGCCTCCCGCAGCACCCGCAGCAGCATCGCCGCGGCCCGCAGCGGCAGCCGCCGGCCGAAGGCGTCCACGCTGCCGACGTACGCCATCGTGGTGCCCGCCGGGGCGGTGTGCGCCCAGTCCTCGGCCAGGCCCGGGATCAGTTCCAGCGCCCACCGCGCGGCCCGCAGCAGCGGTCCGTCCACGCCCTCCAGCCGGGGCAGCGCCTCGGCGAGGACCCGCTCCACCTGCCGCGCGTCCCGCAGCAGCCGGGCGGCCAGGTGACGCAGGGCCGCCGCGGGCTCCGGGTGCGGGGCCGGATCGTCCACCAGGTCACTGGCCCACATCGGCACCTCCACCACGGCCGTCAGACCGCCGTACCGGTGCGCGTGGTACCAGGTGCTGTGCCGCGCGTCGTCCGGCATGCTCGGATAGGGCACGCCCGTCTCCGGGCCGGGCATCACATGCACCCCGGGGCCGGAGGCCGGCCAGCCCGCCGCGTCCGACGCCCCCGTCTCCACCGGGATGTGCAGCTCCGCCGCTGACTTCGCGAACGGCTCGGCGAGGCCCGGCACCTCCTTGGTCAGCTGCACCCAGCTGCCGCCCAGATCGGTGCCGTGCAGCGTCACCTGGAGGTAGGGCCGCAGTTCGTCGATCACCCTCGTCAGGGTCCGGGTCTCCGGTGGCAGCCGGTCCGGCGGCAGCACCGCCGGTGACCACTCCGGCTGCTCGGCGCCCGTCGGCCGGTAGAAGCCGAGGTGGTAGTCGAGCAGACTGCGCGGCGCCGGGGTCACGTGCAGACTCGCGCCGTCGGGGTCCGCGCACAGCAGGAAATGCCAGGAGGTGTCCGTCCGCAACTCCCGGTCGTACAGCACACGTTCGGCGAGCACCAGCAGGGTGGAACCGCCCGTCGGCTCGTTCGCGTGGGCACCGGCGACGACCAGCACCGCGCGGCGGGCGTGCCCCACCGACAGCAGGTGCAGGGGTCTTCCCGCGCGCGAGACACCCACCTGGCGCAAGGCGCACAGCCCGGGTTCCAGGTTCGCGAACGCCCGGGCGCGGGCGACCAGTTCGGGAACGCTGGGATAGCGCAGCTCCGGCAGAGGACTCACCCCCCGACTGGTCCGCCCGGCTTCGCCCTCCCAGTCCCGCACGCCACGGGGGAACTGTCAAGCAGTCGGCGGGGGAGGCTCTCGGGGGCGCGTGGGGGCGCGGAACCGGTAGGACCCGCTCCGCTGTGTGCCACGAGCGCACCACCGGTACGACAGGCGCCCCCGGACGCGCGAGGGGTACGGCCGACGGCCCCGGCCACGGCGGCCGTCCACCGGCGCGCCACCGGTACGGCGGGTCCGGGCGGGCGACCGGTACGGCCGGTGTCCCGGGCACGCCACCGGTACCGCGACGGCCGTGAACGCGCCCCGCACGCCCGGTGTCCCGCGAGCGCCGGTCGCTCGTCCGCCGTACCCCGCCCGTCCCCTCAGTCCTCCGGGACGCGTTCCAGCAGGGCCACCGGGAGTCCGTCCAGCAGGTCCGCCACGCGCGCGTGGCCGGTGAACTCCCGGCCCGGGACGAGCACGTCGGCCCAGCGGCCGGGCGGCAGCGGCAGCAGCGTCTCCCGCCAGCCGCCCGCCTCCGCGAGCCGCAGCGACAGCCGGGTCACCGCCGTGACCACCTCGCCCGAGCGCGCGAACGCCAGACAGTGGTCGGCCGCCGGTCCCTCGGCGGTCAGCGGGTCGTACGACGCGTCCGCGCCGAACGCGTCCGGGCGCCGGGCGCGCAGCCGCAGCGCCGCCGCGGTCAGCGCGCCCTTCTCGCCGGGTGCCTCGGGAGGCAGCGCCGCCGGCCGCCGGTTGTCCGGGTCCACCAGCGCCCGGTACTCGCCCTCCGTGCCCTGGTACACGTCGGGCACCCCCGGCATCGTCAGGTGCACCAGCGCGGTGCCGAGGACGTTGGCCCGCACGTGCGGCTCCAGCGCCTTGCGGAAAGCGGCCACCCGCATGCCGGGCGGACCGCACGGCCCGGCGGTGACGAAGGCCGCCACCGCGTCCTCGTACGGCGGTTCCCGCTCGGTCCAGCTCGTGTACATGCCGGCCTCGCGGACGTGCTTGAGCAGCGCCTCCCGGACGCGGTCCTCCTCGGCCGGGCCCAGCCCGAACACGGTCTGCCAGGCCGCCCAGGCCAGCTGTCCGTCCGGCGCGCCCTCCTCGGCGAGGCTCACCTCGGCGAGCAGCGTCGCCCAGCGGTCCGGGCACTGGGTGAGCACGGCCAGCGCGGCGCGCACGTCCGCGCTGCGCTTGGTGTCGTGGGTGGTGACGACCGTGCCGGTGAGCGGCCGGTCGCGCCGCACGCCCGCGCAGTACGCGTGGAACTCCTCCGGGGACACGCCCGGGCTGCCCGGGTCGCCGCCCACCTCGGTCGCCGACAGCAGCGGCACGTAGCGGTAGAAGGCCGTGTCCTCCACCGACTTGGCCCGCAGCGCCGACGCGGTCTGCGCGAACCGGGTACGGAACTCCACCCGGTCGGCGTGGTCCGGCGCCGCCGGGTCGGGCGGCTCGACCAGCAGCCGGCGCACCACGGAGACGGCCTCGGCCTCCTCCGGCACCACGAACGCCAGCCGGGCCTCCTCGGCGGCCTCCTCGGTGATCACGGCGGAGGCGTCGGTGGAGGCGTACGGCCGGTAGACCCGCATCCGGACCAGCAGCTCCTCCACGGCCGTGCGCAGCGCCCAGGGAGCGCGGTCGCGCAGCGACAGGTCGGGCGAGGCGGCGCACAGCCGGGCCGCCACCCGGGTGAGCCGGTCGGCCTCCGTGGCCAGCTCGTGGGTGAGCACCTTGTACGCGGCGCGCCGGACCGTGGCCTCCCAGTTGCCGCCGCGGTCCGTCTGCGGCGCCGCGTAGGCCCGGTAGCGCCCCAGCAGCTCGTACGCGCCGGTGCGGTCCGTGAACACGCCGTCGATGTGCCGCAGGGCGTCGTAGCCCGTGGTGCCCGCGACGGGCCAGGAGGCGGGCAGGCGCTCGCCGTCGGCCAGGATCTTCTCCACGACCGTCCAGCGCCCGCCGGTCGCCCCGTGCAGCCGCGCGAGATAGCCGTCGGGGTCGGCCAGGCCGTCGGGGTGGTCGATCCGCAGCCCGTCGAACACGCCCTCGTCCAGCAGCCGCAGGATCATGGCGTGGGTGGCGTCGAACACCTCCGGGTCCTCCACCCGCAGCCCGATCAGCTCTGAGATGCTGAAGAACCGCCGGTAGTTCAGCTCGGTGCGGGCCAGCCGCCACCACACCGGGCGGTACCACTGGGCGTCCAGCAGCTGCGGCAACGGCAGCCGCTCGGTGCCGGGGCGCAGCGGGAAGGCGTGGTCGTGGTAGCGCAGCACGTCGCCGTCCACCCGCAGCCGCTCCAGCTCCGAGCCGACCGGACCGCCGAGCACCGGCAGCAGCACCCGGCCGCCCTGCGCCTCCCAGTCGATGTCGAACCAGCGCGCGTACGGCGAACCCGGTCCCTCGCGCAGCACCTCCCACAGGGCGCGGTTGTAGCGGGGCACCATCGCCATGTGGTTGGGCACGATGTCCACCACCAGGCCGAGACCGTGCGCCCGCGCGGTGCGGGCCAGCGCGCGCAGGCCCTCCTCACCGCCCAGTTCCTCGCGCACGCGGCCGTGGTCCACCACGTCGTAGCCGTGCGTGGAGCCGGGGACGGCCTCCAGGACCGGGGACAGATGCAGGTGCGAGACGCCGAGCGACGCCAGGTACGGTACGGCCGCCTCGGCGGCGGCGAACGGGAACGCGGGCTGGAGCTGCAGTCGGTAGGTGGCCGTGGGCACTCCCGGTCCGGGTCGCGCAGAAGTCATGGGAACCTACGTACCCCGCTCGCCGCCTTTCGTGTCATCGGCCGGTGCCCGGATCACGCCCGCGTGTCCGGGTTCGAGCGATGGGGACCACGGGGAAGCCGGGGCGGGGCCGCGCGGGGGACGCCTACCGGCGGGTGATCGGGCTGACGGGGCCGCTGCTGCCCTGCGTGTGGCTGCCCACGGCCACCATCCAGTTCGGCAGCGTGCTGCTCGTCGCCCGCACGGACGGTTCGCTGGCCACGGCCGGCGTGACCGGGGGCGCGCTCGCGCTCGGCCAGGTGGGCCTGCGGGCCGCTGGTGGGGCGGCTCGCGGACCGGCACGGCCAGCGGACGGTGGTGCTCGCGTTCTCGCTCGCCGACGCCGTCGCCGTGGCCGCGCTCGTCGCCGGCGCGCTCGCGGGGCCGCCGGCGCCCGCGCTGGCCGTCCTGGGGGCCGCGGCGGGTGCCACCGTGCCGCTCGTCGGCCCGCCGGCCCGCGCCCGCCTGGTCGCCCTCGCCCGCCGCTCGGGCGCCTCCGAGGCGACGGCCGGTGCCGCGCTGTCCTTCGAGAGCGCCGTGGACGAACTGTCGTTCGTCCTCGGACCGGCCCTCGTCGGCCTGGCCGCGGTCCTCGCCCATCCGGCCTACGCGACGGCCGCCGCGGCGGCCCTGGTGGCCACCTGCGGCACCGCCTTCGCCCTCCACCCGACCGCCCGCGCGACGGCTCCCGCCCGGCCCGAGGCCCCCGCCGGCGAACGCCCGGCCCGTGACGTGCCCGCGCGGCCACCGGGCCCGCCCGGCACGTCCGCGCACGCGTGCGCGGACGTGGAGGCCGGCGCGTCCGGCGCGGCCTCACCCCTGCCCGGAAACCCGGGCGACTCCGGCAGGCGCCCCCCGGTGCCCCGCTAAGTGCCCGGACTGCTGGCCGCGCCGGCGCTTCAGGGAGCGGTGTCCGGGGCCTGCCAGGCGGGGATCACGGCGTTCACCGGGCGGCTCGGGCAGGCGGACCAGGCGGGGCTGGTGTACGCCGCCATGGGGGTGACGAGCGCGGCGGCGGGGCTCGCCATGGCCGCCGTACCGCAGCGCGTCGGGGCCAGGACGCGCCGGCGGCTGGCGACCGGCGCCGTGCTCGCGCTGTCCCTGCCGCTGCTCGCCACCAGGGGCCTGCCCGGCCTGTACGCCGTCGTCACCGTCCTCGGCGTCGCCTACGCCCCGCATCTGATCACCGTCTTCGGCCTCCTGGAACGCGCCGTCGCGCCGTCCCGGCTGGCCGAGACGATGGGCGTGGCCACCAGCGCCCTCGTCGGGGGCCAGGCCCTGGCCGTCGCCGTCACCGGACGCCTCGCGGAGTCGCACGGCCCCGCCGCGGCCTTCGCCGCCGCGAGCACGGCGGCCGGGCTCGCGTTCGTCCTCGCCCTGGCGGTGCGCCCGACGACGTACGCGGGCGAGCCCGGAAACGCGCTCCACGCGCGCGTGAGCGGACACGCGGCCCCGCCAGGAGGCCGCGTGCCCACTCCGCCGCGCGCTCACTCCGCCGGGCCCCGCAGCACCGTCAGGCTGCGGTCCGGCAGGGTGACGCGGTCCCCGGCCGCGACCTTGTCGCCCGTGCCCGGCTCCACCGCGTCCGGGCGGGCCGTGTCCACCACCACCTGCCACTGCCGGCCGTGGTCGACCGGCACCACGAAGTCCAGCGGCTCGGGAGAGGCGTTGAACATCAGCAGGAAGGAGTCGTCGGTGATGCGCTCCCCGCGCGGGCCGGGCTCGGAGATGGCGTTGCCGTTCAGGAACACCGTCAGCGCCGACGCCTGCGCCGAGTTCCAGTCCCGCTGGGTCATCTCGGCGCCCTCGGGGGTGAACCAGGCGATGTCGGACAGCTCGTCGTGGGTGCCCTCGCCCTCCACCGGGCGGCCGTGGAAGAAGCGGCGCCGCCGCAGGACCGGGTGGTCCCGGCGCAGCCACACCATCGCGCGCGTGAACTCCAGCAGCGCGCCGTCCTCCTCCGGCCAGTCGATCCACGACAGCTCGTTGTCCTGGCAGTAGGCGTTGTTGTTGCCGCGCTGGGTGCGCGCGAACTCGTCCCCGTGGCTGATCATCGGCACGCCCTGGGACAGCATCAGCGTGGCGATGAGATTCCGCATCTGCCGGGCGCGCAGCCCCAGCACCTCCGGGTCGTCGGTGTCGCCCTCCGTTCCGCAGTTCCAGGACCGGTTGTGGCTCTCGCCGTCCCGGTTGTCCTCGCCGTTGGCGTCGTTGTGTTTGTCGTTGTAGGCCACCAGGTCGTGCAGCGTGAAACCGTCGTGGCAGGTGACGAAGTTGATGGAGGCCAGCGGGCGCCGGCCGTCGTCCTGGTAGAGGTCGGAGGAGCCGGTCAGCCGGGAGGCGAAGTCGGCCAGCGCGCGCGGCTCGCCCCGCCACAGGTCCCGGACGGTGTCCCGGTACTTGCCGTTCCACTCGGTCCACAGCGGCGGGAAGTTGCCCACCTGGTAGCCGCCCTCGCCCACGTCCCACGGTTCGGCGATCAGCTTCACCTGGGAGACCACCGGGTCCTGCTGCACCAGGTCGAAGAACGACGACAGCCGGTCCACCTCGTGGAACTGCCGGGCCAGGGTGGCCGCCAGGTCGAAGCGGAAGCCGTCGACGTGCATCTCGGTGACCCAGTACCGCAGCGAGTCCATGATCAGCTGGAGCACGTGCGGGGATCGCATCAGCAGCGAGTTCCCGGTGCCCGTGGTGTCCATGTAGTAGCGCGGATCGTCGGTGAGCCGGTAGTACGACGGGTTGTCGATGCCCTTGAAGGACAGCGTCGGGCCCAGATGGTTGCCCTCGGCGGTGTGGTTGTAGACCACGTCCAGGATGACCTCGATCCCGGCCTCGTGCAGCGCCCGGACCGCCGACTTGAACTCCAGCACCTGCTGGCCGCGGTCGCCCCAGGAGGCGTACGCGTTGTGCGGGGCGAAGAAGCCGATGGTGTTGTAGCCCCAGTAGTTGTTCAGGCCCATGTCGACCAGCCGGTGGTCGTTCACGAACTGGTGCACGGGCATCAGTTCGAGCGCCGTCACCCCCAGCTTGGTCAGGTGTTCGATGACCGCCGGATGGGCGAGCCCCGCGTAGGTGCCGCGCAGTTCCTCCGGCAGTCCCGGGTGACGCATGGTCAGGCCCTTGACGTGGGCCTCGTAGATCACCGTGTGGTGGTACTCGGTGCGCGGCGGGCGGTCGTCGCCCCAGTCGAAGTACGGGTTGATCACCACCGACGTCATGGTGTGCGGCGCCGAGTCCAGGTCGTTGCGCCGCTCCGGCTCCCCGAAGTGGTAGCCGTAGACCTCCTCGCCCCACCGGATCGACCCGCTGACCGCCTTCGCGTACGGGTCGAGCAGCAGCTTCGACGCGTTGCAGCGCAGCCCGCGCCCGGGGTCGTACGGGCCGTGCACCCGGAACCCGTACCGCTGCCCCGGCATCACGCCCGGCAGGTACGCGTGCCGCACGAACGCGTCGCTCTCGCGCAGTTCCACCGCCGTCTCCGAGCCGTCGTCGTGCAGCAGACACAGCTCTACTCGGTCCGCGGCCTCCGTGAAGACCGCGAAGTTGGTTCCGGCGCCGTCATAGGTGGCGCCGAGCGGATACGCCTCTCCAGGCCAGACCTGCATGGATACGACTCTCCCAGGTGTGCCGTCCGCCTGGGGCCGGGTCGGCCCCGAGTCTCGTCCGAAAGTGAGCCAACCTCCCGTCGTCCACCCGCCTTCTCGCGAGGTGACCAGTGCGTGCGGCGGTTCAGGTACCCGCCACGCGCCGAATCAGCGGGGCGAAGACGTACTCCGGGAGAAACAAGGGGGAGCAGGGGGGGAGCAGGGGGAGCAGGGGGAAGACGTGCGTGAGGAGGCGCACCGCCATCCGCCTCGTGCCCCGGGGGACGCCGGCTTCCGGCACATCGCCCGGGACGAGGACCAGCAGCCCGGCCCGGCCCCTGCCCGCGCACCGGCAGGGCTTCTCCCTCGCCCCCGGGGACGTCACGGCTATGAATCCGCTCACTCCCGAGGAACCGGCATGGCGGAACGGCCACTGGCGATGGCGCAGTTGAGCCAAGCGGCCGGGACACCGACCTGTCCATCCGGCTGCACCGCCGACCGCTCGCGGAGTAGGCTTCCTTGATCGTTGAGATGGGAAGGCCCGGGAGCGGAAGGCGGTGCACGGGTGGGCTCGGGAGGGCTGGAGCTGCCTCCTGGTGACGAGGGTCACGAGGGGAACTCCGCAGACGTCCCGCCCGGCGCGGTGTCCCTGGCGCGGCCGATGGACGCGGGGTCCATCGGGCCGGAGCTGGACTGGGACGCCGACGCCTGGCGCGAGGTGCGCACCCGCGCCCAGCGGGCGGGCCGGGCCTACATCTGGCTGAACCTCGTCGAACAGCGGCTGCGCTCGGTCGTGGCCGCCGTGCTGCGGCCCGTCTACGAACCCGTCCACGGCGACGAGTGGGTGGTGGCCGCGGCCGGCCCGGCCGGACAGGAGTGGGTGCAGCGCGCGGTCGCCGTCCGCGAGGTCAGCCGCCGCAAGGGCTATCTGCTCGACCCGGCCGACGACAACGTGCTCAGCTTCCTCACCCTGCCCCAGCTGCGCGAGCTGGTGGTGCAGCACTGGCCGTGCTTCGAGCCGTACTTCGACGAGCGCCGGGACCTCGAACTCGCCCTGGACGAGCTGGAGGTGACCCGCAACGTCGTCTCCCGCAACCGGGCCCTGTCCGAGGCGGTGCTCGGCCAGGCCGAGCGGGCCTCCGCCCGGCTGCTGGAGATGCTCGGCGCGGGCGGGGACGTGCCCTCGGCCCGCCGGCTGCCCGTGGACGCGGTCGAGGACCTGGTCGGCGACCGGTACGCGGACGTCGTCGCGGTCCACTCCGACCGGGTGCGGCTGATGCGCCAGTTCCCGGCCGAGGACATCTTCGGCGGCGCCCGCCGGCTCGACGCCATCGGCATCGGCCTCAACCTGCTGGTGCAGAACTTCTCCGGGCGCCGCCTGCTCCGGCTCGCCGAGTCCGGCTGCCGGGTGCGCCTGCTCTTCCTCAACCCGGCCTCCAGCTCGGTCAAGCGCCGCGAACGCGAACTGGGGATGAAACGGGGCGAACTGAGCCGCTCGGTCGAGATGAACATCCTGCACATGCGCCGGGTGCGGTCCCGGCTGCGCGACCCGGGCGCGTTCGAGATCCAGGTGTACGACGAGACGCCCCGCTTCACCGCCTACCTGGTGGACGGCGACGGCGCGGACGGTGTCGCCGTCGTCCAGTCCTATCTGCGCGGGGCGCGCGGGATGGAGTCGCCGGTGCTCGTGCTGCGCAACGGCAGCCGGCTGGTCACGTCGGACGACGTCGGAGAATCCGGTCTTTTCCCGACATACCGCGAGGAATTCGAGCTGGCTTGGGTGGATTCGCGCCCGGTGTCCTGACCCGTCGGCACCCGCCGACGGACGGCCGTCGGCGGATTGTCAGTGCCGCGTGCGATGGTGGAGGCACTGGGGGAAAGCACCACCAAGAAGGGGGGCCGCCCATGGGCTGGCACCGGGAGCTGCTGATCGGCTTCGACCTGGAGACGACCGGGACCGATCCGCGCGAGGCGCGTATCGTCACGGGTGCCGTGATCGAGGTCAGGGCCGGCGAGCCCCTCGGCCGCCGGGAGTGGCTGGCCGATCCGGGCGTCGAGATCCCGGCCGACGCGGTCGCGGTCCACGGCATCAGCACCGCACGCGCGGCGGCCGAGGGCCGCCCGGCCGACCAGGTGGCCGACGCCATCGCGGACGTCCTGGCCGGTTACTGGAAGACGGGCGTCCCGGTCGTCGCCTACAACGCGGCCTTCGACCTCACCCTGCTCTCCGCCGAACTGCGCCGGCACGGCCTGCCGTCCCTGGCCGAGCGGCTGGGCGGCGCCGCCCCCGCCCCGGTCGTCGACCCGTACACCATCGACCGCTGGGTCGACCGCTACCGCCGGGGCAAGCGGAACCTGGAGGCGGTCTGCGGCGAGTACGGCATAGTCCTGGGCGCGGCCCACGACGCCACCGCCGACGCCCTGGCCGCGGCGCGGCTCGCGTCCGCGATAGCCGACCGCCACCCGAAGATCGCGGCCCTCGGCCCGGCCGAACTGCACCGGTGCCAGATCCAGTGGTACGCGCGGTGGGCGGCGGACTTCCAGGCGTTCCTGCGGCGCAAGGGCGAGACGGACGCGGTGGTGGACGGGGCGTGGCCGTTGCGGGAGCCGACCGAGGGCCGGCGCGCGTAGCGGGTGCGCCGCCGCCGGTCGCGTCGGCCCCCGCACCCCTTCGGGGCGCGGCACCCGGTCAGAACGGATACCACCGCACGGTCTCGTCCCCGTCCCGCAGCGATGCCACCCGGCGCCGGAACTCGGCCAGGGCCTTCGGGTTGGACGGGGCGTGCTGGGCCACCCACGCGCAGCTCGCCGTCTCCCGGGCGCCGCGCAGCACCGCGCAGCCGTCCCACTCGCGCACGTCCCAGCCGTAGGTGTCGGTGAAGGAGTCGTACGCCTTGGCGGGCAGCCCGTACCGGTCGCGGGAGAGGGCCATGACCACCAGGTCGTGTTCGCGCAGATCGGCGGAGAAGGTCTCCAGGTCCACCAGGACCGGTCCGTCCGGCCCGACGTGCACATTGCGGGTCAGTGCGTCGCCGTGGATCGGCCCCGGCGGCAGACGGGGCGTCAGCGCCGCCGCCCGGGCCGCGAAGTCGTCGCGGCGCACGCGGAGACAGGCCGCGTCCTCCGGGTCGATCGCGTCGCCCGCGAGCCGCAGCCAGCGCTCCACACCGCTCAGCAGATCGCGGGGCGGCAGCGTGAACGGGGGAGCGGGCAGGGTGTGCACGACGCGCAGCAGCGCGGCCAGGTCCCGGGGCTCGGCGGGCCGCACGGGATCCGGCAGCCGGTGCCACACGGTCACCGGGTGGCCGTCCACCAGCAGCGGCTCCGGCTCGGCCGCCCGCACCGCCGGCACGCCCGCCTCGGCCAGCCAGCCGGCGACGGCCAGTTCGCGCCCGGCCCGCGCCAGCAGCTCGGCGTCCCGGCCGACCTTCACCACCAGGCCGCCGGCGGCGAACACCGCGTTCTCGCCGAGGGCCATCAGCCGCGCGTCCCCGGCCGGTCCCCGCAGCACCCCCGCCGCGGCCAGTACGTCCCGCGCGCGTGCCTCGTCCATCGTCCCGCCTCCGTGCCGTCGTCCCGTGCCGTGACCGTCCGGTTCCCGGCCAGTCTCGCATCCGCACAGGTCGGCGGTGGTGCACGGGCCCTTGACGGGGTAACGGGCCTTCACGACCATGAACACGCCAATCGGAGCAGGCAAAGGGGCTGATTCCGTGACAGAGGTGGCCGAAGCGCATGCCCGCGCCAGGCTGCGGACCGCCGGCCGCGGCGCCTGGTTCCTGGTCCTGCCCGCCCTCCTGCCGATCCTCCTGCTCAGCGTCGGCCCGCTGCTCTACGGCATCCTGCTGGCCTTCACCGACGCCCAGTCCGGCCGGACCACCGCCACCCGGTGGATCGGTGCCCTCAACTTCCGGGACCTGCTGCACGACACCCTGTTCTGGGAGTCCTTCCGCATCGGCCTGGTCTGGGCGGTGGGCGTGACCCTCCCCCAGTTCCTGCTGGCGCTCGGCCTGGCCCTGCTGCTGAACCAGGACTTACGGCTGCGCGGCCTGGCCCGCACCCTCGCGATCGTGCCCTGGGCGATGCCCGAGGTCGTCGTCGGCATCATGTGGCGGCTCGTCTACAACCCGGACGCGGGCGTCCTGAACGAGACCCTGCGCGACCTCGGCCTCGGGGACGGCCGGGTCTGGCTGAGCGGTCTGGCCACCGCGCTGCCCGCGGTGATCGTCGTCGGCGTCTGGGCGGGCCTGCCGCAGACCACGGTCGCCCTGCTCGCCGGACTGCAGAACGTCCCGCGCGAACTCCACGAGGCGGCGGCGGTCGACGGCGCGGGCGCCTGGCGCCGCTTCCGCACGGTCACCTGGCCCGCGCTCAGACCCGTGGCCCTCGCCGTCACCGCGCTCAACCTGATCTGGAACCTCAACTCCTTCGCCCTGGTCTACGTCCTCACCGGTGGCGGACCCGGCGGCAAGACCCGGCTGCCCATGCTCTTCGCCTACGAAGAGGCCTTCCGCTACGGCCAGTTCGGTTACGCGGCGGCCATGGGCTGCGTGCTCGTCGCCGTGGTCTCCCTCCTGCTCGCGGTGTTCCTGGCCGGCCGGCTGCGCGGCGGTGAGGACGCGTGAGGACCGCGCGCACCCCGAAGGCCCGCCGCGCCGCCCGCGCCGGCCAGTACACCGCCCTGCTCGCCTACCTCCTGTTCCTCGCCTTCCCGCTGCTGTGGCTGCTGTCCACCGCGCTGAAGTCCCCGCGCGAGCTGGGCGGTCCGCACCCCGCCTGGATCCCGCGCCACCCCACCCTGGCCAACGTCCGGCAGGCCTTCGCCGAGCAGCCGCTCGCGCACGCCGCCCTCAACTCCCTGCTCGTGGCGCTCGCCACCGCCGCCGTCGCCGTACTGATCGCCACCCCGATGGCCTACGTCATGGCCCGCCACCGCACCCGGGCCGCCCGGGCCGCCACGGGCTGGGTGGTGGTCAGCCAGGCGTTCCCCTTCGTCCTGCTGATCATCCCGCTGTTCCTGGTGCTGAAGCGGCTGCGGCTGATCGACTCCCTGACCGGACTGGTGCTGGTCTACGTGGTGTGGTCGCTGCCGTTCGCGCTGTGGATGCTCGCCGGTCACGTCCGCGCGGTCCCCGCCGAGCTGGAGGAGGCGGCGGCCGTCGACGGGGCCGGACGGCTCCGGACGCTGATGTCGGTCACGGCACCCCTGCTCGCGCCGGGCATCGCGGCGACGGCCCTGTTCGCCTTCGTCACCGCGTGGAACGAGTTCTTCTTCGCCCTGGTGCTGCTCAAGAGCCCGCGGCGGCAGACCCTGCCGGTCGTCCTCACCCACTTCATCGGCGCCGAGGGCGTGGCCGACCTCGGCCCGCTGGCCGCCGCCGCGTTCCTCGCCACCCTTCCCTCCCTCGCGTTCTTCGCACTGGTCCAGCGCCGGATCACCAGCGGCCTGCTCGCCGGGGCGGTGAAGAACTGATGCGGACCCGGATCACCCTGGCGCTCGCCGTGCTCCTGCTCCTCCTCGCGGGCTGCTCCCCGGGCGGCCCCGCGGACGGCGGCCGGATCACCCTGCGCTTCCAGTCCCTGGCCTGGCAGCCGGAGTCCGTCGCCGCCACCAAGAAGCTGGTGCGGGAGTGGAACGCCACCCACCCGGACGTCCGGGTCGAGTACGTCCAGGGCAGCTGGGACGGCGTGCACGACCAACTGCTCACCTCCTTCGAGGGCGGCGAGGCCCCGGACGTCATCCACGACGCCTCCGACGACCTCGCCGACTTCGCCTACGGCGGCTACCTCGCCGACCTGACCGGCCTGCTCCCCGCCCGGCTCACCGCCGACATCCCGCGCGACAGCTGGCGAACGGCCGCCTTCGGCCGCGGTGTCTACGGCGTGCCGTTCCTCCAGGAACCCCGGGTGCTGATCGCCGACGCCGACCGGCTGCGCGCGGCCGGGGTGCGCATACCGACACCCGAACACCCCTGGAGCTGGGCGGAGTTCCGGCAGGTCGCGAAGAAGCTCAGCGGGCCCGGGCGGTACGGCGTGGCCTGGCCGCTGAAGGAACCCGTCTCCGCCACGCTCAACCTGTCCCTTTCGGCGGGCGGCCGGCTCTTCCACCGGGGTGCGGACGGCAAGGTCGGCGTGCGGTTCACGGCCGGGGACGCGGTGGTGGCACGGACCATCCACGACCAGGTCGCCGTCGACCGCAGCGCCCCCGCCTCGACGCTCGGCAGCGGGGGCTCCGACACCCTGCCCGGCCTCTTCGGCGGCCGGTACGCGATGGTCCCGCTGGGCTTCTCCTACCGTCAGCAGATCGCGCGGCAGGCCCCCGAGGGATTCCACTGGCAGGTGCTGCCCGCCCCGGCGGGCGCCGGCGGGCTCACCCAGGGCGTCAGCCCGCAGACGCTGTCCGTCGCCGCCGACTGCCCGCACAAGAAGGAGGCCGTCGCCTTCATCGACTTCCTGCTGCGGCCGGCGAACATGGTATGCCTCGCCCTCGGCGACTGGATGCTGCCCACCGGCACCGAGGCCCTGAAGGACCCGGCCCTGCACACCGCACGGCACGGCTGGGCCACCGGCACCGCCCTCGCGGCCCGGCTCCGCCCGGCACCGGCGCAGTCGGTGCGCGGCTACCCGGAGTGGAAGGACAAGGTCGCCACCCCGGCCTACCAGGAGTACTACAGCGGCGCCATCACCCTCGCTGCACTGCGCCGCCGCCTGGAACGGGACGGGAACCTGGTGCTGGCCCGCTACCAGCGCTGAGCGACCGGCCCCCGCCGCGCGGCGGTGCGCGGAAAATGCGTTAGACGAGACGTATCGTCTCGCCTAGGGTCGGTGGCATGACCCCAGAGACCACCCCCGCGCACATCGCCATGTTCTCCGTCGCCGCCCACGGCCATGTGAACCCCAGCCTGGAGGTGATCCGTGAACTGGTCACCCGCGGCCACCGGGTCACGTACGCCATTCCGCCGGTCTTCGCCGGCAAGGTCGCCGCCACCGGCGCCCGGCCCGTCCCGTACCACTCCACCCTGCCCGGCCCCGACGCCGACCCGGAGGCGTGGGGGAGCACCCTGCTGGACAACGTCGAGCCGTTCCTGGACGACGCGATCCAGGCGCTCCCGCAGCTCGTCGAGGCCTACGCCGACGACACACCCGACCTCGTCCTGCACGACATCACCTCCTATCCGGCCCGCGTCCTCGCCCACCGCTGGGGCGTCCCGGCGATCTCCCTCTCCCCGAACCTCGTCGCCTGGGAGGGCTACGAGGAGGAGGTCGCCGAGCCGATGTGGCGCGAACCCCGGCAGACCGAGCGCGGCAAGGCGTATTACGCCCGGTTCGGGGCATGGCTGGCGGAGAACGGGATCACCGAGCACCCGGACCCGTTCACCGGCCGCCCGGCACGCTCCCTGGTCCTCATGCCGAAGGCGCTCCAGCCGCACGCCGACCGGGTCGACGAACGCGTCCACACCTTCGTCGGCGCCTGCCAGGGCGACCGCGCCGACCAGGGCGACTGGCAACGGCCCGCCGGCGCGGACAAGGTCGTCCTGGTGTCGCTCGGTTCGGCCTTCACCAGGCAGCCCGCCTTCTACCGGGAGTGCGTCCGCGCCTTCGGGGACCTGCCCGGCTGGCACGTCGTCCTCCAGGTCGGCCGGCATGTGACCCGCGCCGACCTGGGAGAGGTGCCGGACACCGTGGAGGTGCGCGACTGGGTGCCGCAGCTCGCGATCCTGCGCCAAGCCGACCTGTTCGTCACCCACGCGGGCGCCGGCGGCAGCCAGGAGGGGCTGGCCACGGCGACGCCCATGATCGCCGTACCGCAGGCCGTCGACCAGTTCGGCAACGCCGACATGCTCCAGGGGCTCGGAGTCGCCCGGAAGCTGGCGACCGAGGAGGCCACCGCCGGCCGGCTCCGCGAGGCGGCCCTCGCCCTGGTGGACGACCCCGAGGTCGCACGCCGGCTCGAGGAGATCCAGGCGGAGACGGCCCGGGAGGGCGGCACCCGGCGGGCGGCGGACCTCATCGAGGCCGAACTGCCCGGGCACCGCGCACGGTAGGACCCCGGGCGGCCGACGGGCGATCTCCGTTCCGGCCGGCGCGGGCCCCCGTGTCGCGGTCGCACGGACGGGAGTTGGCCGATAATCGTCCCTCGGCGTGTCGGCCGGTGACACCGGAGCCGCGGCCGGCGCAGAACCAGACGCCGCCGCGGTCCGACGTCACAGGGGAACGCCGGACCGCGGCCGCCGATACCACACACCCGCCCCCCGTGGGCCCGGCTCGCCGAAGCGCGCGACAAACCCGTCAGGCTGTTCCTAGGGTGAAGCCCACGGAAGGCCGGAAGGGGCGGATCAGGGTGAGGAGCAGGCCATTACCGGCGGCGCCGCGCCACCGCGAGGACGGCGTGACCCGGCCACCGGGCACCCGCGCGCGGTACGCCCTTTCCCGCACCGGCACCAGCAGGGAGGGTCAACGCGCACCGGTCACCCGGACGGGTGGCAATTTCCGGCCCAGCCCGACCCGCGGCTCCGCCCGAACGGACCGTGTACGCCTCCGGAGCCGGCCACCGAGGCCGCCCCGGACCGGTGAAAACACGCCAACTTACCCACCACCCGCCGGCCTCGGCACCGTTCCCACGACACGGCCGTACGGGGCCGGCGGCACGCACACCCACGCCATCGGCGACATCTGCGGCGCCGGCCACCCGACGGCTCCTCCGGCCCGCGAGCGAGGACAGGACATGAGCACCTACAACTTCGGAAACGTCAACGGCCCGGCCCGCTTCGGCGACCGCACCACCCCGGACCTGGAGACCCTGATGGAGGCCGCCGACCGGCTCACCGAGGCGCTGCGCGCCGAGTACCCCGGGCTCGTCAGCAGCGGCGAGACCATCCAGGAGCAGCTGGCGCAGTCCGCCGAGGACGGCCTGCCGCCCAACCGCGGCCGGATCCGCTCCGCGCTGGAGACGATCGCCATCGCGGCCTCGGCCGGCACCGCCAGCCTCGACTACACCCGGCACCTCCTGCACGCCCTCGACCTCTGACCGCCCGCGGCCGGCGGACGGGCGCCGCCGGCCGGTGTCAGGGAGCCGGGCGCCGTCGTACCGGCGGGTCCGAGGGCGCCACGCGAGATGCCCGAGACACCGACCGGCCCACGGCCCGCCCGCGGAACGCGGCCGGGGCCGACACGCCCCCGGTCACGCGCCGAGCGCCGCCAAAGCCGGCCGCCGGGCCCGGTCGTAGCGCTCCAGCAGGAGACGGGCGACCTCGGGGGCCGCGCCCAGCACCTCGGCGCGCACGTCGGCCTCCGCCGCGCCGCGCGCGATGCGGTCCGGCAGGAAGCCGGGGGCCAGTACGTACGGCGCCACGGCGACCCGCTCGCAGCCCAGGCGCCGCAGTTCCCGCACCGCGTCCTCGGTGCGGGGCAGGGAGGCGGAGGCGAACGCAGGCCGCACGGCGCACCAACCGGTGTGCCGCCACTCCCGCGCGATTGCCGCGATCACTGCGATCGCCTCCGGGTCGGACGACCCCGCCGAGGCCAGCACGACCCCGGTCGAGGACTTGTCGGCGGGCGCGAGCCCCGCCTCGTACAGCCGCCGTTCCAGCGCGGACAGCAGCAGCGGCGACGGGCCGAGCACCTCCGCCTGCCGGATCCGCAGCCGCGCCGGGGCGTCCCGCAGCACGGCCGGGATGTCGGCCTTGGCGTGGAACGCGCGGGTCAGCAGCAGCGGCAGGGCGACGACGTCCCGGACGCCCTCCGCCGCCAGCGACCGCAGCACCCCGTGCACCGACGGGACGTTGAAGTCCAGGAAGCCGGTCTCCACGCGCAGCCCGGGCCGCAGCGACCGTACCCGCTCCACGAGGGAGTGCACGGTCGCCGCGTGCCGCGGGTCACGGCTGCCGTGGGCGATGACGAGGAGAACGGGCCTGGTGCGCACGAGACGTCAGCTCTTCACCAGCAGACCGCGGCTGCGCAGCACCCACCGCTCCAGCGGACTGAAGATCAGCAGGTCGATGGCGATGCCGACGAACAGGATGAGCAGGATCGCCTCGAACACCATCGCCATGTCGCTGGCGGTGCGGCCGTTCTCCAGCAACTGGCCGAGACCCACGCCGAGATCGGGGAACTGGGCGATGATCTCCGCGGCCATCAGCGAACGCCAGGAGAACGCCCAGCCCTGCTTCAGGCCCGCCACGTAGCCGGGCAGCGAGGCCGGCAGGGTGACATACCAGACGCCCTTCGCACCCGTGGCGCCCATGGTGCGCCCCGCGCGCAGGAACAGCGGCGGCACCTGGTCCACGCCGGAGACCAGTCCGTTGGCGATGGAGGGCACGGCACCGAGCAGGATGACCGCGTACATCATCGAGTTGTTCAGGCCCAGCCAGATCACCGCCGGCGGCACCCACGCCACCGACGGCAGCGACTGCAGCCCGGACAGGATCGGGCCGATGGCCGCGCGCACGAACTTCACCCGGGCCACCAGCAGACCCAGCGGGGTGCCGATGACCAGCGCGAACGCGAAGCCCAGCAGGCCGCGCGAGACACTGGTCCAGATGTAGCCGAGCAGATCGCCCTCGAGCCAGGCGTCCCGGAACGCGCCGCCCACCGCGCCCGGCGAGGGCAGCTTCGTCGGGTCGTCGACGACCGGGTACAGGATGTACCAGACCACCAGGACCACCGCGATGGCGGCGACCGGCGGCAGGATCTTGTTGACGAGCGTCTCGCGCAGCGGCGGGCGGCCGGTGGCCGTGGTCTCCAGCGCGTCCAGGCCGGCCTCGACGCTCCCGGCGTCCTGGACCGGTGTCGTCTCAGTGCTGGCCATGGCGGCGGATCTCCCCACGCAGTACGTCGGTTATCTCAAGGGACAGTTCGGCCACGGGCGCGTCCTCGATGCGGCGCGGCTGCGGGAGGCCGACGCGCCACTCGCGGGCGATCCGGCCCGGCCGGGAGGACAGCAGGACCACCCGCTGCGCGAGGCGCACCGCCTCGCGCACGTTGTGGGTGACGAACAGGACGGAGAGCCCGGTCTCCGACCAGATGCGGGTCAGCTCGTCGTGCAGCACGTCCCGGGTGATGGCGTCGAGCGCGGCGAACGGCTCGTCCATCAGCAGCATGTTGCTCTCCTGGGCCAGCGCGCGGGCCAGCGCCACCCGCTGGCGCATACCGCCGGACAGCTCGTGCACCCGCTTGCCGTGGGCGCCCTTCAGCCGGACCAGTTCGAGCAGTTCCTCGGCCTTCTCGCGCCGCTCGGGCTTGGGCACGCCCCGCAGCTTGAGGGCCAGTTCGATGTTCTTGCCCGCCGTCAGCCAGGGGAACAGGGCGTGTTCCTGGAACATCAGGGCGGGGCGGCCGTCCGTGGTGATGGAGCCGGCGCTCGGCCGGTCCAGGCCGGCCACCAGGTTCAGCAGCGTGGACTTGCCGCAGCCCGAGGCCCCCAGGAGGGTGACGAACTCGCCCGGCGCGACATCGATGCTGATGTCGTCCAGGACGAGCTGCTGCCCGGCCGGGGTCGCGAAGGACTTCGAGACGTGCTCAATGCGTGCCGCGAACTCGACGGTCTCGTCGGCCTTGGCGAGGGTCGTGGCCATGGTCGTCACCTCCTGGGGACGCGTCGGGGAGGGGCGTCAGCTGGTGCCGAGGCCGGCGGCGTCGACCGCGGGGCGGCCCTCTGCCTTCAGGACCTTGTTGAGGATCGTCAGGTCGTAGATCCCCTTCAGGTCCGGCTTCTCCAGCAGGCCGGCCTTGACCGCGTGCCCGGCCTCGGTCTCGAGGGTGGCGGCCAGCGGATCGTCCGTGAACTGGACGGACTGCCAGGCCGGGTCGAGGATCTTCGCCGGGAGCGCCTTGCCGGAGTCCGCCGCCAGCTGCTTGTTCGCGGCGGCCTTCGCCTCGTCCGGGTGGTCGTTGATCCACTTGTTGGTCTCGACCGCCGCCTTCAGGACGGCCTCGACCGCCTTCGGGTGGTCCTTCAGGAAGCCCTGCCGCACGATGACGTTCGTGATCACGAACTTCTTGTCGGGCCAGAGCGTCGACTCGTCCAGGAGCACCTTGGCGCCCTCGGCGACCAGCTTGGACGCGGTCGGCTCCGGCACCCAGGCGCCGTCGATCGAGCCGGACTTGTAGGCGTCCGGGGTGATCTTGTTGTCCGTGCGGACGACGGTGACGTCACCCTTGCCGCTCTGCGCGTCGACCTTCCAGCCCTGTTCGGCGGCCCAGTTGAGGAACGCCACGTCCTGGGTGTTGCCGAGCTGGGGCGTGGCGATCTTCTTGCCCTCGACGTCCTTCAGCGACTTGATCTTCTTCGGGTTGACGACCAGCTTCACCCCGCCGGAGGCCGAACCCGCGATGATCCTCAGGCTCTTGCCGTTGGACTTGGTGTAGCCGTTGATGGCGGGGGACGGGCCGATCCAGCCGATGTCGATGGAGCCGGAGTTCAGGGCCTCGATCTCGGACGGCCCGGCGTTGAAGACGGCGGGCTTGACCGTGGTGGCGCCCAGCTCCTTCTGGAAGAAGCCCTTCTGCACGCCGACCAGCGCGGTGGCGTGGGTCAGGTTGCCGAAGTACCCGATCTTGACGGAGTCGAGCCCGTCCGTCTTCTCGGCGCCGTCGGCGATCTTGGCGGTGCCGGTGTCCTTGGACTCGGAACCGTAGCCGCAGGCGGCCAGGGTGAGCAGGGGGAGAGCGGCGAACGCGGCTATGCCGCGGCGCAGGAACGGTGAGCGGATGGCAGGCACGGGAGGGTTTCCTCTCGTTGGCCCGGCGGTCACGGTCTCTCGGGTCGTGGCCGGGAGTTCGGCAGAGGTCTTCGTCGCTTCCGGGACGGGTATCCCGTCGCGGGCGAGCGAAGTCGAGCGTGTGGGGCAGGGTGGGGGGAGCGGGCGCGCGAGCGGTGCGCGTACGTCAGCGCACACATCGCGCCACCCCGCCCTGCCCGCTGCCGAGGGCGCCGCTGCCGACACGGCCGCCCTCCTTCGCGAACGTGGAGTAGACGTCGGGCGTCCTCATGTCAGAAGTCCCAGCCGTCGTCGTCGGCCTCGTCCTTGACCGGCTCGGGGGCGGCGAACGACTCGCCGACCATGCCCGCGGTCAGCGTGGTGCCGTCGGCGGGGTCGATCAGGATGAAGGAGCCGGTGCGCCGGGAGTCGGCGTAGGAGTCGACCGGAAGCGGCTCGGCGGTACGGATCTTCACCCGGCCGATGTCGTTGGCGACGAGCCGGCCCGGGTGCGGGTGCAGGGACAGGTCGTCGAGCGTGAGCCGGGACGGAATGTCCTTCACGATCGCCTTGACCGTGCGGGTGCCGTGCTTGAGCAGGACCCGGTGGCCCACGGTGAGCGGCGCGTCGGCGACATGGCAGACGGTCGCCTCCACGTCCTGGGTGGTGGGCGGGGCGTCCTTCGTCGGCACGATCAGGTCGCCGCGCGAGACGTCGATGTCGTCCGCCAGCAGGATCGTCACCGACTGGGTCGTCCAGGCCACGTCGACCGGCTTGCCCAGCAGGTCGATGCCGGCGACGCGGGTGGTCCGCCCGGACGGCAGGACCGTGACCTCCTCGCCGACCCGGAAGGTGCCGGCCGCGATCTGGCCCGCGTAGCCCCGGTAGTCCGGGTGCTCGGCGCTCTGCGGCCGGATCACGTACTGCACGGGCAGCCGCGCGTGGCAGTGCGCCAGGTCGTGGCTGACCGGCACCGTCTCCAGGTGCTCCAGCACGGTGGGGCCGCCGTACCAGTCCATGTTCGCGCTCGGCTCCACCACGTTGTCCCCGGCCAGCGCGGAGATCGGGATCGCGGTGACCTCGGGCACGCCCAGCTCGGTCGCGTACGCCGTGAACTCCTCGGCTATCCGCGCGAAGACGCGCTCCTCATAGCCGACGAGGTCCATCTTGTTCACGGCCAGCACGACGTGCGGGACCCGGAGCAGGGCGGCGATGGCGGCGTGCCGGCGGGTCTGCTCGACCACGCCGTTGCGGGCGTCGACCAGGACGACGGTCAGCTCGGCGGTGGAGGCCCCGGTGACCATGTTCCGGGTGTACTGCACGTGGCCGGGGGTGTCGGCGAGGATGAACCGGCGCCGGGGCGTGGCGAAGTAGCGGTAGGCGACATCGATGGTGATGCCCTGCTCCCGCTCGGCGCGCAGCCCGTCGGTGAGGAGGGCGAGGTCGGGGCCGTCCTGGCCGCGGCTCGCGGAGACCCGCTCCACGGCCTCCAGCTGGTCGGCGAGGACCGACTTGGAGTCGTGCAGCAGCCGCCCGACGAGGGTGGACTTGCCGTCGTCGACGGAGCCGGCGGTGGCGAACCGCAGCAGGGTCGTGGCCGAGAGCGCCTCGGTCGTGGTCGTGCTCATGCTTAGAAGTACCCCTCGCGCTTGCGGTCTTCCATCGCGGCCTCGGACAGCTTGTCGTCGGCGCGGGTCGCGCCCCGCTCGGTCAGCCGGGACGCGGCGATCTCGGCGATGACCTTCTCGATCGTGTCGGCGTCGGAGTCGACCGCGCCGGTGCAGGACATGTCACCGACGGTGCGGTAGCGCACCCGCCGCTTCTCCACCGTCTCGCCGTCCTTCGGGCCGCCCCACTCTCCGGCGGTCAGCCACATGCCGGAACGCTCGAAGACCTCGCGCTCGTGCGCGTAGTAGATCTGCGGCAGCTCGATGCCCTCGCGGGCGATGTACTGCCACACGTCCAGCTCGGTCCAGTTGGACAGCGGGAAGACCCGCACGTGCTCGCCGGGGGCGTGCCGGCCGTTGTACAGGTTCCACAGCTCGGGGCGCTGGCGGCGCGGGTCCCACTGGGAGAACTCGTCGCGCAGGGAGAAGACGCGCTCCTTGGCGCGGGCCTTCTCCTCGTCCCGGCGCCCGCCGCCGAACACGGCGTCGAACCTCTCGCTCTGGATCTTCTCCGTCAGCGGCAGGGTCTGCAGCGGGTTGCGGGTGCCGTCGGGACGTTCCCTGAGCACACCGCGGTCGATGTAGTCCTGGACGGAGGCCACATGGAGGCGCAGCCCGTGTGCGGCGGCCACGCGGTCCCGGTACTCGAGGACCTCCGGGAAGTTGTGTCCCGTGTCCACGTGCAGCAGCGAGAAGGGGACCGCGGCCGGGGCGAACGCCTTCAGCGCGAGGTGCAGCATGACGATGGAGTCCTTGCCGCCGGAGAACAGGATCACCGGGTTCTCGAACTCGCCCGCCACCTCGCGGAAGATGTGCACCGCCTCGGACTCCAGCGCGTCCAGGTGCGACAGGGCGTACGGGCTCTCCGTGCCGTCCTCCGCCTTGGCGACCGTGGTCATGCCAGTCCCCTCTCGCTCAGCAGCGCGTACACCGACGCCGCGGACTCCTGGACCGTCTGGTGCTGCGACTCGATCCGCAGATCAGGCGTCTCGGGCTCCTCGTACGGGTCGTCGACCCCGGTGAGCCCGGTCAGCTCGCCCGCGGCCTGCTTGGCGTACAGCCCCTTCACATCGCGCACGCTGCACACGTCGACGGGGGTCGCCACATGGATCTCCAGATACGGCGTCCCGTTCTCCTCGTGCCGCTTGCGTACCGCCTCCCGGCTGTCCGCGTACGGCGCGATCACCGGCACCAGGGCCTTGACGCCGTTGCGGGCGAGCAGTTCGGCGACGAAGCCGATGCGCTGGACGTTGGTGTGCCGGTCCTCCCGGGAGAAACCGAGGCCGGCCGAGATGAACTCGCGGATCTCGTCGCCGTCGAGCACCTCGACGCGGTGGCCCTCGGCACGCAGCCGGCCCGCCAGCTCGTAGGCGATGGTGGTCTTGCCGGCGCTCGGCAGACCCGTGAGCCAGACGGTGGCTCCGGTCGTCACGTCGTTCTCCTGAATCGAGTCGTTCGTCATCCGTGCAGTCCGCACTCGGTCTTGGCGCGTCCGGCCCAGCGGCCGGCGCGCGCGTCCTCGCCCTTAAGGACCCGGCGGGTGCACGGGGCGCAGCCGATGGACGCGTAACCGTCCATCAGCAACGGGTTGGCCAGCACGCCGTGTTCGGCGATGTACGCGTCCACGTCGTCCTGGGTCCAGCGGGCGATGGGGGAGACCTTGACCTTCTGCCGCTTCTCGTCCCAGCCGACGACGGGGGTGTTCGCCCGGGTCGGGGACTCGTCGCGGCGCAGGCCCGTCGCCCACGCCCGGTAGTTCGCCAGGCCCTCTTCGAGGGGCTTGACCTTGCGCAGCCTGCAGCACAGGTCGGGGTCGCGGTCGTGCAGTCTCGCGCCGTACTCGGCGTCCTGCTCGGCGACCGTCTGCCGCGGGGTGAGGGTGATGACGTTGACGTCCATCACGGCCTCGACCGCGTCCCGGGTACCGATGGTCTCCGGGAAGTGGTAGCCGGTGTCCAGGAAGACGACGTCCACGCCCTTGCGTACGCGCGAGGCGAGATGGGCGACCACGGCGTCCTCCATGGAGGAGGTGACGCAGAACCCGTCGCCGAAGGTGTCCACCGCCCACCGGAGGATCTCCAGCGCGGAGGCGTCCTCCAGCTCACGGCCCGCCTGCTCGGCGAGCGCCTTCCACTCCTCGGTGGACCGCTCGTCCTGAGTCGTCGTCATATCCGCTCGTCCCCTCCGTTGTCGGCTCGCTGAACGCCCCGGGCCAGCAGTCCCAGGAACTTCAGCTGGAATGCGCGGTTGCACGCCCCGCATTCCCAGGCGCCGTGACCCTCGCCGCTCGGGCGCAGGTCCTCGTCGCCGCAATAGGGGCAGTGGAAGGGCGCCGCCCGCTCGCTCACGACAGCGCCTCCTCGGAAGCACGCGCCACCCACGCCGCGAAGCGTTCGCCGTCCTCGCGTTCCGCCTGGAAGCGCTTCAGCACCCGCTCGATGTAGTCGGGCAGTTCCTCGGACGTCACCTTCAGCCCGCGCACCTTGCGGCCGAAGCCCGCCTCCAGGCCGAGGGCGCCGCCCAAGTGCACCTGGTAGCCCTCGACCTGCTCGCCCCGGTCGTTCAGGACCAGCTGGCCCTTGAGACCGATGTCCGCGACCTGGATGCGGGCGCAGGCGTTCGGGCAGCCGTTGAGGTTGATGGTGAGCGGCTCGTCGAAGTCCGGCAGGCGGCGCTCCAGTTCGTCGATCAGCTGGGAGCCGCGCTGCTTGGTCTCCACGATGGCGAGCTTGCAGAACTCGATGCCGGTGCAGGCCATGGTGCCGCGCCGGAAGGAGGACGGCCGGGCGGTGAGGTCCAGCGCCTCCAGGCCCTCCACCAGCGAGTCGACCCGGTCCTGCTCGACGTCGAGAATGATCATCTTCTGCTCGACGGTGGTGCGCACCCGGCCCGAGCCGTGTGCCTCGGCGAGGTCGGCGACCTTCGTCAGCGTGGCCCCGTCGACCCGGCCGACCCGCGGCGCGAAACCGACGTAGAACCGGCCGTCCTTCTGCCGGTGCACACCGATGTGGTCGCGCCACTGCTGGACGGGCTGCTCGGGCGCGGGCCCGTCGACGAGCCTGCGCCCGCCCAGGTACTCGTCCTCCAGCACCTGCCGGAACTTCTCCGCGCCCCAGTCGGCGACGAGGAACTTCAGGCGGGCCCGGTTGCGCAGCCGGCGGTAGCCGTAGTCGCGGAAGATCGAGATGACGCCCTCGTAGACGTCCGGGACCTCCTCGATCGGGACCCAGGCGCCCAGCCGCACACCGAGCTTGGGGTTGGTCGACAGGCCGCCGCCGACCCACACGTCGAAGCCCGGTCCGTGCTCGGGGTGGCGCACGCCGACGAACGCGACGTCGTTGATCTCGTGCACCACGTCCAGCAGCGGCGAACCCGAGATGGCCGTCTTGAACTTGCGGGGGAGGTTGGAGTACGCCTTGTTGTCCAGGACGCGGCGCTTCATCTCCTCCAGCGCCGGGGTGGCGTCGATGATCTCGTCCTCGGCGATGCCCGCCACCGGTGAGCCGATCATCACGCGCGGGGTGTCGCCGCAGGCGGTCACGGTGGACAGGCCCACGCCCTCCAGCCGGTCCCAGATCTCGGGCACGTCCTCGATCCGGATCCAGTGGTACTGGACGTTCTGCCGGTCGGTGATGTCCGCGGTGCCGCGCGCGAACTCCTGCGAGATCTCGCCGATCACCCGCAGCTGCCGGGTGGTCAGGGCCCCGCCGTCGATGCGGACGCGCAGCATGAAGTAGCTGTCGTCCAGCTCCTCCGGCTCCAGGATCGCGGTCTTGCCGCCGTCGATCCCGGGCTTGCGCTGGGTGTACAGCCCCCACCAGCGCATCCGGCCGCGCAGGTCGTTCGGATCGATGGAGTCGAAGCCGCGCTTGGAGTAAATCGTCTCAATGCGTGTCCGCACATTGAGACCGTCGTCGTCCTTCTTGAACTGTTCGTTGCCGTTGAGCGGCGTGAAATGGCCAGCGGCCCACTGGCCCTCGCCGCGGTGACGGCTCACCTTGCGGCGGGGCGCGGAGGCGGCGGGGTTCGGTGGGGTGGCGGCCATGGTTCTACGTCCTTCGGGACCGGTGGGAATCAGCTCTGACCTGCGCCGATGCGCGCACGCGGGCAGGCGTGCGCGGCTTTGCGCGGGAGGCGGGGGGACGGGTTGCGCGGCGGTGCTGGAGGCGTCAGCTCGCCGGACAGATGGCGCTGGACATGCGGCCGAGGTCGACGTGCCGCCGACTCACCAAGGCAACTCCAGTTCCGGACATGACGGAAGCGTGTCACGGCGATCTGGACACAGTCCAGCTTCGTCCATCATCCGGACGTAGTTGTCCCGCTATGTGAAACGAGAGTGGTGTCGCTCACATGTGGTGCCGGGAGGCTTGTCCCGGCAGGTCAGGCGGGGTAGGCCCCGGGCCACGGCCCCGGAGTGGCCACGTCCGGTTCCAGCTCCACCTTGGTGTCGAACAACTTGAAGCCCCGGCGCAGGTAGTTGTCCATCGCGTGCTCGCCGTCCTTGCTGCACGTGTGCAGCCACACCCGCTTGGTCGGCGCCCGCCCCGGCCACCGCTCGGCCAGGTCCCAGGCGCGGGCCGCGCCGTACGCGAGCAGATGACCGCCGATGCGCCGGCCCCGGAAGGCGGGGACCAGCCCGAAGTAGACGATCTCCACCGCGCCGTCGTCCTGCGGCTCCATCTCCACATAGCCGGCCGGGGTGCCCCGGTCGTACGCCACCCAGGTCTCCACGCCGGGCCGCTCCAGGTACTCCCGCCAGCGCGCGTACGTCCAGCCCAGCCGGTCGGTCCAGCGGATGTCACCGCCCACCGAGGCGTACAGGAACCGGCTGAACTCGGGGGAGGGCACCTCGGCGCGGACGATCCGGACATCGCCGTCGGGGGCGGCGGCGGGAAGGAGGTCGGCCGGAGCGGTCTGCTCCAGCGACCACGTGGTGACAGGGACGCTGTTCATGCGGGCCAGGGAATCATCCCGCCGTGTCGTCTGTCGACGTCCGCCGGCGGGGGTTCGCACCGGCCGGCGGTCTGCCGGATGCCGGGCGCGGGCGGCGTGACCGGGCCGGTGGGAGCGCCGGGCGCACGCCGTCGGACTCGTCCGGCCCCGGCGGGCCGGACCGGTTTGGCGCCCCCGGTCGTGGCGAGCCCGATCCGGCGGCCGAGCCGGCGCCGGCGCCCGGGTGGCGGCGGTGGCGACGCCCGGCGGGCCGGGTCAGTCCAGCGCACCGTCCAGGTCGGCCAGGGGCAGTGCGAACAGCATGCGGTCCGACAGCGACCACACCTCGCCGGTCTCCCGCCAGTAGGACAGGGTGCCCGCGTCCCGCGCCCAGCAGCGGTCGGAGGCGTCGGCGCCGCAGCGGGCCGCCCGGGTCCCCTCGGTGTCCTGCCGCCACAGCCCGCCGTGCCCGTCCTGCGTACCGGGCAGCCGTCCCACATACCAGGACGGCCGGTCCGCCCCGGCCTTCCGGTACGACAGCACGCCCCGGATCCCGGCCGCCCGGGTGCGGTACGCCTCCACCGCTTCCACCCGCCCCGCGCCGTCCGTGGCGAGCGGCCCGGGCCGCGCCGGGTCGGTGCCGAACGCGTACCGCCACAGCCGCGCGGGCCGGTCGCCGTCCGGTTCGGTCCACTCCGCGGCCACCAGACTGTCGGGTGCCGTACCGCGGTCCAGGGCGAGCGCCCCGGGGCAGGGCGGCCCGGTGGGGGAGCAGCGGCCGGCGGCGAAGCGGTACGAGGCGACGGCGGGCAGGACGTAGCCGTGGCCGCCGGCGGACCAGCCGCCGGGCACCCGGCCGACCTCGGGGCCGTCGACCGTGGTGCGCTGGATGCGGTCGAGGTCGTAGACGTACAGCGCGTCGGCGCCCCCGGCCGTGGTGGTGACCAGCAACTTGTTCCCGTGCCAGACCATGCCCGAGACGCCGGAGACCAGTCCCCGGTAGTCCCGGCCGCCGTCCACGGGCACCACCAGCAGCGCCCAGCGGTACACGAGGTGCGCCGGGTCGTCCGCGTCGACGAAGGCGACCCGGGCGAGGCCCCGCTCACCGGGGCGGCCGGCGGTGGTGCTGTGGGTCCAGCCGGCCAGGAGCACCCGGTGGGTGCCCCAGAGGCCGTCGTCGCCTGCGTCCCCGGAGGTGGTCACCGAGGCGGGCCGCCAGTCGCCGCCGGTGTCGGCCGCGTCCCAGCAGTAGGCACGGGCGGCGGCCGGGGCGACCGGCAGCGACGCGCGGTCGCCGGCGGAGCAGTCGTCCGCCGCGCGCAGCCGGCGGTCGGCGCCGCGCAGGACGGCGTCCACGCCGACCGGGCGGCCCATCGCGGCGGCGAGCCGGTCGAGCGACCGGGCGGGCACCGGGTGCTCCTGGAGCCGGAGCCGTCCGGTGTCCGCCGGGGAGGTCAGCGGTGTGAGCGCGCCGGGTGCTTCGGCGACCCCCGCCTGGGAGGTGCTGATCACGGTGGCGGCGGCGGTGAGCGCCAGCGCGGTCCCGGCCAGGACGGCGCGCAGGGCCGCGCCGTGCCTGCGCCGCCGGTGTCTGCCGCGATGCTTCATCTCTCCTCCAGTGGCCGGTCCAACCGCGCCTGATGGTCCGTACCTTGACGCGAGGAGCAGCGGGGGCGGCCGTACCGGATGCTACGGCAGGAACGGGCCGGACAGGGCCCGGACCGCAGGGTCGGCCGCGGCCGGGGAGCGCCGCGCCGGGAAGGTGTCTACGCCGGGGGCCGCGCGCTCCGGCCCACGGGCCCGGCATTCCGTTTCCGGACCACTGCGGGCGCCGAGGAGTGCGGGAGCAGGTCAACGGGGTCGTCCGGCAGGACGACCGCCACGTCCGCATCCTCGCAGAAACGATACGGCCGATGGCGGAGAAGCTCCCCGAGATACCGCCGGATCCTGGACATCTCCGCCCGCACGGTCACCGTCCGGGAGGGATCGTCGAACACATCCTCGGCCAGCCCCGCCGCCCCCCGCCCGGCGGGGTGTTCGGCGAGCAGGAACAGCAGTTCCGCGTGGCGCGGGCTCAACTCCCGCGACCAGGAACCCGCCGAGCCGGTGACCGTGACCGTACGGCGGTCCCGCCCGGCGAGGTCCAGCACGATCCGGGCCGGGGCGGGCGGCCGGTCCTCCGCCCGCAGCAGCCAGCCCCCGGCCAGCGGCTCCACCGCGCACGCGCCCAGCGAGGGCAGCCACCGGTGGCCCGGCGCCAGTGACTTGGGCAGCCGCACCCGCCGCACGTACGGCATCCCGGTCACCGCCGCCGCCCAGCCGTCCCGGTCCACCACCACGGCCCGTCCGGCCAGCCGGGCCAGCACCGGCGCCGCCACCGCCCGCAGCCGCTCCAGCGAGGTCAGATGCAGCTCCCGCAGCCGGGCCTCGGCCAGCTTGGCCACCGAGTCCACCCAGGCGAGGGTGGCCGGATGCATGGTCTCCAACGGGCCGCTGACGTCCACCACACCGAGCAGCCGGCCGTCCCGTGGGTCGGTGATCGGCGCGCCCGTACACGTCCAGGACGTGTGCGACCGGACGAAGTGCTCGGCGGCGAACACCTGGACGGGCCGCCGCACCACCGCGGGAGTGCCCACCCCGTTGGTGCCGACGACGTCCTCCCGCCAGTCCGCGCCGATCTCGAACCCCAGCCCGTCGGCCTTGCGCAGCACCGGGGGCGCGCCCTCCCGCCACAGCACCCGCCCGTCGGCGTCCGCGACGACCATGATGTGCTGTGCCACGTCCGCGACCGAAAGAAGCCCCTCCCGGAGCACCGGCAGCACCTGCCGCAGCGGGGACTCCTCCCGCCGTCGCCGCACCTCGTCGGAGGGCAACAGCCCGGAGCGGACATCGCGTTCGGGATCGACACCGCTGCGCAGCACCCGGTGCCACGACTGCTCGATCACCGGACGGGGCGCGATCCGCGCACGCCGCCCGGCGAGCGCGGCCTCGCGCACCTCGCTCAGCACCCGCGCCGCCTGCGCCGCGTCCCGCGCGGCCAGGCGCGTCAGATTCATCGGCGGATTCCCCACTGCGGTCCTCCCGGAAGGCGTCGAACACTCCTGTCAAGCCGTCCGGGCGGCGGTTTCCGGTCCGACTGTCCTCACATAGTGCCGCTCCGCTCATGGCGGAGGCACAGACTCCGCGCATGTGCCCGCATAAGTTGCAACCCCCCGCAACCCTGGTGGTCCACAGGGCGGCGGCCGAGACTTGACCACGACGCGATGCGCGTCCGCGGGGGCCCAACAGGCCCGTGCGGTGGGGGTGGTGCCGTGTCGGCGCAGCACCACCCCTTGCCGATGACGGTCCGGCCGGGGCCCGACCGAGCGGCCCCGGGGCGGGTCAGGACGGCCGCGCCCGCTCGACCACCGCCTCCAGGTCCAGGCCCCCGGGCAGGGTGCCGAAGGACGCGCCGTGGTCGCGGCCCAGCCGGGAGGCGCAGAAGGCGTCGGCGACCTCCGCCGGCGCGTGCCGCACGAGCAGCGATCCCTGGAGGACCAGCGCGAGCCGCTCCACCAGGCGCCGGGCCCGCCCCTCGACGCCCTCCAGGTCCGCGAGTTCGGTGAACAGGTCCTTCACCGCCCGGTCCAGCCGGTGGTCCGCGCCGTGCGCCCGGCCGATCTCGGTCAGGCAGGCGTCCAGCGCGCCCGGCTCCCGGCGCAGCGCCCGGAGCACGTCCAGCGCCTGCACGTTCCCCGCGCCCTCCCAGATGGAGTTCAGCGGCGACTCCCGCACCAGCCGGGGCAGACCGGATTCCTCGACGTACCCGTTGCCGCCCAGGCACTCGGCCGCCTCCACGGCCACGGGCGCGCACCGCTTGGTGATCCAGTACTTGGCGGCCGGCACCGCCAGCCGCAGGAACGCCCGCTCCTGCTCCCCGCCGTCGTCGCAGGCCGCGGCGAGCCGCAGCGCGAGCGCCGTCGCCGCCTCCGACTCCAGCGCGAGATCGGCGAGCACGTTGCGCATCAGCGGCTTGTCGATCAGCTTCCCGCCGAACGCCTCCCGGTGGGCGCAGTGGTGCACCGCCTGGGCCACCGCCTGCCGCATCAGCCCCGCCGAGCCGAGCGCGCAGTCCAGCCGGGTCGCGGCGACCATCCCGATGATCGTCCGCACCCCGTCGCCCTCCGCGCCGACCCGGCGCGCCCAGGTGCCGTCGAACTCGACCTCGGCGGAGGCGTTCGAGCGGTTGCCCAGCTTGTCCTTCAGCCGCTGGATCAGGAAGACGTTGCGTCCGCCGTCCGGCAGGACCCGGGGGACCAGGAAGCAGGTGAGCCCGCCCGGGGCCTGCGCGAGCACCAGGAACGCGTCGGACATGGGCGCCGAGCAGAACCACTTGTGCCCGGTCAGCAGGTACGCGCCCGCCTCCGCGAGGGGCCGGGCGACGGTCGTGTTGGCGCGGACGTCGCTGCCGCCCTGCTTCTCCGTCATGCCCATCCCGAACAGCGCCCCGGGCTTCTGCCCGGCGGGCCGCAACTGCGGGTCGTAGACCGTGGACGTCAGCCGGGGCTCCCACTCGGCGGCCAGCTCCGCGTCGGCGCGCAGCGCGGGCACGGCCGCGTGCGTCATCGACAGCGGGCAGCAGGTGCCCGCCTCGGCCTGCGTCCACAGCAGGAACCCGGCCGCCCGGCGCACCTGCCCGGAGGGCCGGCTCCAGGCGCCGGTCAGCCCGGCCGAGACCCCCTTGCCGAGCAGCCGGTGCCAGGCCGGGTCGAACTCCACCTCGTCGATCCGGTGGCCGTACCGGTCGTGGCCGCGCAGCCGGGGCGGACGTTCGTTCGCCCGCACCGCCCACTCCTGCACCTGTGCCGAACCCACGGCCCGGCCGAGCGCGGACAGCTCCGCGCGCACCTCCTCCAGCACGTCCGCTCCGGTGTACCGGTCGACGGCCTCGGTGAGGGCGCGGTCGGCGGTGAAGACGTCGTAGCCGACCAGCGGGGGCGGCTGGTTCGTCACGGTGTGGGTGGGAGTGCCTGCCATGGTGGGGAACCTACCCGGGAAGGCGAAGGGAAACCTGTCCGGGAAGGCCGATGGGGGACTTCTCCGGGCAGGGGGCAAGGGACTTCTCGGGGGAGGGAGTGGGGGACTTCTCCGGCGAGACCGTGCCCAGAGTGGCACAAAGGAGTCGCGCGGCGGGCCGGAACCGGATTCCCGGACCCCGGGGAACCGGTCGCGGGCCCCGGAAGGTGAGGGCGGTCCCGTGCTGCGGATACCTTTGGCTCGTGCAGCCAGCAAGTGAATCCCCCGAGCGCCCGGCCGGCCGCTTCCACCGGGCCAGAGCTCTCTACCGGAACGTCTCCAAACGCAGGACCGCCTGGCTGTTGCTCAAGGACACCGTCAACTCCTGCATGGAGTACCGCATCCTCGGCCTGGCGGCGGAGGCGGCGTTCTTCACGCTGCTGTCCGTGCCGCCGCTGCTGCTGAGCCTGATCGGCCTGCTCGGCTACGTCGACGACTGGACCGGCGCGGACACCATCCACAGCCTGGAGACCAACCTCCTGGACGCCTCCCGCACGGTGCTGTCCGACAAGGGCGTCAAGGAGATCGCCGAGCCGATCCTGCACGACGTGATGCGAGGCGGCCGGCCGGACGTCATCTCGATAGGCTTCCTGTTCGCCCTGTGGTCGGGCTCGCGCGCGGTGAACGTCTTCATCGACACCATCACCGTCATGTACGGGCTCGACGGCGTCCGGGGCATCGTCAAGACCCGGATCATGGCGTTCCTGCTGTTCATCGTGGCGCTGCTGATCGGCTCGGTGGCGCTGCCGCTGATGGTGGCCGGGCCGGACGCGGTGGTCCGGATCGTGCCCTGGTCGGAGACGGTGGTCCAGGTTCTGTACTGGCCGGTCGTGATCGTCCTGTCCATCGCCTTCCTGACCACGCTGTACCACGTCTCGGTGCCGGTCCGCTCCCCGTGGATCGAGGACGTGCCCGGCGCGCTGGTCGCCCTCGCGATGTGGGTCCTGGGCAGTTTCCTGCTGCGCATCTATCTCACGTACACCATCGAGGGCGCCACGATCTACGGTTCCCTCGCCGCCGCCGTCGCGGTCCTGCTGTGGATCGGCGTGGGCGCCTTCGCCGTGCTCGTCGGCGCGGCCGTGAACGCGGCCATCGACCGGGTGTGGCCGGCCGCGGCCACGGCCGCGGCGCGCGAGGCCAACGAGCGGATGCGGGAGGCACAGGTCGCCGAGTACGTGGCCCGTGCCGCGGCGGCGGCCCGCGAGACCGACCCCGACGACCCCGACATGCCCTCCGAGTACCCCGAGCGCTGGTCCCGCTTCCTGCCTCCGGAAGACGTGACCGCGCGCCTGCGCGGCCATGCCCGGAACCCGCATCACACGCACCGGGGCAACGGGAACGCGAAGGGGGATGGGGAGAACGGGAGCACGGGCGGCCCCGAGGACGGTCCGGGCGCCGGGGGTGCCGGCGGCCCCGAAGGCGTCGGTGGAGCCGGCGGTTCCGGTGGATTCGGCGGGGGCGGCGGCTTCGGGAGCGGCGGCGGGGATGCCGGGAGCGGCGGCTTCGGCGGGGCCGGTGGGTACTGGGCCGGGGGTGGCGGTGGCGCCGGTGAGGGGGGCCACTGGAACCACGGCGGCGGCAGCCGCACCGGCGACGCCAGTGGTGACGGCAGCGGGACGGCCGCTGTGGACGGCGGTGGGGACGGCAGGAATCCGGCACACCCCGAGTGGTGAGGGGTGAGCCCGGCCGCCCATCTGCCCGGCGCCCCCTGAAGGGCCGGCGTCCGACGGCCGACCGTCTCCACCCGAGGGCTGGGTCCGTCGGTGGAGAACACGCCGTTGCCCCTCCACTCGTTCTCCACCCGCTGCTCCACCCGTGCTCCGATCCGCCGGAGACCGCCCCGCGCCTAGCGTGATCGCACAGGCCGGAACCGGACGGCCGCAGCAGGACAGCCGGGTGTCGCCGTCGCGCATCGCCCGGCACGGCCTCCGGCACCGGGCAAGGAGGCAGCGGACATGACGGAGCGGACGGTACGCGAGGGTCGGCGCGGCAGGACGGGGAGGCCGGCCGGGACAGCGGGGGTGATCAGCGCCGCCGCCGGGCCGATCAGGCGGACCGGGGCGGCCGGGCCGACTGCGACGCCCCTGTCGACCAGGTACACCAGGGCAGCCGAGTCGAGCGAACCGGCCGGCCTGCCCACGTCTCCCCGGCCGCCGTCATCGCCCCTGCCACCAAGGCCGGACGGATCCGCGAGGCCCCCGGGACACCCGAAGCCACCCGGCATTTTCCACGGCCCCCTGCTGCCCCTCGCCGTGGACGTCCTCCTCCCGCTCCTCGTGTTCTACGCGGCCCGCGCCGTCGGCGCCGAGCAGGGTCCGGCCCTGCTGCTCAGCGGCGCACCGCCGGCCCTGCGCCTGCTGGCCGGTGCCGTGCGGCACCGCCGGACCGACGGGGTGGACCTCCTCCTCACGGTGCTGCTGGTCGCCGCCGCGCTGGTGTCCCTGACCGGCGGCGGCCCCCGCGTCCTGCTGTTCAAGAACGCGGCGCTGCCCCTGGCGGTCGGCGGCTGGGCACTCGCCACCGCGTTCACCCGCAGGCCCCTGGCGTTCCGGCTGGGCCAGCGGCTGCACCGGGGCGACGCGGTCCTCGCACGGGCCGCGCTCTGGCGGGACAGTGCGCCCTTCCGCCGTGCGCTCCGCACCCTCACCGTGCTCTGGGGAACCGGGCAACTCCTCGATGGCGCGCTGGGCGCCGTGGCCGCCGCGACCCTGCCGACCGACACGGTGCCGCTGCTCGACCGCGCCGCCTCCCTCGTCCTGCTGGCCCTGACCGCCGCGATCACCGCCGTCCACACCCACCGCTTCCGCAGACGCCACGCCCTCCCGCTGTTCGGCGCCCCCGCGCAGGCGACGGCACCGCAGGCGGGGCCGGGAAGCCCGTAGGCCGGCTCCCGTGTGCGCGGAACGAGGGAGGCGGCCAGGCCGGAAGCGACCAGGCCGATCACGGCGACACGTACGGTCATGGCACCACCGTGGGCGGCGGCCGGCGGGCCGGTCGTGAAGAAAACGGACACCGGCCGCGGCCACCCGGCCGTACGGGGGCGGTGCCCTGCCCGTCCGGCCCCGCGCGGGGGTTCGTCCCGGTGAGCCGCCGGTTCGCTCACACCGGAGGCCGCGCCCGCGCCGACTGCCGTAGCGCGGCCCCCGACCCGACCCGACCCGTCCTTGGCCGGCCCCTTGGCGGGTGCCACGCGGTGTCACTGCGGCATCTCGGGGGCCCGGACGGCGAAGTCCGGGGGACGGGCGGCCGAGGGCCGTCAGGCAGTGGTCGTGCGCGATCCGTCGTGCGAGGAAACGGAGGAACCGGGCTGATCGAGGATCCGCCGCACCATGTCCATCAGCCGGTCCCCGGCCTGATCGACGCTGCCGTTCTGGGCGCAGACCTGCGCGCCTTCGAGGAGGAAGGTGATCTCGGCAGCGGCCTGTCCGGGGTCGGGCAGCCCCGCCTCGGCGCACATGCCGACCAGCCTGCGCATCTGGAGGGCCTTGTGCTGCTCGACGACCTGCCGGGCGGGATGGGAGCGGTCGGGCAGTTCGGCGAGGGAGTTGATGAACGGGCAGCCCCGGTGCGAGATCGCCGGCAGCCCCTCGGCGATGAACCGGGCGATGCCCAGGATCTGCTCCCTGGGCCGGCCGGGATGGTCGGCCCCGACCCGGTCGAACACCGCCTGGTAGTCGGCGGCGACGATCCGCAGCCACTCCGCGACCAGCGCGTCCTTGGTCTCGAAGTGCCGGTAGATCGCCATTTTGGTGGTCGCCGCCTTCTCGGCGATGGCCTGCACGCCCACCCGTCGGATCCCCTCGCGCTGGAAGAGCTCTTCCGCCGCGTCGAGGATGCGCTCGCGGGGCGGCAGTTTCGCCACCCTGGTCGGCCTGCTGACCGTCGATGCCATGACTGCTCCGTGACCTGGGTCCGTTGTGACGACCTCCACCCGCTGCTACGGTACCAGCCCGTCCCTCACGATACCGGTCGGTATCGTGAGGGACTCTTCGGTATCCTTCTTTGGCGGGAGTGAACAGGTGAGAGTTGCCGAGTACGTGACCTTCGACGCCGTCGGGCTCGCGGAACTGGTGGCCAAGGGCGACGTGACGCCCGCCGAGCTGGAAGCGGTCGCACGCGAGGCCGCGCGGGCGGTCGACCCGCGGATCAACGCCGTCGTGGAGACCTGGCCGGCCGACGACGAGCCCGCCCCCCGAAGCGCCCCGCTGGCCGGTGTCCCCTTCCTGATCAAGGACCTCGGGGTCACCATGGCCGGACGGCGGACGGAACTGGGCAGCCGTCTCGCGGCCGGGCACGTCGCCGCCGCCGACTCCTTCCTGATGCGGCGCTTCCGCCGCGCGGGCCTCGTGACGTTCGGGCGTACCGCGACCCCGGAGATGGCCTACAGCACCACGACGGAACCGGTGCTGTACGGCGCGACCCGCAACCCCTGGGACCCGGCGCGCAGCGCGGGCGGGTCCAGCGGGGGCGCGGGCGCGGCGGTCGCCGCCGGGGTGGTCCCGGTCGCACACGCCACCGACGCCGCCGGTTCCCTTCGCATACCCGCCGCCTGCAACGGCCTGTTCGGGCTGAAGCCCACCCGTGGCCGGGTCTCCATGGGGCCCGACGCCGACGAGGTCTTCAACGGCCTGGCCGTGCAGGGCGGGGTCAGCCGCACGGTACGGGACAGCGCGGTGCTGCTCGACCAGATCCGCGGCCCGGAGCCCGGCGACCCCTACGTCGCACCGGAACCGCCCCGGCCGTACGCGGAGGAAGTCACCCGCTCTCCGGGCTCGTTGCGGATCGGTGTCCTCGCCCAGGCGTGGGGCGGGCACCGCACCACCGCACCCGTGGTCGGCGCCCTCTCCCGCACCGTGCGCCTGCTCGAATCCCTCGGCCATCGCGTGGAGGAGGCCGAAGTCGGACTGGGCGCCGACTGGGAGGAGTTCGTGCTGGCCAGTGCCCGCCAGTGGAGTGCGAACCTCACGGCCTCGGTCGACGAACTGGCCGCCGCGCTCGGTCGGCCCGCCGACTCCTCGACCCTCGAACCGCCCGTCCTCGCCGCCTATCGCTACGGACAGCGGGTCAGCGGCGCCCAGTTCGTCGCCGCTCTCGCGCTCCGGAACCGGATCGCCCGGAGCCTGGGGCGGTATTTCGAGGCGTACGACCTGCTGCTCACCCCGACGCTGCCCGACCTGCCCGTGCCGCTGGGCACCCATGCCGAGGGCGCGGAGACGCTGGACGGTCCGGGCTGGCTGCGCCGGCTGTTCGACCTCTCGCCGTTCACCGCGGTGTTCAACGTGACGGGCACCCCCGCCATGTCCGTACCGGTCACGGCCGACCCCGGGACCGGACTGCCCGTCGGCATGCAGTTCGCCGCCGGTTACGGGCTCGAAGGCCGCCTCTTCCGCCTCGCCGGCCAACTCGAACAGGCCGGCCCGTGGTCGGGCCGGACCCCTGCGGTGTGGGCGGGACACCCCACGGACCGGGGCCGGTGAGGACGGCCGGCCGGTCCACCGAACGGCCGGGGCCCGGCGGACTCGGGCTGCTCCGGGCCGGGACCGTACCACCCAAGTCCGGTGCGGCGATCGCCAGATGGTCCGGAAGCGGCGGAACGACGTGCATCGGGCGAGAGGTCGTGGGAACGGAAGTGCCCCGCGGTGCGCCTGTGCGGCACGATGGGCGGCATGATCCGTGCCGCACGCGCCCTGCCGCTGCTCCTGCTCCTCCCCGCACTGCTCACCGCGTGCGGCACCGAGAAGGAGCGTTCCGGTCCCGAGCCGGCTGCCTCGGCTCCCGGGAGGGCGGCTGCCGGGAGCACCCGGCAGCCGGCGTCCGCCGACGCCGGGCGGGCCGACATGGACGAGCGCCTGCGGGCGCTGGGCATCGCACCGGAACTCGTCTACGTCACCGACGTGCCCGGCTTCACGCTCGCCCAGCAGTCCATCGGGGTGAACGGCGACGACGGCTTCTCCGTCGCGTACTGGGCGAAGGACGGTGCCATCCTGCACCTCTACGCGGAACGCGGCAGCGCCGCCGATTGCCCCGAGGGCCATGTCTGCCGGGCCCCGGCCCAGGGCCAGGTGGTCCGGGTCTACGGGGAGAAGGTCGCGGCCGACGTGCTCCGCCGGGCCGCCGACGCCATCCACCGCCCCGCCCCCGAGGAACTCGCACCCCTCCTGCCGCCGCCCCGCACGGCGACGGCCCCCGTGGAGCGCGGCGACCTCCCGCCCAACGGTGACGGAGCCCCCGACAACAGCGTCCCCGGCGGCGACTGACCGGCCCCGTCCACGGCGAGCCGGCTCCCGCCCCTCACCGGGCCCCTCACGCCCACCCGCTCCGTCCTCCACCGGGCCCCTCACACCCACCCGCCCACCGCGACCGGCCACCGGGACCGCCGCCACGCTGTCGCCCGCCATCCGGCCGGCACACCCCCGGACGCCGGCCGGCTCCCTCGTCCCCCCGGAGCCCTGCCATGCCTTCTCGCCTCCTCCTCTGCACCCGCACCGCCGACTACCGCCACGAGTCCATCCCGGACGCGGTCGCCGCGATCCGGGCGCTCGGCGGGTTCGCCGTCGAGCACACCGAGGATCCCGAGGACCTCGAACGCCCGCTGGACGAATTCGCGGTCGTGGTCTTCCTGTCCACCAGCGGAGAGGTGCTGACCCCGGCCGGGCGGGCCCGGCTGGAGCGGTACACGAGGGCGGGCGGGGGCTTCGCCGGGGTGCACGCGGCGGCCTGTACCGAGTACGGGTGGCCGTACTACGGCGAACTCCTCGGCGCCCGCTTCACCCGGCACCCCGCCTACCAGCCGGGCCGCGTCCTCGTCGCCGACCCCGCCCACCCCGCCACCCGGCACCTGCCGCCGACGTGGGAATTCACCGACGAGTGGTACGACTTCGACCGCGTCCCGGGCGGCCGGGAGCGGGTGCTGCTGTGCGCGGACGAGACGTCGTACGCGGGCGGTGGGATGGGCGCGGACCATCCGCTGGCCTGGTGCCGCGAGCGGGGCCCGGCGGGCGGCCGTGTCTTTTACACAGCCTTGGGGCACGCCTCCGGCGCGTACCGCGACCCGGACTTCCTGGCCCACCTGAACGGCGGACTCGAATGGGTGGCAGTACCGGCTCAGTGACGTTTCTGCGGTGAACCGGTTACCCCGTTGGGGTGACTAAAGCTCGCGTAGAGGGATGGTCATGTGTCTACCTAGAGATGCTCTTGTCTTGGCAAAGGGCGTCGAGACGCGTGACCCACCCTGCCCGCGTCACCCACCCACAGAAGGAGCCGGACCTTGACTTACGGTAAGAAGCTGCGCGAGAGCATCGCCGGGCCCGGGACAACACCGCTGATCGGCGTGTACGACATGTACTCGGCGTCGATCGCCGCCAAGCACTACGACGGGATGTTCGTCTCGGGCTTCGGCTTCGCGGCCTCGTACTACGGGCTGCCCGACATCGGGTTCATCGCCTGGCCCGACATGGTGGCCTTCGTCCAGCGGCTGCGCGGCGCGTTCCCGCACCACCACCTGCTGGTGGACATCGACGACGGGTACGTGGACCCCGAGGTCGCCTGCCACGTCGTGGAGGGGCTGGAACGCATCGGCGCCTCCGGGGTGATCCTGGAGGACCAGAAGCGGCCCCGCCGCTGCGGCCACGCCGACGGCAAGCAGGTGCTGCCCCTGGACGAGTACCTGGAGAAGCTGGAGAAGGTCCTGGAGACCCGCAGGGACCTGGTCGTCGTCGCCCGTACGGACGCCACCGACGAGCACGACATCCTGCACCGCGCCGAGCGGCTGGCGGCCACCGACGCCGACGTCGTGCTGGTCGACGGGGTGCGCAGCGTCGAGTGGATCAAGCGGATCCGCGAGGTCGTCGGGGACAAGCCGCTGCTGTTCAACCAGATCGCCGGCGGCAAGTCCCCCCGCCTGTCCCTCGGCGAACTGTCCGACCTCGGCGTGGACGTCGCCATCTACAGCACCCCGTGCCTGTTCGCCGCGCACGAGGCGATGGACTCCGCGCTCGCCGGCCTCAAGGCGGCCGACGGCCGGCTGCCGGAGGTCGACCCCGCGAGCGGTGTGGGGGTGAAGGCCTCCACCAGCCTGCTGGAGCGCAACATCGCCCGTGAGCGGCTCGTCCCCGAGGGCGTGGGCGTGTGATCCGTGCCGTCTCCGGGCTCGGGACGGCCGCGGCGGTCGCCGCCGCGCTCCTCGGGGCCGGTGCCGCGCCGGCCGCGGCGTCCGACAGCCTGATCACCGTGATCGACAACTCGGAGGCCGACTCCTGGCTCGAGGTCGACCGCACGGCCAACCTCCAGGCCGGCAGCGGCACCGCCGGCAGCGACCACGACGGCAGCGCCGTGGACGTGGTGGAGGCCCTCTTCACCGGTCCCGACCAGGACGACGAAGACTGAGCGGGACGGACGACGGCCGGGCACCTCCTCGCGGGGGATGCCCGGCCGTCGTCGTGTGACGCGTGCCGGGGCTCAGTCCTCCCCGGTGTCGGGACGGCCGTTCTCGTCGAGCTCCACGTCCTCCTTCGGGTCGTGCTCGTCGCCGGGCGAAGCGGCGGGCGAGGCCACGGTGGCGCGCTGCTGTCCGGGGGCGAGGGTGTGCCGGGCGGCATGGGCCGTGCCGTAGGCGGTGGTCAGGGCGACTGCGGCCACGGCGAGGGCCGTGGCGGTACGCGTGCTGTGGTTCATGCCCGGCCAACGACCCCCGCGGGGACGGGGTCACCGGACGAGGGGCCGACGCGCCGGGGGCGTCACGCGGATGGCCGCTCCGCGGTGACGGGCGCGTACGCGGTGGGGCGGCGCGGCGCCGGCGGGGCCGTGCTCGCCCGCCGTACCAGCCGGGTCGACAGCTCCGTCCGGGTGCCCTCGGGGCGGTCGCCGTGTGTCATGCGGACCAGCAGCCGCAGCGCCGTGGCCGCCATCTCCGCCAGCGGCTGGCGGACGGTGGTCAGCGCCGGTGCGGCCCAGCGGGCCTCGGGCAGGTCGTCGAAGCCCACCACGCTCATGGCGTCGGGCACCCGCACCTCCCGCTCCGCGAGCGCCGTGTACACCCCGAGCGCCATCCGGTCCGAGCACACGAAGACGGCCGTCGGCGGCTCGGGCAGGTCCAGCAGCTCGTGGGTGCGCAGCCGGGCGGTGGACTCGTCGGAGTCCGCGTGCCGCACGTACTCGGCGCGGTACCGCACGCCCGCCGAGGCGAGTGCCGAGCGGTAGCCGGCCAGCCGGGCCTCGCCGGCCATCGTGCGCCGGTGCGCGGCGATCACCCCGATCCGCTCGTGGCCCAGCTCCAGCAGATGTTCGGTCGCGCACACCCCGCCCTGCCAGTTGGCCGCCCCGACCGACACCACGCCGGCCGGCGGCTCGTGGGCCGGGTCGATGAGCACGTAGGGAATGCGATGGTGGTCCAGCCAGGCGTACTGCGCGGCGGACAGCTCCGCCAGGTGGAACAGCACCCCCGAGGAGCCGCGCGCGGTCAGCCTGTCCAGCCACCCCTGTTCCGGGCGGGCGTCCCGGCCCCGGGCGGGCGCGGCCGACACCACCACGTCCAGGCCCTCCTCGTACGCCGCCGCCTCCACCCCGTGCAGCACCGCGCCCGACCGGGAACTCTCCAGCGAGCGCAGCACCAGGTCCACCAGGCCCGGTGCCCGGGCCGCGTCGAAGCGCGGGCGGCGCACATAGCCGAGCCGCTCCAGCGCCTCGGTCACCCGGCGGCGGGTCTCCGGCGCCACGTCCTCACGGCCGTTGACCACCTTCGACGCGGTGGGCACGGACACGCCCGCCTCCCGGGCCACCACCGCCAGCGTCGGCCCGGCCACCACGTTCCCACCCCGCGCACGGACCATAGCGAACCGCCTCCCTCCGGCCCGCCCGTGGGCCGTCGACACCTGCGACCGACGCGCTGTCGCGGCCGGTACGGATCGCCGACCACGGACAGAAAGCGCTTCCTACGATAGGTGGGCCTCAACGCGGCGGGAAGACGAACGAGCCGGCCGCCCGGTGGGAGGGTCCGGGCGGCCGGAGCTTTCGAGGAGGCCGGGCGGATACACACGGTACGGACTCGGGCACGTAACGTCATCGGCGCCCGGTGTCGTTGTTCGACCAGGGGGCGCCGCCGAGGGCGCCCGTTCTCTCCCGCGCGCCGACCGGTGCTCCCCCCGGTGCCCCGGTGCCCCGTGCTCCCCCGGCGGGGCACGTTCAGCCCGCGTCCAGCGCCCGAGCGATCTCCCCGATGCTCCGCGGACCCACCCGGCAGCACCCGCCGATCAGCCGCGCGCCCGCCTCCCGCCACGCTGTGACCCGGTCCGCGCCGAACGTCGTACCGCCCCGCCAGGCGCGTGCCCCGGCGTCCCAGCCCTCGCCGCTGTTGGGGTAGACCACGACCGGCTTGCCGGTGACGCGCGCCGCGATCTCCACGGCGGGCTCCACGTCCCCGGGCGCGCAGCAGTTCACGCCGACCGCGATCACCTCCTCCGCGTCGGCGGCGAGGGCGAACGCCTCCGCCAGGGGCTGGCCGGCCCGGGTGCGGGTCCCGTCGACCGTGTACGACAGCCAGGCCGGCACCCCGAGCCCCCGCACCGCCCGCAGCAGCGCGGCGGCCTCGTCGGCGTCCGGCACCGTCTCCAGCGCCAGCACGTCCGGCGCGGCGGCGGCCAGCGTCTCGAGCCGGGGCCGGTGGAACCGCTCCAGCTCGGCCACGCCCAGCCCGTAGCGGCCCCGGTACTCGGAGCCGTCCGCGAGCATCGCCCCGTACGGCCCGACCGAGGCCGCCACCCACAGCGGGCGCCGGATGCCGGTGTCCGCCGCACGCCGGGCCGCCGTGCGGGCCAGGTCCACGCTGAGCGCGAGCAGCCGCGCCGCCTCCGCGCGGCCGACGCCGCGCTTGCCGAAGCCCTCGAAGGTGGCCTGGTAGCTGGCCGTGATCGCCACGCTCGCCCCCGCGCGGAAATAGGCGAGGTGCGCCTCGGTGACCGCCTCGGGCCGCTCGGCGAGCAGCCGCGCCGACCACAGCTCGTCGCTCAGGTCGTGCCCGGCCGCCTCCAGTTGGTTGGACATGCCGCCGTCGAGCACGACCGTCCCGGCGGCGAGGGCGTCGGCGAGGCTGGGGGAGGTGTCGCTGGTCATGGTCACGACGCTAGTCGAACCGGAAGGGGGCCGGACGGGGAGTCCACGCGTCCGCCCCATTGACCCTCCCGTGGGCCGCCCTTACCTTTTCGGCGTTCGTAATCACAGATGCTGTACGGAATATCGAACAACAGAGAGGTAGCCCGCATGAGCCGCGATCACGACCTGCCCGACTCTCCCGGCCGCAGGGTGGTGCTCAAGGGCGCCGCGCTCGCCGCCGGTGCCCTGGCCGTCACCCCCGGCCTCGCCCAGGCGGCCCCCGCGCGGGCGGCCGAGCCGAAGCCGCACCCGGGGAACCCGAAGCCGGCCCCGTACGTGAACCCCCTCGTCCTCCAGCGCGCCGATCCGCACATCACCCGCCACACCGACGGCGCGTACTACTTCACGGCGACCGCCCCCGAGTACGACCGCATCGTCCTGCGCCGCTCCCGCACCCTGAACGGGCTGTCCACGGCCGCCGAGTCGGTGATCTGGCGGGCCCACGCGACCGGTCCGATGGCCGCCCACATCTGGGCGCCCGAGCTGCACCGCATCGGCGGCAAGTGGTACGTCTACTTCGCCTCGGCCCCCGCCGAGGACGTGTGGGCCATCCGCATCTGGGTGCTGGAGAACGCCCACGCCGACCCCTTCAAGGGGACGTGGGTGGAACGGGGGCAGATCAAGACGGCCTGGGAGACCTTCTCCCTGGACGCCACCACCTTCCAGCACCGTGGCACCCGCTACCTGGTCTGGGCCCAGCACGAGCCCGGCATGGACAACAACACGGCCCTGTGGATCTCGGAGATGGCCGGCCCCTGGACCCTCACCGGCCCCCAAGTGCGCCTGTCCACGCCCGAGTACGACTGGGAGTGCGTCGGCTACAAGGTCAACGAGGGCCCGTCCGTCCTCCGGCGCAACGGCCGGATCTTCCTCACCTACTCCGCCAGCGCCACCGACTGGCACTACTGCATGGGCCTGCTGACCGCCGACGCCCACAGCGACCTGCTGGACGCGCGCAGCTGGGCCAAGTCGCCCGTCCCGGTGTTCACCGGCAACGACGCCACGGGGCAGTACGGCCCCGGCCACGGCTGCTTCACCGTCGCCGAGGACGGCCGTACCGACGTCCTCGTCTACCACGCCCGCCAGTACAAGGAGATCACCGGCGACCCGCTGCACGACCCCAACCGGCACACCCGGATCCAGACGCTCGGCTGGAAGCCGGACGGCACGCCGGACTTCGGTGTCCCCGTGGCCGACACCGTGCCGGAAGGAGCGTGAGATGAGGCGCGCGTACGCCCTGCTGCTCGCCCTGTGCTGCGCCCTCGCCGCCGCCCTGGCGACCGCCGGACCCGCCCAGGCGGCACCGCGGACCGTCGCCAACGGCACGCAGTTCACCGACACCTCGGGCAATTTGGTGCACGCCCACGGCGGCGGGGTGATCAAGGTCGGCGGCTACTACTACTGGTTCGGCGAGGACCGCGACAGCGACAACACCTTCCGGTCCGTGGACGCCTACCGCTCCGCCGACCTGCGCACCTGGGAGTTCCGCGCCCGCGTCCTCACCCGGACCTCCGCCGCCGAACTGGCCACCGCCTACATAGAACGCCCCAAGGTCGTGTACAACGCGGCCACCGGGAAGTTCGTCCTCTGGATGCACAAGGAGAACGGCACCGACTACGGCGAGGCCCGCGCCGCCGTCGCCGTCTCCGACACGGTCGACGGCAGCTACACCTACCGGGGCAGCTTCCGCCCGCTCGGCCAGTACATGTCCCGCGACCTGACCACCTACGTCGACACCGACGGCACGGCCTACATGGTCTCGGCCGCCAACGAGAACCGCGACCTGCACATCTACCGGCTCACCGCCGACTACACCGGCATCGCCGGCCTGGTCGCCAACCCCTGGCCCGGCGGCCACCGCGAGGCACCGGCCCTGTTCAAGCGGGGCGGCACGTACTTCATGCTCACCTCGGGCGCCACCGGCTGGAACCCCAACCAGCAGCAGTACGCCACCGCCGGCTCCCTCGCCGGCCCCTGGACGTCCTGGAAGAACGTCGGCGACTCCACCGCCTACGGCTCCCAGACCGCCTACGTCCTTCCCGTGCAGGGCACCTCGGGCACCTCCTACCTGTACCTGGGCGACCGCTGGGGCGACTCCTTCGGCGGGAAGGTGAACGACTCCCGGTACGTGTGGCTGCCGCTGGCCTTCCCGACCGCCACCACGATGACCATGTCCTGGTATCCGGAGATCACCGTCGACACCACGGCCGGAACCGTCACGGGCACCTCGGCGGCCTACAGCACGCTGATCGCGCGGCACAGTTCCAAGTGCGCCGACGTGCCGAGTCAGTCGCTGTGGCAGGGGGCCGCGATCAGCCAGTACACCTGCAACGGCGGCGCCAACCAGAAGTGGTGGTTCAAGGACCTCGGCAACGGCTACCGCGCACTGGTGGGCCGGGGCAGCTCCCTGTGCCTCCAGGAGAACGCGGGTGGTGTCACCCAGGAGAACTGCACCGGCGCCACCGGCCAGCAGTGGTCGGTCACCGCGTCCGGCTCGTACGTCACCCTCGCCTCCCGCGTGAGCGGGGAGTGTCTGGACGTCTCCGGCGGGTCCACCGCCGACTCGGCCGCGATCATCACCTACGCGTGCAACGGTGCGGCCAATCAGCAGTGGACACGCGGTAGCTGACAAACCGTCAGGCGAGGAGGTCGATGGCGTCGACGGCCGTACCGGCGCTGAGGAAGCCCGTCGTCCCCGAACCGCTCACCACGTCGATCCGCAGCACGTTGTACTGGCCGGTGTCCGTGCGCCAGGCGGCGGCCGGCACGCTGTAGGTGAAGGTGTGGTTGTTGCCCCGGTACGAGCCCACCGTCAGGGAACGGGTGGCCGGCTGGGCGGGCGGGGAGGGGATCGCCGAGGTCCAGGTGTCGTTGACCGTGACCTGCGGCCGGCCGTTGGCGTAGGCCGTCGTCACGCCGATCCGCAGGGTGTGCGCGGCGGCGGCCTGTGCGGCGGTGAGCCGGAAGTAGACGAGCAGGCCGCTGTTGACGCCCTTCCACAGGTAGCAGGGGAAGCCGGACGTCTCGGTGCCGCTGCCGATCACCACGTTCCCGGTCCAGGGCGCGGCCCGCACGTCGGACGGATGGGCGTACGTCATCAGGTCCGCGTTCTTGAATCCGCTCGGGGTGCCGTCCCAGTCCCCGATCCGCCAGATCGCGCTCGCCCGGGACGGGTCGTTGGACGAGGGGATGGTGAGCGTGTTCAGCGTGGTCGTCGTGCCCGCCGTGACGGTCACCTGGGCGCTGTGGATGGCCAGTTCACCCTTGTAGACGGTCAGCGTGTACGTGCCGGGCAGCACGCGGGAGACCGAGAAGTACCCGTCCGAGGCGCGCGCCGGAGCCCAGTACTGGGCCGAGGGGCCGGCCAGGCCCACGGTGTACGGGTACGCCGGGTCCCGCCCCGCGATGCCGACCCCGGCGACACGTCCCCGGCCGCTGTCCGGCACGTAGCCGGCGATGCCCAGGGAGTCGGCCCACGGGGTGGTCAGCGTGCCGGGGTACAGGGCGGCCGGGGGCGGCCCGCCGTCGGTGAACGCGATGACGTACGGGCCCTGGAGGCCGTAGCGCTCGGGCTCCGTCTGGTTCTCCCCGTAGTAGAGGATCTCGTACAGACCGCCGCCGTCGGCGCTCTGGTGGCGCAGCAGCGACCGGTAGAAGGGGCCGCCGGAGGCCTTCTCGTGGTTGCCGCGCACGATCCACAGGCCGACGCCGCCGGCGGACCAGCCGGTGTAGTCGTAGTCGACGACCCGCAGCTTGGAGTAGTGCTTGGAGCGGGTCTGCCCGTCGGACTTCGCGAACACGTCCGACGCCTCGACGGTGCTGGTCGTGTAGGTGTAGGAGTCGGGCTGGTCGTTCAGGAACAGGCCCGCCCTGACGCGCAGGATGAAGCGGGTCGCGCTGACCGAGGAGTCGGCCTTGTTGGTCCACACATAGACGTGGTCCTCGCCGCTGCGGGCCGCGTAGTAGTGGCGCAGCGTGCCGTGGGTGACGGAGATCAGGATGGTGGAGCCGGACCGGGCCAGCGTCACCGTGGAGCTGCCGAGGCCGGACTCGATGTGCGAGTTCTTGCCGCCGTAGCCCTGGTACTCGGTGCCCTTGTAGACCAGCGAGGTCAGGTCGCCGGTGGACTTGGAGACCTTGAAGACCAGGGCCGCGCCGGTGTCGACCACGTAGTTCGTCCCGTCGTCGCGCCAGCCGAAGCCGGCGGCGACGGCGGCACCGGCGAGCGGACCGGCGAGGGCGGCCGAGCCGGCGACGGCCGCGGTGCCGGCCACGAAGGCGCGGCGGGTGACCGCGCGGTCGGGGGATCCGGGCATGGGGGTGCCTCCTTCGGGAGGTCCGGGATGTGCGGGTGACTGGCAGGGTGGCAGTTGAATCGTTTTCGCGAAAGGGCTTCCACGCGGGCCGGGCCGGCGATCGCGGGAATTGGTCCTCGGGTCTAGAAAGCGCTTGTCAGCAAGCGGTAGCGTCCAGCCGCCGGACCTTGCCGACCGCCGAGGAGCCCCAGTGAGACGTTTCACCGCCCTGCGTGGCGCCGCCCTTGCCGCCCTCGCCCTGGGCACGGCCCTCACGGCGGCCCCCGCCCGGGCCCACACCGGCCGGCCGCCCGGCATCGACCACTGCACCGCCACCGCCTGCCACTTCGACGTCCCGCCGGGTGCCTACGACGTGACCGTCCGGCTCGGCGCCGCCACCGCCTCCGCCACCCGCGTCACCGGCGAGACGCGCCGCACGCTGCTGCCGGAGACCGCCGTCCCGGCCGGCGGGCACGCCACCCGGAGCTTCACCGTCGACGTCCGCACCCCCGAGGGCGAGCCGACCGGACCCGGCGGAACCCCCGGCCTGGACCTGGTGCTCGGCGGCTCCGCACCCGCCCTCGACGCCATCCGGGTCACCCCGGCCCGGCACCCCCGCCGGATCCTCCTCGTCGGCGACTCCACGGTCTGCGACCAGCCCGCCGCCCCCTACTCCGGCTGGGGCCAGCAGCTCCCGCAGTACCTGCGCGAGGGCCTGTCCGTCGCCAACCACGCCGACTCCGGCGAGAGCACGGTCACCTATCTCCGGGACGCGCGGCTGTGGGCCGCCGTCCAGCCGCTGATCCGCCCCGGCGACCTCGTCCTCGTCCAGCTCGCCCACAACGACAAGACCACCGACGGGGCCACCTACCGCGCCAACCTGGAGACCCTGGTGGCCGGCGTCCGGGACCGGGGCGGCGTACCGGTGCTCGTCACGCCCGTCGTGCGCCGTTGGTTCAACGCCGACGGCACCCTGGACAACGACACCGCCCTGCTCGTCAACGGCCTCGGCGTCGACCACCCGGCCGTCATCCGCTCGGTCGCCGCCGCCGAGGACGTCCCCCTGATCGACCTCACGGCGAAGACCAGGCGACTGGTGGAGTCCCTCGGCCCGGAGGGCTCCAAGGCGCTCTACCTGTACAACGAGAAACGCGACAACACGCACACCTCCGAGCACGGCGCCACCGTCTTCGCGGGCCTGGTCCGCGACGAGCTGCTCGCCCGGCACCTGGTCCCCGCGGGCCGGGTACGGATGGAATGAGGCCCCGGGGCGCCCCGACCGGAACCGGGGCGTCCCGGGTTCCCGCCGAGGAAGGACAGCCACCGCCGTGATCGAACTTCCCGCCGACGACCGCGAGTCCAGCCCGTACACCGGCTACACCCGCGCCCACTGGGAGGCCGCCGCCGACGGCCTCCTCGCCGCCGTCGAGCCGTACGCGACCCCCGACCGCGCCCTCTATCACCTCCCCGGCGACCACGTGAGCCACTCCGGCCGCCTCTCCGACGGCCTCGAGGGCTACGCCCGCACCCTGCTGCTGGCCGCGTTACGCCGCGACGAGGCCGCCCTCGGCCGGTACGCCGACGGCCTCGCCGCCGGGCCGGGCGGGGTCTGGCCCCGGATCACCGACCGGAGCCAGCCGCTGGTGGAGGCCGCCTCGATCGCGCTCGCCCTGCGGCTGACCAGGCCGCTGCTGTGGGACCGGCTGGCCGACGCCGTGCGCCAGCGCACCGCCGACTGGCTGGCCGACGCGCTCACCGCCGCGCCCTGGCCGTGCAACTGGGAGCTGTTCCCGGTCACCGTCGGCGGCTTCCTCGCGGAGATCGGCCACCGGCAGGAGGCGGCGCGCACCGCGATCGACCGGGGCCTGGAGCGGATCGAGACCTGGTACGTGGGCGACGGCTGGTACACCGACGGCGACGGCCGGAAGTTCGACTACTACAACGGCTGGGCCATGCACCTGTACCCGGTCCTGCACGCCTGGCTCGCGGGCGACACCGGCCTGCTCGCCCGCTACGGCCACCGGCTCTCCCGCCATCTCGCCGACTACGCCCGGCTGTTCGGCGGCGACGGCGCCCCGCTGCGCCAGGGCCGCTCCCTCACCTACCGGTTCGCCACCACCGCCCCGCTGTGGCTGGGCGCGCTGAGCGGACACACCCCGCTGCCCCCGGGACAGACCCGGCGCCTGGCCTCGGGTGCCCTGCGGTACTTCCTCGACGGTGGCGCGGTCGACGCGCGCGGCCTGCTCCCGCTCGGCTGGCTCGCCCCCGGCACCTCGCTCGTGCAGAGCTACTCCGGCCCCGCCTCGCCCTACTGGGCGAGCAAGGGCTTCCTCGGCCTGCTGCTGCCGCCCGGGCACGAGGTGTGGACGGCACCGGAGGAGGCGGCCCCCGCCGAACGCGCCGACGCGGCCCACCCGCTGCCCGCCCCCCACTGGCTGCTCCAGTCCACCGCCGCGGACGGCGTGGTCCGGCTGCACAACCACGGCAGCGAGGACGTCCGGTACGACCCCTGCTACACCCGGCTCGCCTACTCCACCGCCACCGCGCCCGACGCGTCGTACGACAACAGCGTGATCGTCGGCGGTGATCCGGGGCGTACGGGCATCGAGCCGCTCGGCATCGGCGAGGGCTGGATCGCCTCCCGGCACACCGTGCGCGCCGGGACCACCGTCACCAGCCTGGTGGCGGTGCGCGGCGCCGTGGAGGTGCGGGCCCATCTGGTGGCGGGCGCGGCCCCCGGGACCCCGGTCCGGGTGACGGGCTGGCCGGACGGGGACGGGGTGAACGCCGAACTCGTCCCGCTGCACGGCCTGTCGGCGGAGCTGACCGGGGCCGTCCGGGCGGACGGCGGCCCCACGCTCTTCGTGGCGCTCGCCCGGCTCACCGGGGAGACGGGCCCCCGGCCGCTCGCCGAACTGGTGTCCGTGACGGTGCGGGAGGACGACCGGGAGGTACGGGTGGACCGGCCCGGCGGCCGGGCCGCCGCCTTCCGCTTCGCGGACGGGGACACGGGGTGGTCGGTGGCACCACGGTGACCGGGGAAGCGGACGCTCCGGCGCGCACCGACCGTCCGGGCCCCGGCAGGGCCGTGCCACCGGGCGGGACGACCCCCTCCTACGCCGGCGTCCGGGCGCTCGGCCGCAGCGTCCCGGTGAGCCGGTCCGCGAACTCCACCGGGTGGTCCAGCGTGCCGAGATGCCCGCCCGGGAACTCGGCGAGCGCACTGCCCAGCCGCTCGGCGAGGGCCTCGGCCGTGCGGTGCAGGAGCCGACCGCGCGAGTCGGCGCCGAAGGCGAGCGTGAGCCGGCCCGGGGGCGGGGCGGCGGCGGGCACGTACGCGGTGAAGGGGCGCAGGACACGGGCCAGGAAGACGCCCGTCGGGGTGGCCGACGGGCCCTCGGCGGGCGGCCGTCCGGCCCCCTCCAGCTGCTCGATCAGCTCCGTCCGGCGCGCGTCCCCGTCCGGCAGGACCGTCACGCACGGCGGTTCGTGCGCGACCGCGTGCGCCACCCGCCCGGGGTGACGCGCCAGCAGGTCCAGGGCCGCGATGCCGCCCGAGCTGGTGCCGAACACATACGCCGGCTCGCCCGCCGGCGCGACCGCGTCCAGCACCCGCCGCGCGCCCTCGCTCCAGTCCGCGACCCGCTGGTCGCCGCCCGGCCGCCCGAGCCGGCCGTGCGCGAGGCCCAGCGGGTCGTACGTGACCACGGTGAACCGCGCGGCCAGGCGCTCGGTGAGCGGCCCGAGGCCCATCGGGTGCCCGGCGCCGCCCGGCAGGAGCAGCAGCACCGGTCCCCGGCCCGTGATGTCGTGGTACGGCGTGTCAGTCATCGCTCTTCCCCTCCCGGGGCCAGTGGGTGAGGGCCAGGTGCAGGGCGTCGACCGCCTTGTCCCAGGAGGCACGTGCGTCCCGGTCCGCGCCGAAGCCGCCCGCGCCCTCCAGGACGCAGTAGCCGTGGAACGTGCTGCGCAGCAGGCGCACCGCGTCCGTCAGGTCCGGTTCCGCGAGGCCGTAGCCGCGCAGCATGCCGTAGGTGATCTCGGCGGTGCGGCGCAGCGCGGCGGAGTCCGCGATCAGGGCCTGGTCGATCCGGATCTGGGTGGCCGCGTACCGGCCGGGGTGCGCCAGGGCGTAGTCCCGGTAGGCGCCGGCGAACGCCGTCAGCGCCTCCTTGCCCGCCCGGCCGGCCACGGCCGCCGCGATCCGGTCGATCAGCTCGCCGCCCGCGTACAGCGCGAGCCGGGTGCGCAGGTCCTGGAGATTGCGCACGTGCGAGTACAGGCTCGCGTCCTTGACGCCGAAGCGGCGGGCCAGCGCCGAGACGCTGAGCTTGTCGAATCCGGCCTCGTCCGCCAGCTCCGCCGCGGCCGCCACCAGCCGCTCGACGGTGAGTCCCGCCCGGGCCATGGGCCACCTCCCTTGAGTTCCAAGGGCACAGCCTAGAGCATCTAGGAAAGCGGCGCGTCAGGTGATCGGCGCGTACAGCACTCCCAGCTTGTCGACCTCGTCGCCGGAGCGGCCGGTGAAGCCGACGATCTGCCAGCCGGCCGGGGCGGTGAGGGTGGTGCCGTCGGCGGTCGCGGTGCCCGCCGAGAGCGTCCGGCCCCGGTCGGTGGTGAAGGCGGCCGAGAAGACCCGGGTACGGCCGTCCTTCCGGCCCTCGGTGAGCCGGACCGAGGTGAGGTGCTCCCCGGCGGCGAGGGTGAGCGAGACGGGCGTGCCGCCCGTGCCGCCGTGGCCGAGGACCGGACCGCCGTCGTGGGTGAGGGACACGGCGTCCAGACGGGCGGAGCCGCGCAGGGTGAGGGTGCGCGGGGCGGGCGCGGCCGGCAGGTCGTCGGCGTCGTTGAAGGCCGTGCCGTGCGGTCCGCCGACGAAGTCGCTCGCCCGGAGCCCCGGGGCGGGCGTGTAGGAGAAGTCGACGGTGTGCGGGAAGTGGTCGGAGAGGTTGCCGCCGGACGCGTCCAGGAACTTCGCCCACTCGTCGTGGTAGCGCGTGGCGGTCAGGGACAGGAGGGGGCCGCCGCGGTAGAGCACCTTGTCGACCACCTCGCAGTCGTCGGGCGGCGCGGACGCCGGGCACAGCAGCGGATCGGCGCCCTGCGCGGGGGCCTTGCCGCCCTTGACCAGCCGGACCCAGGCGTCGGTCAGGCCGTTGTCGTCGACGAGGGTGCGGATGGTGTCGCCGGCGCGGGTGTAGCGGGTGTTGGTGTCGCCCATCACGATCACCGCGTTGCCCGCCGAGTTGTCCCGGACGAAGGCCGACAGCTGCGCGATGTTGGCCCGCCGGGCGGCCAGGGCGTCGGCGCTGTCGTCGGCGTTGGTGTGCACGTTGTACAGGTCGACGTAGACGCCCTCGGCGAGCCGCACCCGGGCCAGGGTGAAGCCCTTGGGGGTGAGGCAGTTGGTGCCGGTGCAGTCGTTCCACCGCACCCGCTCGAAATCCTGGAGCGGGTAGGCGGACAGGGTGTTGAGGCCGTCGCCGATGCCCGCGCCGCCGCTGGTCGCCGTGCGGTGGGGGTGGTGGTCGCCGGCGTAGAGCGCCGCGTGGTAGTTGAAGTCCTCCTGGACGTTGACGATGCCGTAGTCCGCCAGCCGGGGCGAGATCAGCGGGGTGTTGACGGCCGGATGCCCGGAGCTGAGGCCCTCGGGCAGTCCGGCCACGTTGTACGTCAGGACACTGAAGGTCCCCGAGTCGGCGGCCTGTGCCGTACCGGCGGAGGCGGACAGCGCGGAGGCGGTCAGCAGGCCGGCGGCGAGGGTGCCGAGGAGTCGTCCCATGGGTCGCATGCGACCCATGGTCACGCCGGCACCGCCGGTTTCAAAGGGAGGTTGCAGAAACGCTGTCGGTCGGGGAGAAGACGAAGGAGAACTCCGCCGGTTCGGCCCGCAGGTGGTAGCGGGGCAGCGGGGCCGGGCCGCAGGACTGGGAGCCGATGCCGTGCTGCCCGTGGTCGAGGTTCACCCAGACCGTGTCCCCGGGCACCAGGTCGGTGCGGTGCGCGGCGGCGTCCAGCTGTTCGGTGGTCCAGCGGCGGGCGGTGAGCTGGAAGACCGGGTCGCCCTCGATCCGCAGTCCGCCCAGTTCCGCCCAGCGCACGTCGATCCGGGCGCCGTTCTCCTGCGGGCGGACGTACGGCGTCTGGAGGTCGTCCACGGCCGCCTCCCAGCGGCCGGTCAGCGCCGCCGCCCGGGTGTCCGGGTACGCCTCGCCCGGGCCGCCGCCGTACCACCGCACCCGGTCGGCGGCCCGCAGCCCGAAGCGGATGCCGAGGCGGGGCAGCGGCACGGTCCAGTCGCCCTGCGGGCCCACGGACACCGTCAGCCGGAGCCGGTCGCCGTCCGACGTCCACCGGTACACCGTCGCGAGCCCCTCTTCCCGGGCGGCCGGCGCCACCCGGGTACGGACCGTCAGGGCGTCCTCGTCCGCCTCGACCGCGTCCAGGCGGTGCCGCATCCGGTGCAGGCCCAGCTTCCGCCACAGCAGTCCGTAGCGCGGATCGCTCTGCCAGGCGGCGCCGTCGTCGTTGTCGGTGGTGGCCCGCCACACGTCCAGCCGCAGCCCCGTCACCGGCACCCCGCCGATCGCCCGCAACGCCCCGGTCCGGGCGTCGAACACGGCCGGGCCGAGCGTGATCACACCGTCACCGGGCACCGGCCGGGCGCTCGCCGCGACGGACGGCACCCGGCGCCATGCCACCGGGACCTGGCCCCAGGCGACGACATGGCCCGCCGGCGCCCACGCGGTGCCGGCGGCGAGCCGCGCCCGGACGGTCCACAGCGCCTCGCCGGACGGCGCCCCGGCCGGTACGGCGGGCAGCCCGACCTCGGCCGACTCGCCCGGGGCCAGCGCGGGCACCGACAGCGCCCCGGAGTCCACCGGCTCGCCCTCGACCTCGTACGACCAGGAGAACGACAGCGCCGACAGGTCCGCGAAGTCGTACTTGTTGGTGATCCGGACCGTGCCCTGCGCGCCGTCGGCCGTGAGGGCGACGGGCTCGATCACCTTCTTGTACTCGACCAGGCCGGGGGAGGGCCGCCGGTCGGGGAACAGCAGGCCGTCGCAGACGAAGTTGCCGTCGTGCAGCTCCTCGCCGAAGTCGCCGCCGTAGGCGTACCCCAGCGCGGGGTGGGCGATGCCGTGGTCGATCCACTCCCAGACGAAGCCGCCCTGGAGCCGGGCGTGGGCCTCGAACAACCACTGGTAGTCGGCGAGTCCGCCGGGGCCGTTGCCCATCGCGTGGGCGTACTCGCAGAGGATGAACGGCAGTTCGCGACGGTGCGGCGGCCCGCCGTCCAGGCCCCGGCCGATCCGCTCCACCTCGGCGTGGCTCGCGTACATCCGGGAGTACACGTCCGTGTCACGGCAGTTGGCGTCGCCCTCGTAGTGCAGCGGCCGGGAGGCGTCGCGGTGGCGGATCCACTCGGCCATCGCGGTCAGGCCCCGCCCGGTGCCCGCCTCGTTGCCCAGCGACCAGACGACGACCGAGGGATGGTTCTTGTCCCGCTCCACCATCCGGGCCGCCCGGTCCAGCAGGGCCGGCGTCCAGCGGTCGTCGTCCACGGGGTTGCCCCGCCAGCCCTGCTCGGTGAAGCCGTGGGTCTCCAGGTCGCACTCGTCGATCACCCACAGCCCGAGTTCGTCGCACAGGTCGAGGAAGGCCGGGTGCGGGGGGTAGTGGGCGGTGCGGACGGCGTTGATGTTGTGCCGCTTCATCAGCAGCACGTCCTCGCGCATGGTCGCGAGGTCCAGCGCCCGCCCCCGCTCCGGGTGCCACTCGTGCCGGTTGACGCCCTTGAACAGCACCGCCTTCCCGTTGACCTTGATCAGCCCGTCGGTCACCGCCACCGTGCGGAAGCCGATGCGCAGCGGCACCCGCTCGCCCCCGGTGGCCAGCACCCCCTCGTACAGCCGGGGCGCCTCCGCCGACCACGGCTCGACCGGCACCGTCACCGGCTCCCCGGTGGGCGCGTCGATGCCCAGCTCCGGCACGGTGACCCGGCCGTCCACGTCGGAGTCGACCCGCAGCGTGCCCGCGCCGGTGGTGTGGTCGTAGGAGGCGTGGACGAAGAAGTCGAGGACGCAGTCCGCCGGGCGGTGCAGCAGGGTGACCCCGCGGAAGATGCCCGGCAGCCACCACTGGTCCTGGTCCTCCAGGTACGAGCCCGCCGACCACTGGTGCACCCGCACGGCCAGCACGTTCCCGGCGGGCCTGAGCAGATGCCCGACCGCGAACTCGTGCGGCAGCCGGGAGCCCTTGAACGCGCCGATGTCCGTGCCGTTCAGCCAGACCCGGGCACAGGACTCCACACCGTCGAAGCGCAGCACCGCGCCGCCGTCCGCCGGCCAGTCGCCGGGCAGGTCGAAGACGCGCAGGTGGTCGCCGGTCGGGTTCTCGGTCGGCACCCGGGGCGGGTCGACCGGGAACGGATAGAGGTGGTTGGTGTAGACCGGGGAGCCATGGCCTTGGAGCACCCAGTGGCCGGGCACCTGGATCCGGGCCCAGTCACGGGCGTCGTACCCGTCCTCGGCGAAGGAGTCGTCCTCGGCGTCGGCCGTGTCCGACAGCCGGAAGCGCCAGGTGCCGTCGAGGGAGAGGGACGGGGCGTCGGAGGACGCGTACCAGGCGCGGGGCGGCAGCGCCCCGGAACCCGGCGAGACGTCCTCGACGTACTCGGTGGTCGTGGTGGTCACGGACATGGTTCTCCTCGCTCAGCCCTTGATGCCGGTCTGCGCGATCCCCTGCACCAGCCAGCGCTGGAGGAAGAGGAACACGAACAGCAGGGGCAGGATCGAAATGGCGGTCGCCATGAAGATCAGGTGGTAGTTGACGGTCTGGTTGGTCATGTACGACGACAGCGCGACCTGGACCGTCCAGGCGCTCGGGTCCTGGCCGATGACCAGTGGCCACAGGAAGGCGTTCCAGCCGCCTATGAAGGTGATCGTGGCGATCGCCGCGAAGAAGTTCAGCGAGTTCGGCACGACGACGCGCCAGTACGCGCCCCAGTACCCGAGCCCGTCCACGCGCGCCGCCTCCTCCAGCTCCTTGGGGAACCCGAGGAAGTACTGCCGGAACAGGAAGCAGGTGAAACCGCTGAACAGCCCCGGGATGATCAGACCCCGGTAGCTGTCCACCCAGCCGAGCGACGACACCAGCACGAAACTCGGCACGAAGGTGACGGCGGCCGGGACCATCAGGGTCACCAGGACGGCGTGGAAGACCGTCGCCGCGTGCCGGTAGGGGATGCGGGCGAGGGCGTAGCCGGCCGGCGAGCACACGACCAGCGTGCCGGCCGTGTGCAGGACGCCGACGACCAGCGAGTTCCACATCGCCCGGCCGAAGTCCACCGTCGGGTCGTCGAACGGCTCGGTGATGTTGCCCCACTGGATGTGCGTGGGGAAGAACTTCCAGTTCTCGCCGGTGATCTCGGGGTCGGTGGACAGGGCGTTGCGGACCAGCAGATAGAAGGGGACCAGGAAGAGCAGCGCGGCCACGCCGGTGGCGAGGTACAGCCCGGTGGAGCTCATCAGCCCGCCGCGCCGGGCGTGCCCGCGGGACTCGGGTGCGGTGGTGGTCACCTGGATTCCTCCCCCCTGCCGAAGCCCATGATCCGGCCCTGGAACAGGGTGACGACACAGATCAGCACGGTCAGTACCACCGCTCCCGCGCTGCCCTTGCCGTAGTTCTGGTCCTGCCCGAGCGCGGTGTAGTACAGCTCGACCAGCGGCGGGCGGCCCCAGGTGGTCTTGGACAGCAGGTTGAAGAACTCGTCGAAGGCCTGGTACGCGGCCACGAGCAGCAACAGGATCACGGCCGTCGAGGTGGCCCGCAGCTGCGGCAGCGTGATGTGCCGGAAGGTCTGCCAGCCGGGCCGGGCGCCGTCGATCGCGGCGGCCTCGTACAGTTCCCGGGGGATGTTCCGCAGCGCGGCCAGGAACAGGATCATGTAGAAGCCGGACTGGAGCCACAGCCGGGCGCTGATGACGACCAGCCAGTACCAGGGCGGGTCCGGGTCGGCGAGCCAGGCGGTGTCGTCCACGCCGAACAGGGCGAGGACGGTGTTGGCCAGGCCGAAGCGCACTCCGTTGAAGATCGACATCTTCCAGATCAGCGAGGCGGCGACATAGCTGCACGCGGTCGGCAGGAAGAACACCGAGCGGCAGAACGCCCGCATGAACCGCAGCCGGTCGACCAGCAGCGCGAGGCCCAGGGCGAGCGCCCAGGTGGTGGGCACGATGAAGGCGGCGAACACGGTGAAGGTGCCGAGCGAGCCCATGAAGCCGCTGTCGGACAGGATCTCCCGGTAGTTGCCCAGCCCCACGAAGTCGCTGGGCGTCACCGTGAAGCGGGCCTCGAAGAAGCTGAGGTAGAGGCTCCAGCCGATCGGGACGTAGACGAAGACGGCGAGCCCGAGCAGGAACGGGCCGGTGAAGAGCCAGAAGGCGAGGGTGCGGCTGTCGCGCGGCCGGCGCCGGGTCTTCGCGGCGGGGGCCGCGGCCCCGTGTGTGGTGGTGGTCGGCATCTCGGGATCCGTCCGCCGGTCTATCCGAACAGCTTCTTCAGCTCGGCGTTCACCGTCTTGTCGCACCTGTCGAGCGCGGCCTGAGGGTCACCGCCCTTGCGGACGCAGTCGGCGAACAGGTTCTCCGTGGCGGTGATCATCGCCTGGGTCCAGCCGATGTTGTCGAAGTGCCCGTACTCGTTGAAGAGCCGCACGCCCTCCGCCGGCAGGCCCGACCTCAGCTTCCCGGACGACCGCGCGAGGGAGGCGCGCGGCGGGATGTGGAAGCCGTACGACGTGGCCCAGTCCTCCTGGTACTTCTTCCGGTCGATCCACAGCCACTTCACGTACTCCTTGGCCGCGTCGACGTTCCGCCCCTTGGCGTTGACGAACATCGACCAGCCGCCGTTGTACACCGACGGCCGGCCCGCGTCGCCGGTCTTCGGGAACGGCATGACGCCGAGGTCGTCGCCGAGGGTCCGCTGGAACTGCGGCATGGCCCACATGCCGCAGAACTGGATCGCGCACAGGCCCTGGTTCAGCGCCGAGGGGTCCCAGAAGTCGGCCGGGGCGTCCAGCAGCAGATGTCCGCTGGTGAACAGCTTCCGCATGGTCCTCAGACCCGCGACCACGGCGTCCGTGTGGTAGGCGATCTCGTTCTTCTCGTCCAGGGTGTCCGCGCCGGCCGACCAGAACAGCGGGTTGATCACCGCGTGCAGGTCGTTGCCGAGGAACAGGCCCTTGACCTTGCTCGTGGTGAGCCTGGCGGCGGCCTCCACCAGTTCGTCCAGCGTCCGCGGCGGCTCGACGCCCGCCTTCTCCAGCAGGGACTTGCGGTAGAAGAAGAACTGCGGGTCGTCGATCATCCGCACGCCGTAGATCCTGCCGTCCACGGTGTGCGACCGGATGTCGGCCTGGTTGAAGTCGGACTTCACCGGCGCGACGAGGTCGGTCAGGTCCGCCACCTGGCCGCTCCTGACGAGCTGGATCTGGGGGTGGAACTCGAACAGGTCCGGCGCCTGGTCGGTGAGCAGGGCCGCGAAGAGCTTGCTCTCGAAGTTGGAGCCGGTGATCCACCGCGTGGTCACGTCCGCCTTGGAGTACGCCGCCGCGTAGCGCTTGACCGCCTGCTCGGTGCCCGGCTCGCCGTAGGCGTGGAAGTACTGGACGAGGTGCTCGCCCGGACCCGCGCCGCCGCCACGGCCGTTGTTGCCGCCGCAGGCGCCGAGCGCACCGGCGGCGGCCAGGCCCGCGGCGGCCCGGAATATCGATCGGCGGTCCCAGGTGCTGCTCTGTGCCGACATGCTGACGTCCTTGTCTGTCGGGGGCGGCTGCGGCTCGCACGTCCGGCGGCCGGTGGGCCGAAGGGGGCGTGGTGCGGGACGCTAACCTTCGCCCAATCCTTCGGCAAGGGGTCGGACGAAGCCCGCGCGAGTTGTTGCACTCCGTTCGGCACCGCGAACGGCCTTACGGACAAGGGGAGATGGGCGCCAGGCTTCGAGGAGCCGCGGACCCTCCTCGGCTACGACAGGAGGGCCACGGGAACGGAAGGGCGGCCGGGGCTCCCCGGCGGCGTCATGCGGACGGTGCCGTGCGGCTTCCCGGGCGCGTCACGCCTGCGGTGCCGTGCGGCTGCCCGCCCGGGTGCGCCGCACCGCCCGCTGCCCGACCGACCGCAGCGCCCCCTCCAGCGCGAACGTGGCCGCGCCGAGGGACACCGGATCGGTGGGGATCGGGGAGAGGACGATCTCGGTGGCGGCCAGCGGCCGGCGCAACGCGTGCCGGGCGACCGCCTGCCGGACCTCGTCGAGCAGCGGTTCGCCCAGCCGGGCGGCCACCCAGCTGCTGAGCACCACCACTTCGGGATTGAGCAGATTGATCAGGTCGGCGATGCCCGCGCCGAGGTAACGGGCGGTGTCCCGGACCACCTGGAGCGCCACCGGGTCCCGCCCGGCCACCGCGCGGGCCAGCGCGTCGATGGTCGCCGTCTGGTCCTCGGGGCGCAACAGGTCGGAATCCGGGCTGAGTTCGCGCAGGTTCCGCATGATGCCGGGCGCGCCGACGTACGTCTCCACACAGCCGCGGTTGCCGCAATGGCACAGCCGGCCGTCCAGCACGAGCGTGGTGTGCCCCCATTCGCCGGCGCTGTTGCTCACCCCCCGGTGCAGCCCGCCGCCGAGCGCGAGCCCGGCGCCGACACCGGTGCCGAGGTTGACCACGACGGCGTCCCCGCGGCCCCGCGCCGCCCCGAACCACAGCTCGGCCACCGCACAGGCGCGCAGCGGATTGTCCAGGTGGAGGGGGTAGGCGATGTGCTCGGCGAGCAGATCGAGCAACGGCACGTCGTGCCAGTCCCAGTTGGGGGCGTACTCGGCGACCCCGGTGTCCCGGTCCACCTGCCCCGGCACGCTCACCCCGACGCCGAGCACCCGGGCCGGCTCGACACCGGCCTGGGCGAGCACCGAGCCGACGGCGGCGGCGACCCGCCCGACCACCTGCTCGGGCCGGCTCTCCCCGGGCCGCGTCTCCTCCTCGGCCCGGGCCAGCACGTTCAGCGCCAGGTCGAACAGCTCGACGTGGACGTACGTCTCCGCGATGTCCACGCCGATCAGCGCCCCGCCCGACGCGTTGACGGCGACCAGCCCCCGGGGCCGGCCCCCGGCCGAGTCCTCGAACCCCACCTCGGTGATCATGCGGAGGTCCAGCAGCTCGCCGACGAGGGTGGCCACTGTGGCGAGGCTGAGCCCGGTGGCCGCGGCCAGCTCCTGCCGGGAGGTGGGGGACCCGGCGATGATCTCGCGCAGCACCTCGTAGCGGTTCGCGGTGCGGATGTCGCGCGATGTGCGCTTCACGCGGCTGCCCCTCCCATCGGCGTCCGGCCCGGGCCGGGGCGGCGCGGGCACCGGCGCGGGCGTCAGGCTATGGGCTGCGGGGACGTTCGACAAGGGGTTAGGAAAGGGGCTGGAGGAAGTGTCCTCCGGCGGGGCGGGTCACTCCCCGAGCAGCTCGCGCACGAACGCGTTGGTGAACGTGCCCGCCGGGTCCAGCGCACGGGCCAGCGCGCGGAAGTCGCCGAGCCGCGCGTACCGCTCGCGCAGGTCCGCCGCCGGGACGCCGAACACCTTCCCCCAGTGCGGGCGCGGGTCGAACGGGGCCAGCGCCTCCTCCAGCCGGCGCACCACCGGCAGCACCGCCGCCTCGTCGCGCACCCAGGTGAAGTGCAGCGCGACCGAGTCCCGGGCGTGTGCCGGGCTGAGCCACTGCGCGTCGGCGGCGATGGTGCGCACCTCGCAGGTCTGGAGCACCCCGGCGACCGTCTCCCGGACGGCGTCGACCGCGTGCAGCGCGTCCACCGCCGCCGCGCGCGGCAGCAGGTACTCCGACTGGATCTCCTCGCCGCTGCTCGGCGTGAACTCGGCCCGGAAGTGCGGCAGCCGCTCGTGCCAGGGCCCCGGCACCCCGGACTGGAGCGTGCAGTTGACCGCGGGCATCCCCGGCACCGGATGCAGCGCCTGCCTCGCCGGCTCCGCCCACGGGAAGTCCACCGCCGGCTGATCGGTCCGGCGCTTGACCCACACCTGCCCGAAGCCCGGCCGCCGCCAGTCGGTGAACAGGCTCACGCTGTACGCCGACCCCGCCACCGCCTCGAAGTCGAGCCCCTCCAACGGCAGGTCGGTGAACACGTACTGCTCGACCTCGTAGGCCGGCTCCAGGTCCAGGGTGAGCGCGGTGACCACGCCGAGGGCGCCGAGCGAGGTCACCGCACCGTCGAACCGGGGGTCCCCGCGGCCTATCGACACCGCCGAGCCGTCGGCGGTGAGCAGTTCCACCTCCCGTACGGCCGCCGCGAGCGGACCGTTGCCCATCCCCGAGCCGTGGGTGCCGGTCGCCACCGAGCCCGCCACCGAGATGTGCGGCAGCGAGGCCAGGTTGGGCAGGGCCAGCCCGCGGGCGTGGACCGCCCGGGCGAGTTCCGCGTACCGGACCCCACCGGAGACCCGGACCGTACGGGCCGTGGCGTCCACGTCGATCACCGGCTCCAGCCCGGCGATCGACACCAGCACTCCTTCCTCGCCGGGGTCGGCGATCCGGTTGAAGGAGTGCCCGCTGCCCAGGACCCGCACCTTCGTGCTGCCGGCCACCACCGACCGCAGCGCCTCGAACGTGTCCGGGCGGTGGAACTCCTTGACCGTGTACGAGACGCTGCGCGCCCAGTTGGTGACCGTCTCCGTCACGTCCGTCATCCTGACTCCCTCACCTGGTGATCCGTTGACCCTCTCATCGGCCGGGACCTACCGTAGAGAACGGTTGCTGTCCGCGCGTCACCGAGCCGGGAGGCCCCTTCCTTGACCGAGCGGCCGTACGCCCTGTTCGCCATGACAGCCCGGAACGTGCCGGCGGTGTTCCCGCCGGAACTGCTGCGGCGGCTGCGGGCGTGCGTGGACATCGACCCCGCCCTGGTGGCGGAGGACTTCACCGCCCCCCGGGTACGGCGGGCCCTCGCCCGGACCGAGATCCTCGTCACCGGCTGGGGCTGCCCCCGCCTGGAGGCGGCCGTCCTGGACGCGGCACCGCGCCTGCGGGCCGTGCTGCACGCGGCTGGCTCGGTGAAGGGCTTCACCACGGCCGAGGTGTGGCGGCGGGGCATCGCCGTCTCCTCGGCCGCCGAGGCCAACGCCCTGCCCGTCGCCGAGTACGCCCTCGCCATGATCCTGCTCGCCGGCAAGGACGTCTTCGCCCTGCGCGACGCGATGCGCGCCCGGCGCGCCGTCCCCTACGACGGCGTCCTCCCCGGCGTCGGCAACCACGGCCGCCGCGTCGGCGTCGTCGGCGCCTCCCGGGTCGGCCGCCGCCTGATCGACCTGCTGCGCCCGCACGACCTCGACGTCACCCTGGCCGACCCGTACGTGGACACGGCGGAGGCGGCCCGGCTCGGCGTGCCGCTGCGGCCGCTGGACGACCTGCTGCGCACCAGCGACATCGTCAGCCTGCACGCCCCGCAGACCGCCGAGACCCGCCGTCTGATCGGGGCCCGCGAACTCGGCCTGATGCGCGACGGGGCCGTGCTGATCAACACCGCGCGCGGCGCCCTGGTCGACCACGAGGCGCTGGTCGCGCACCTGCGCTCGGGGCGCCTGAGCGCCGTGCTGGACGTGACCGACCCCGAGCCGCTGCCCGCCGGCTCCCCGCTGTACGACCTGCCGAACGCCTTCGTCACCCCGCACCTGGCGGGCTCGCTGGGCAACGAGGTGGCCCGCCTCGGCCGGACGGTGGTCCAGGAGGCGGAGCGGCTGTCCCGCGGCGAGCCCCTGCGGCACGCCGTCGACCACGCGGCACTGGAACGGACGGCCTGACCCCCGGCACCGCCGCCCACCGGGGGCCGGGGCGCCCCCGGGCCGGCCCGGCGCCGGACCGCGTCACGCGCCGGGCGGGGGACCCGGCACCGCCGGGCCCGGGACGGGGGCATACGGTGTGAGCCGTACGCCTGAACCGGGAGGAGAAAGACGAATGGGCAGTCGTACCGCGCTGGTCGAGGATCTGATGGAGCGGTTCCCGCACGTCCCCCGGGAGGCCGTCTTCAAAGAGGACCTGCTCCGGGGCGGTGTCGCCTTCGACGAGTCCGCCCTGAGCGACAACGAGGACGGGGACGTCAAGCCGAAGTCCTACTTCATCTTCTCCTTCGACCACGGCACCCTGCCCGAGCTGGGCGAGGCCGCGCTGCGCCGGCCCCCGGAGGAGATCATCCTCACCGGCGGCCCGTACGACCTGCGGCGCACGGTCGTCTCCGTCCGGGTGAACCCCGCCTCGCCCTACCGGGTCGCCGCCGACGAGGAGGGACTGCTCGGGCTCTACCTCGACGGCCGCCGCATCGCCGACGTCGGCGTGCCGCCGATGCCCGAGTACTACCGGCACACCCTCTCCAACGGGAAGTCCGTGATGGAGGTCGCCCCGACTATCCAGTGGGGCTACCTCATCTACCTGACCGTCTTCCGGGTCTGCCAGTACTTCGGCGCCAAGGAGGAGTGCCAGTACTGCGACATCAATCACAACTGGCGCCAGCACAAGGCGGCCGGCCGGCCCTACACCGGGGTGAAGGACGTCGAGGAGGTCCTCGAGGCCCTGGAGATCATCGACCGGTACGACACCCAGAAGGCGTCCACCGCCTACACCCTCACCGGCGGCGCGATCACTTCCAAGGTGGCGGGCCGCGACGAGGCCGACTTCTACGGCCACTACGCCAAGGCCATCGAGGAGCGCTTCCCGGGCCGCTGGATCGGCAAGGTCGTCGCCCAGGCGCTGCCCAAGGCGGACGTCCAGCGGTTCAAGGACTACGGCGTGCAGATCTACCACCCCAACTTCGAGGTGTGGGACCGCCGGCTGTTCGAGCTGTACTGCCCCGGCAAGGAGCGCTACGTCGGCCGGGACGAGTGGCACCGCCGGATCCTGGACTCCGCCGAGGTGTTCGGCGCGCGGAACGTGATCCCGAACTTCGTGGCGGGCGTGGAGATGGCCGAGCCGTTCGGCTTCACCACCGTCGACGAGGCCATCGCCTCCACCACCGAGGGCCTGCGCTTCTTCATGTCGCACGGCATCACGCCCCGCTTCACCACTTGGTGCCCGGAGCCCACCACCCCGCTCGGCAAGGCCAACCCGCAGGGCGCGCCGCTGGAGTACCACATCCGGCTGCTGGAGGCCTACCGGCGGACCATGGACGACTTCGGCCTGTCCTCCCCGCCCGGCTACGGCCCGCCCGGACCCGGCCGCGCCGTGTTCTCCGTCAGCTCCTTCATGGACAGCCTGCCCGCCGACGAGCCGGTGGAGCCGGCCGGGGGCACGACGGTCGCCACCGTGGGTGACCGTATGTGAGCAGCCCGTTTGTCAGTCGTGTCGAAGACGTGAAAGGCTCTGTGCCCGCCGCGAGGTTTTCCGCAACTCCCCCTTCCCCCTCCGGAGAGTTGACCTCGTTCGTGGATGCGGGAGTCCCATGTCCGACCTGCCGACCCCCCGGAGCGACACCGAGGCCGCGTCGTTCTCGGAGTACTGGGACGTGGTGCTCTCCTACGCGGACCTGTGCACCGCCGGCTCGCCGACGGCCCACCACCTGGCCACCGAGGCGTTCACCGCCGGTCTGCCCGAGGTCCGCGCCGCCGCCGGCGGCCCCGTGCGCGGCCCGGGCCGCCGCGCCCCGGGGCTGCCGCCGATCCCGGCGCTGCTCACCGCCGTACGCGACACCGCGGCGGCCTGGGAGGCCGACGGCCGGGGACACCGGCTCGACCCCGGCCTGAGGCTGTGGCTCCACTCCGAGGGCGCCGCCCGGTTCGCCGGGCCGCCACGGGGCCGCCCGATCGCCCTGCGCGTCCTCAGGGACCTCCCCAGGGCGGACGCGGAGCTGCTGTGGCTGGCCGAGGTCGAGGCGCTCCCGCTGCCCACCGTGGCCCGCCGCCTCGGCCTGGACCCGGCCGGCGCCGCCGGTGCGCTGGACCGGGTCCGCGCCCTGTTCCGGGACCGCTGCCGCCGCGCCCACCTCGACTCCCCGCCGGCCGCGCCCTGCCGCGGCCACGCCCGCCTGCTGGAGGGGGGCACCCGCTCCCCGGCCGCCGAGATCCCCGCCGACCTCTCCCGGCACCTCGCCACCTGCGCGCGGTGCGCCGAGGCCGCCGCCTGTCTGCGCCCGCACGGCGGCGGACTGCCCGCCGCGCTGGCCGGCCAAGTCGTCGGCTGGGGCGGCCTCGCCTATCTGGAACGCCGCCGCCGCGCCTCCGAGGTCCGCCTCGGCGCGGCCGGCCCCGATCCGGACGCCGCCGACGCGGCCCCGGGCCGCCGCCGGGTGCCGCGCGGCGGGCCGCTGCTGACCGCCGTCGTACTGTCGGCGCTGGCGCTCGGGGCGTCACTGACACGGTTCGGCGGCTCCGGCGACGGCACGGCGCCCCCCGAGGACACCGCCGCCGTGCGCGAGGACACCGCGGCCCGCGACGCCCGCCCCCCGGCCGCCGCCTCGGACGCCTCCCGCACCGCCCCCCACCCCACCGGCGGCGGCACCCCCGCCGCCCCGCCCACCCCGACCGGGATTCCCTCCGCCGACGCGGCACCGTCCGCCGAAGAGAAACCGTCCCTCGAAGGGAAACCGTCCCCCGGAGACAAACCGCACGCCGGCGGGGAAGCGACCGCCGGCGGGAAGGCGGGTGCCGACGGGACGCCGGGCCCCGGGCCCGGGGGCGCCTCCGCCGCCTCCCGCGGGGCCGGCGCCTCCGCCCCGTCCGCCGGCTGCCGGGTCGTCTACCGCCTGGACGGCCAGTGGCCCGGCGGCTTCCAGGCCACGGTCACCGTCACCACCGACCGGGCCCCCACCGGCCGCCGGCTCTCCTGGACCTTCCCCGACGGCCAGCGCATCGGCCAGACCTGGAACGCCACCGCCCACCAGGACGGCACCCGGGTCACCGCCACCGCCGCCGACTACGCGGGAACGGCCCCGGCCCGCTCCACCCTGTCCTTCGGGTTCCTCGGCACCTGGCGGCAACAGAACCGCGTCCCGTCCGACTTCCGGCTCGACGGGGCGTCCTGCGCCGCGAGTTGAGGACCCGGCGAAAATGCTTTGACGCACCGACCCGCCCGCGGGCTACAGTTGCCCCACACGCCGAGGCGGCGTGCGAACACGAGAGAGAACGAGGAGGTGTCGACCGATGGCTGTCACTGTGCCGGGCGCTGCCCGCATCCAGGAACTCCTCAAGTCCACCTCCGTGGCCGCCGGCTGAACCCACCGCGCAGCGTGCGCGTGTGCCCGGGGCCACCCTTGTGAAGGGTCTCTCCCCTTGTCTTCCACCTCTGCTGTGTTCTCCGCCCTCGCCCCCTACGGCTGGGACGAGGACTGGGCCGACGCGTTCGCCCCGTTCGCGGCCGACGGGCTGCTGCCCGGCCGGGTCGTGCGGGTCGACCGGGGCCAGTGCGACGTCGTCACCGCGGCCGGCACCCTCCGCGCCGACACCGAGTACGTCGTGCCCCGCGACCCGATGAAGGTCGTGTGCACCGGGGACTGGGTCGCCGTCGATCCCGAGGGCGACCCGCGCTACGTGCGGGCCTATCTGCCCCGCCGCACCGCCTTCGTCCGCTCCACCTCCTCCAAGCGGTCCGAGGGACAGATCCTCGCCGCCAACGTCGACCACGCCGTCGTCGCCGTCTCCCTCGCCGTGGAACTCGACCTCGGCCGCGTCGAACGGTTCCTCGCCCTCGCCTGGGAGTCCGGGGCCCAGCCCGTCGTCGTCCTCACCAAGGCCGACCTCGTGCCCGACCCGGCCACCCTCGGCCACCTCGTGCAGGACGTGGAGACCAGCGCGCCCGGCGTGCCCGTGCTCACCGTCAGCGCCCTGCACGGCGACGGACTCGACGTGCTCGTGGCGCTCGTCGGCTCCGGTACGAGCGTGCTGCTCGGCCAGTCCGGCGCCGGCAAGTCCACCCTCGCCAACGCGCTCGTCGGCGCGGACGTCATGGACGTCCGGGCCGCCCGGGACGTCGACGGCAAGGGCCGGCACACCACGACCACCCGCAACCTGCTCGCCCTGCCCACCGGCGGGGTGCTCATCGACACCCCCGGGCTGCGCGGCGTCGGCCTCTTCGACGCCGGGGAGGGCGTCGGGCAGGTGTTCGCCGAGATCGAGGAGCTGGCCCGGCGGTGCCGGTTCCACGACTGCGCCCACGAGAGCGAGCCGGGGTGCGCGGTGCGCTCCGCCGTCGCGGACGGCGCGCTTCCCGAGCGGCGGCTGGAGAGCTACCGCAAGCTGATGCGGGAGAACCAGTGGATCGCGGCCAAGACCGACGCCCGGGTCCGCGCGGAACTGCGCCGGGACTGGAAACGGAAGGGAGCCGAGGGCCGGGCGGCCATGGAGGCCAAGCGCGGACGCTGGAGCTAGGCGTCCGATTCCCGCTGGCCCGTGCCCCGCGGCCGGGACCACACTGGGAGACGTGAAGGACGAGGACAGCAGGTACGAGGCGGTACGCAGCCGGGACGCGCGGTTCGACGGGGTGTTCTTCTTCGCCGTCGAGACCACCGGCATCTACTGCCGTCCCAGCTGCCCGGCCGTCACACCGAAACGGCACAACGTGCGGTTCTTCGCGACGGCCGCCGCCGCGCAGGGCTCCGGTTTCCGGGCCTGCCGGCGGTGCCGGCCGGACGCCGTGCCGGGCTCCGCGGAGTGGAACGTCCGCGCGGACGTCACCGGCCGGGCCATGCGCCTGATCGCCGACGGCGTCGTGGACCGCGAGGGCGTCGCCGGGCTCGCCGCGCGGCTCGGCTACAGCGCCCGGCAGGTCCAGCGGCAGCTCACCGCCGAACTGGGCGCCGGGCCGGTGGCGCTCGCCCGGACGCAGCGTGCGCACACCGCGCGCGTGCTGCTCCAGACCACCGGCCTGCCGGTGACCGAGATCGCGTTCGCGTCCGGGTTCGCCAGCGTGCGGCAGTTCAACGACACCATCCGCGAGGTGTACGCCGCGACGCCGACCGAGCTGCGGGCCGCCGCCCTCGGGGACCGCGCCGCCCGCCGGGCCGCGCCCGGCGCGGGTATCCCGCTCCGGCTCGCCCACCGCGGCCCCTACCAGACGGCCGCCGTCTTCGACCAGCTCGCCGGGGAGGCCGTACCCGGTGTCGAGGAGGTGACCGGCGCGCCGGGCACCCGCACCTACCGGCGCACCCTGCGGCTGCCCTACGGCACCGGGGTCGCCGCCGTCCGGGAACGCGCCCGCGCGGCACGCGCCGGCGGCGGCACCCACCCGGGCGGCTGGCTCGACGCCCGGCTGCACCTCACCGACCCCAGGGACCTCACCACCGCCGTGCAGCGGCTGCGCCGGCTGTTCGACCTGGACGCCGACCCGTACGCCGTCGACGAACGGCTCGGCGCCGACCCCCGGCTCGCCCCGCTGGTCGCCGCCCGCCCCGGGCTGCGCTCGCCCGGCGCCGTGGACCCCCTGGAGACCGCCGCCCGCGCCCTGGCCGGACCCGAGGGCGCCGGGGAACTGGCACGCCGGTACGGCAAGCCGCTCGACGCGCCGCACCGCGGCCTCACCCACCTCTTCCCCGAGCCCGCCGCGCTCGCCGAGGCCGAGCCCGACGGCCCGCTGGGCGCGCTCGCCGCCGCCCTCGCCGACGGCACGGTACGGCTGGACCCGGGCGCCGACCGGCACACCGCCGAGGAGGCCCTGCTCGCCCTGCCCGGCATGGACCCGGACACCGTCGCCACCCTCCGCGTCCGCGCCCTCGGCGACCCCGACGCGGCACCGCCCGGCGCCGGCCTCCCCGACGCCTGACGGCCCTGGCGCTCGTACGCCGTCCGGCACCTGCGGGTGGCGGGGGAGCGGATCCCCTGAAGCCCGGCCCCGCCCCGGCACCGTCGGACTCCCCGGCACCCGAGAAGTGAGGAACACCGGCCCGATGACCACCGTGTACTACACCCACCTGGACGCCCCCGTCGGGCCGCTGCTGCTCACCGCGGACGCGGACGGCGCGCTCACCTCGCTGTCCGTGCCCGGGCAGAAGGGCGGGCGGACCGTACTGGACGGCTGGCGGCCGGACGCCGGGCCCTTCCGGGCCGCCGCCGACCAGCTCGCCGCCTACTTCGCGGGCGAGCGGACGGAGTTCCGGCTGCCGCTGCGGGCCGTCGGCACCGCGTTCCGCGAGCGGGTGTGGGCCGCGCTGGACGACGTGCCCTACGGCACCACCGTCACCTACGGGGAGATCGCCGCTCGCGTCGGCGCGCCCCGCGCCGCCGTGCGCGCGGTCGGCGGCGCGATCGGCGCCAATCCGCTGCTGATCCTGCGCCCCTGCCACCGGGTCGTCGGCGCGAACGGGGCGATGACCGGGTACGCGGGGGGACTCGAAGGCAAGGTACGGCTGCTCACCCTGGAGGGCGTCCTGCGCCAGTAGCCGTGCGCGTCCGCGGTACTCGTGAGCGTGCGGTCAGTCGAGCGCCCGTACCACCAGCCGCGCCACGCCCGCGACTCCCCGCCCGACCCACCCGAGCAGCCCCGTCTCCACAACGACTTCGGTGACGTCCGCGGTCGTCTCCACCCGGCCCGCCCGGTCCTGCTCCCGGTCCGCCCCGGAGCCGCACCGGGAGCAGGACCGAGGCCGGGGGGGGGGGGGGGGGGGGGGTCTCTCCCCCCCCCCCCCCCCCCCCCCCTCCCCCCCCCCCCCCTCCCCCCCCCCCCCACCCCCCCCCCGGCACAGTTGCGTCCCCCCCCC
>NZ_JBVHXT010000025.1:0-57501 GCF_055569255.1 Streptomyces sp. NPDC029296
CGCATCGAGACCGGTCCTGCGGATCGTCTCGACCAGCAGCACCGTGCCGGCCTGCGAGACGACTCCGCGACCGCTGCCCTCGACGCGGACACGCGGATAGGACCCGATACGCTTCTTCACCTGGGAAGTGCCTCCGACGGTGGCGGGAACAAGGACCTCAGCAATCCTCATTCTCGCTGGTCAGAGGCACTTTCCGCTTTCCTGATCACCAGTCGGACAGCCCACCTCGTGAAAGCGCGAGGTTAGTCAGACGTGCGGACGGTCGAAACGGTCCGGGCTTCGGGAAATCGACTACCCGTCGTACGCGCGCGGGTGATGATGCTGGAAACGGGCGATCAGGGCGGTGGCCACGCGGGTACGGTGATGTCGCCTGCCTGGATGGACTTGGGGGGACTCATGACGTTCGAGGAAGAATGGGCCGAACTGCGCGCGGCGGCGGCCGAGCGGACGGCCATGCGGCTCAACAGCGTGCCGGCCGACGGTGGCGGAGGCGGTGGTGGAAGCGATCTGGTGGTCAGTCGGGACGACCTCGGCGCCATCGGCAATGACGCGTACGACCTGCTGGGCCGGCTGTCGAAGGAGGGCGACATCGCCCGTGCCTCCACGTTCGACGCGGCGACGGCGCTGACCAACGGGAACTTCGCGAGCGGTTCGGCCGTGCTGAAGGTGCACGACCTCTGGCAGACACATCTGAAGACGCTGCTGGACGCCTGCGCGCAGATCTCGAATCACCTCGATTACAGCAAGGCGCAGCACGCCAAGGACGAGGCGAAGGTCGAGGGAGACCTGAAGCGGATATCCGTGCTCACGGAATACATGAAGTAGGGCTCGGGGAGCGCGCGACATGCTGAAGTACGAGGACATCATCGACGCCCCGGTGGCGAAGCTGAAGGCCGCCGCCGACGACTGGTCGCAGATGGCGGGAAAGCTGGACAAGCTCGCCACGGACGCCGCCGACGGAATGAAGGCGAAGGCGGACAGAGCGGCCTGGGAGGGCGTCAACGCAGGGGTCACCAGAGCGTTCATCGGCAAGACGGTCAAGGAGTTCGCGGATGCCGTGGCCGAGGCCAGGGGTGTGCAGCGGATCCTGGAAGAGGGTTACGCGGCGATCAAGAAGGCCAAGGACGACCTGATCGACATCCGGGACCACGAGGGGCCCGCGGCCGGTATCCGCGTGGACGGCACCGGCAAGGTCACGGCGCGGAATCCGTTGTCCGAGAACCGCGCGGCGCAACACGACCCGGACTACAGCGGGCTTCTGCGGGAGGAGAGGCGGAACATCGAGTCGTGGCAGAAGAGGATCGACCTCATCGTCGACAACTGCAACGACACCGACCTCGCCCTCAAGAACACCCTCGAGGCCAACGTCACCGACCGCAAGGACTTCAGCGCTCCGACGTACACGAAGCTGGACCAGGAGGAGGCCGCCCGCGCCGCCGCTCTGGCGGCCAAGGGCCGGGACATCACACACGCCGAACTCCAGCAGCTCAACGAACTGCTGAAGGACAACAGCTCGTCGCCGGAGTTCTCCAAGGACTTCTACGAGAAGCTCGGCCCCGAGAAAACGCTCGCGTTCTTCGGGCAGCTCTCCACGGACACGTACGAGTACGGCAAGGTCGACGCGGAGCGCCTCAAGGACGTCCAGGAACTCCAGAAGAACCTCGGCCTCAACCTGGCCACCGCCTCCCACGACAGGGAATTCACCGACAAGTGGGGACCGGAACTCCGCAAGTTGGGTACCGAGCGCGTCCCGCTGTCCAAGCACGACTACGGTGGGCCGTTCGGATACCAGCTGCTCGGCGGGATCATGCGGTACGGGAACTACGACGCGAAGTTCCTCAACCCGATCGCCGAACACGTCGCGCAACTCCACCAGAAGAACCCGTACATGTTCGCCGAGACCAAGGTGGTCAACAGCCCGTTCAAGAACCCGTACAACCCCTCCGGCGTCAACGGGGCCGGCTACGACCCGGCCACCGCCATGCTGGAAGCACTCGGCAACAGTCCGGAGGCGGCGAAGAAGTTCTTCACCGATCCCCCGACCGCGTACAACGAGGACGGCACGGTCCACCACGGTGCCACGGCCGACCTCGGGAAGAACAAGGACGGCGAGGCGATCGACAACTACTTCGACTTCTTCGGCAACGAGGAATGGGAGTCCTTCCCCGACGTCAACTCGCTCGACCCGAAGGAGAACAAGGCGTCGCTCGACCAGATGCCCGACGCCCTCGGCCATGCCCTGGAGGCGGCGACCCTCGGCTACCCGGCCGGACACCCGGACGCCGGTGTGGTGCGGGACGCGGACAACGCCGCGGTCATGCAGAAGGTCATGGAGAAATACGGCGACGACCCGGCTCTGCTCAAGGAGCACCACGAGGCGATGGCCGACAGCCTGGGCGTCATGGGTGCCGGCTACATCGACGACATCAACTGGGCGTTGGCCAAGAACGATCCGGACAGCGTGTTCGCACCGGGCAAGAACCCGGAGGGGCACGTCAACTTCGCGGACACCGTGGACGGAAACGGGCGCAGCGTCGTCCGGGGCTTCCTCAGCACCCTGGGGCAGCACCCGGACGCCTACGCGACGGTCTCGACCGCGGAGCAGGTCTACACCCGCAGCGTGCTGGAAGGAGCGGTGGGCCCGGACGGGAAGATCGACGACGAGGTCGCTGCCAGGGCCAGGGCGACCGTGCGCGTGGGCGCCGAGGTCCAGGGCATGCTCGACCAGTCCCGGGCCGACCAGGTGGAGGCGACGAACCTCAAGATCCACGAGGACTACGAGAAGGCCGTCGCCAAGCGGGCGGGCTGGGTCGAGTTCGGGGCCACGGCCGGCGTGGCGGCGGGCGTCGCCTTCCTGCCGGCGACCGCGGCCGTGGGCACGGCCGCGGTGCTCATCCCGCTGGCGACCGATACCGCCAGTGGCGCTGCCGAACAGGTCATCGGCCAGATGATCGGCAACTTTTCCGACAACTCGGTGGATGAGCACAAGGAGAAGGTGGAGGACCTCATCGACGAGGAGAAGGACAAGATCTACTCCGCCGGTGAGAGCATGGCCGAGGCTCCGATGAGGGAGTTTTTACAGCATTACGGTATAGGCAAGGACAGCGTGTTCAGGCAGGACCTGTCCGAATCGATGCTGATCGGCTACGGGGTCGGCAACGATCGGGAGAACCAGCAGGGCAACGACCCGGAGACCGGCTGAAGCCGGCGGACGGCCGAGGACACGTAAGGATGCGAACAGTGATCAGTCGTAGGGTACGTGGGGGATCCCTTGCCGCGGCCATGGCCGGCTCGTTGATTCTCGGGGCCACCGGTTGTGGAGGGGGCGGGGACGAGGACGGATTGCCGAAGGACTACAAAGTCGTCGCGGGGACACAGCTCTGCGGTGGCGGTGCCGTGTCCGGCGGCGCGGCCAAGGCACTGAAGGTGATCACGGGGTCGTCGCGGTTCGAGGCGTCGGCGAAGGAGTACACGGTTGCGCAGGCCGCGGCGGACCTTGGTGCCGGGTTCTCGGATCACGGGGACCTCTGCCGTGTCTTCGCGCCCATCGGCACGCCGAGTTTTCAGCTCAGAGTCACCTGGGAGCTGGAATACGGTGCCCCGAAGGGGACCCCCGCCCCGAAGTTCACCGTGTTGAAGATGGGGGAGCGGACCGTGGCGGCGGCGGACAAGGCGTACGTCTATTTCGCATGTCGGAGCGCCAGGTTGTCCGAATCGTCGAGTGCGACCCATCTCTTCATCGGCGTGGAACGCTGGGGCATGCCCAAGCCGCCCGAGGGTGACATCAAGGCGTTGAAGGACGCCTACGCGACCGTGGCCCACTCCTTCGCGCTGGCCATGGCCAAGGAGTTGCGCTGCGAGAAGAACGGCGGGCTTCCGGCGAAGCCCGTGCTGGAGCCCGCGTAGGCGCCGGCGTACGCGGATACGAGCGTGATCGGGGTCCCTTCCCGCCCGGGGGAGGGGCCCTCCGCTTGTTGATCGCGCGGCCGTCCGACGCGGGGCGAGTGGCCGAATGTTTCGGTGGTGCAGGCGACCGTGCGAGAGGTATTGACGTTGTTCCCCGGTTCCCTATCCTTCAGTTGGCCGATATTGCGGCTGACGTTCGGTATTTCGAACCAATAGGGGCTGGTGCATGTCATGGACTTGCCAATCCAGCTTTCGTCGCCGCGTGTCGGCAACCGGAACCGCTTACTCAAAGTTGAGGAAGTCCCCATGCACAGAGGAAGTTTCAGCCGCAGGCATACGTCTGCGGTGCTCGCCGCGGTGGTCGCGGCGCTGGCCGCGTTGGCGGCGATGCTCGTGGCCACTCCGGCTCAGGCGGCTGCCAGCGGCGCCCTGCGCGGTGTGGGTTCGAACCGGTGTCTCGACGTGGTGGGTGCCGGGCAGACCGACGGCACGGCCCTGCAGCTCTACGACTGCTGGAGCGGCGGGACCAACCAGCAGTGGACGCTGACGGACGGCAATCAGCTGACCGTGTACGGCAACAAGTGCCTGGATGTTCCGGGTCACGCCACCACGTCAGGCACCCGGGTGCAGATCTGGAGCTGCAACAGCGGTGCGAACCAGCAGTGGCGGGTGAAGTCCGACGGCACGGTCGTCGGCGCGGAGTCCGGGCTGTGCCTGGAGGCCGCCGGCGCCGGTACGGCCAACGGCACGGCGGTGCAGATCGGTACGTGCAACGGCGGCAGCAACCAGAAGTGGACCGGTCTGACCGGGACGCCGCCCACGGACGGCTCGTGTGCTCTTCCGTCGACGTACCGGTGGTCCTCCACGGGTGCCCTGGCGCAGCCGGCGAACGGCTGGGCCGCGGTGAAGGACTTCACCAACGTGACGTACAACGGCAAGCACCTGGTCTACGCGTCGAGCGTGTCGGGATCGTCGTACGGCTCGATGATGTTCAGCCCCTTCACGAACTGGTCGGACATGGCGTCGGCCGGCCAGACCGGGATGAGCCAGTCCGCGGTCGCGCCCACGCTGTTCTACTTCGCGCCCAAGAACATCTGGGTGCTGGCGTACCAGTGGGGTGCCTGGCCCTTCATCTACCGCACCTCCAGCGACCCGACCAACCCCAACGGCTGGTCCGCTCCGCAGCCGCTGTTCACCGGGAGCCTTCCCGACTCCGGCACCGGTCCGATCGACCAGACCCTGATCGCCGACGGCCAGAACATGTACCTGTTCTTCGCCGGTGACAACGGCAAGATCTACCGGGCGAGCATGCCGATCGGCAATTTCCCGGGCAACTTCGGCTCGTCGTACACGACGGTGATGAGCGACACCACGAAGAACCTGTTCGAGGCGCCGCAGGTCTACAAGGTCAAGGGCCAGAACCAGTACCTCATGATCGTCGAGGCCCGGGGCGCGAACGAGCAGCGCTACTTCCGCTCCTTCACGGCCTCCAGCCTGAGCGGGTCGTGGACCCCGCAGGCCGCGAGTGAGAGCAACCCCTTCGCGGGCAAGGCCAACAGCGGTGCCTCCTGGACCAACGACATCAGCCACGGTGACCTGGTCCGCGACAACCCCGACCAGACCATGACCATCGACCCCTGCAACCTGCAGCTCCTCTACCAGGGCAAGTCCCCGAGCGCGAGCGGTCCCTACGACCAGCTGCCGTGGCGCCCGGGCGTCCTCACCCTGCAGCGCTGACCCTCTCGGCGTTGACACGACGGTGCCTGGCGAAGGCGGCGGCGGTCGCTGTCGCCAAGGTGCCGGTCGCGGCGGTCCAGAACGCCAGCTTGGCGTTCGGACCGTTGACCGTTCGCAGTTCCCCGTCCGCGTGGAGGCAGAACGAGTCGGGCGGGAGATACCGCGAGACGGGCATGGTGTGCGTGCCGTGGCAGGGCGACGTGTCGGGGAACAGGCGTGGCTGCGCACGCTGCGAGAGGACCCATCCGGTGCACACGGTCAGCCATCCGGCCACCAAGAACACGATCAGCAGCCGGCCGGGGACCCTCGCTCGCCGCCCCAGCACCCACAGCAGGGAGGTGGGCAGGACGAACACGGCACACGCCGCGCCCAGCAGGATCAGGGCCTTCACGTAGTGATCCGGGCGCGGCTGCTGCGATCGTCGTTCTCCGGGGTGCGCTCGCGGTCCTTCCGCTTGGGGGCGGCGAGTTCCGTCTCCTGGTGGTTGTAGATGCCGATGGGCTTCGGCGCCAGCTTCTGCTTGTTCTCGGTCACCTTCGCGCGGGTGCGCACCACGGCGTAGAGGGCGGAGTCCGTGGCCGCTCCCGTCTTGTACTGCTCGTACTGCTCGGGCGTGAGGTACTTGGCCTTGAAGACCTGGAGCACCGCCTCCGCGCCGAGCCCGCCCTTCACCACGACCTCCTGGGACGCCTTGGCGAAGTTCTCCGCGCTGCCGCCGCTGTCGCCGAAGACGGCCGCGAGCTGCTCGGGGTCGGTCGTGTCGTAGACCCTGCCCTCCACGACCCTGGCTCCCTCGGGCAGCTTCACCTTGGCGATGCGTGACTCGTTCTCCGCGGCCCACGCCGCGGCCGTCTTGAGGCTGCGGGTGAAGGACACCCAGGACGACTTGACCTTCGCCCTGCTGCCGGCGCGGATGTGATCCGCGGCGGACTTGGTGACATCGTGGCCGACCGGCGGGCGCAGGCCGTTGCGCAGGGGCAGTTCCTCGGGGCGGAGCGTGCGGTAGAAGACGTTCGGGTCCTCGCTCTCCGACTCGCCCTCGGATTCCGGGTGGACGTCGCGGTAGCGGGGCATGATGGCGCGCAGCGCCTGCTCGGACAGGCTGTCCCGCTCGTCGGGGTGCGCGGCGCGCAGGCGGTCCAGCTCCTTGGTCTTCTTGGCCCGCAGCAACTGGGTCGCGAGCACGACGCGCTGCTCGGGGGAGAGGCCGCCGGTCTCCACGGACTGCTTGGAGCGCGGGTCGGTCACCGCCACCCGCTGCACCACGGGGGCGAGGGCCCGGACCACCGCGGCGTTGCCGGCGGTGCGCTGGAGGTGGAGCAGCGTCCCGGAGGCCGGCGCCTGCGTGCCCGGACGCGGTGCGTGCGCGGGCGCCCGCCCCACCTCGTCCTGCGCACTCCGTCGCGCTCGATGTCCCTGGGCGTACATACACCGCTCCTTTGCCGGGTCAGCTCCCGCGCAGCGTATCGCGCCTCCTCGCCGCGGCCGGGGGCACGTCGCGGTGCCGTCGCCGTCATGTCACGAACGTCTCTTGAGCGCGTGCGAGAGGCAACGGGGGCAACCCACCGGCCATCAAAGAGGGCAGAAAGCCACACGGGTGAACAGTCGCCCGGATCGCTCGCCAACAGAGGACGGACCCAGCATGCGCACTCGGAAGATCCCGGCACTGACCATCACCGCCGTGGCCCTCGGCCTGGCACTGACGGCGTGCAGCGACGACGGCGCCGCCGACACGTCCCCTTCCGCTTCCGCGAGCAGTTCGTCGGCCACGGCCACGGCCACGAGCGCCCCGCAGCCCGGCACGGCGAAGGGCGAGCCGTCGGGCGCGCCCGGCACGTCGTCGGGCGCGCCCGCCAAGTCCGCCCCCGCGGCGGGCACAGCGTCGGGCGCGCCCACCAAGGCCGCCATGAAGTGCACGGACCGGATCGACTACGCGGGCGACCCGCGTTCCAACGCCGAGATCAACTCCATCGGCGCGGAGACGGGGACATGTCCGCCGGTGCAGAAGCCGGCGTCCGACGACAAGAAGTGCACCGACCAGCTCGACTACGCGGGCGACGTGCGTTCCAACGCCGAGATCAACTCCATCGGCGCGGAAACGGGCACGTGCCCGCCGGTCAAGCGGAAGTAGCGCACCCCTTCGGCTACCTCTTACGGCGGCACGCCAGCCACAGCACGAGTGCCGTGCCGCCGGCGAGCAGCAGTGTGCGGTTGTTGCGGGTCCAGCGGGCGGTTCCGGCGGTGGTGCGGCGCACCGGCTCGGGTGCCTTCTCCTGCCACAGCCGGCCCGCCTGGGCGGCCTTGTCACGGGTCTGGCCGGCCACGCGGCTCGCCTTGTCCTTGAGGAGCGGCTGTGCCTGGTGTGCGAGGTCGCCGGCCTTGTCCTTCAGCCGCGCGGCCTTCACGGCGGCTTGTTCCTTCACGTCGGCGGCCTTCACGGCGGCCTGTTCCCTGACGTCGGCGGCCTTCGCCGCGGCCTGTTCCTTCACCTCCGCGGCCTTCTCCTGGGCGCGGGCCTTGACGTCGGTCTTCGCCGCGAGTGCCTCGACCGTCTCGCCCAGCTCGTGGCGGGTCTGCTCGACCTGCTCGCGCAGTTCCTCGGGGCTCGCGGCGGTGGGCTCGTCGTGGGGCGGCTGGGTCATCGGTGCGCACTCTCCTTGATCTCGGCCACGTCGGCCTTCACGTTCTCGATCGTCTGCTGCGGTGCGGGCGGCGCGGCCTCGGCGATCTGCTTCTTTCCGGTCAACGCCATCACCCCGGCGATCACGCCGAGCACGGCGGTGACGATCAGGGCCGCGGCCCACACCGGCAGCGCCACGGCCAGAGCCGCGATCACGGTGGCGACCAGGGCCTGGAGCATCAGGAACCCGACCAGCCCGGCGCCGCCGAACAGTCCGCCGCCCTTGCCGTAGCGCTTGCCTTTTTCCTTCATTTCCGCCTGCGCCAGGCGCAGCTCGCCCCGCACCAGATCGGTCAGCTGCTGCGAGGCCCGCTGGACCAGCTCACCCACCGGTTCGGCCCCGTGCGCCCGATGGCCTGCCTCGTAGTGGGGCTGCGTACTGGACACGGTGATCACCTTCCCGATGTGCTGTGCATGGCATGCGGTACTTCCGTCTCGCAGACGCGGGTACCCAGGTCCCGGCGGTTCACCGGCCCGGCATCGGTGGCCGGCCCGGGAGGGCCGCGTCCAGCTCGGCCCACACCGTCTTGCCGGACGGCGGGTACGGCGCGGTGTCCCAGCGGTCGGCGAGCGCGGCGACGAGGAGCAGACCGCGGCCCGACTCCGCCTCCTCGGGCGGGACCGCCGCAGCGGGTGCGGGGAGCCGGTCGCCCCTCGCGTCACTGACCGCGATGCGGAGGGTCCCGGCGGTGACATCGAGGACGAGCGCGAGCCGGAAGCTCCGCCCTCGCACCCGGCCGTGCAGGGCCGCGTTCGCGGCGAGTTCGGCGACGATGTGCTCCGCGCGGTCGATGACGGTCGGTGACACTCCCCAGGCGTGCAGCTCTCCGATGGCGAGCAGCCTGGCCAGGCGGGCGCCCCGGCGAGTGGAGGACAGCAGCTGGGAGAACGATTGTGCGGCAGCGCTGGGGAGTTGGGGGGTTGTGGGGTTCATGGGGCCAACCGTGGCGGGCGCACGCGGCGTTGATCCAGAGGCGTACCTCGTACGCTCTGTCAGCGTACGGGCACATTCGGTAGACAGTACGCAATCTCTGCCGTCACTCTGGGTGCCGTCGAGTGCGGGGGCTCAGCACGGTAGGTACGCACCTGGAGGTGGCCGCGGATGACAGACGGCGGCGCGAGTGAGAACGATGACGACCTGACGGTCTGCGAAGCGGAGCGGGAGCCCGATCCCTCCGACAGTCTGCGGACGTTCGGGGCGGTCGTCCAGGCCCTGCGCGAGCACGCGGGGTTGAGCAGGGCCGAGTTCGGGCGGCTGGTCCGGTTCTCCAAACACACCGTGGAGTCGGTGGAGTTGGGAAGGCGAATGCCCGACGAGTCCTTCGTGGAGCGGGCGGAGGAGGTGTTGGGGAACACGGGGGCGCTCCGCCGGGCCGCGAAGTTCCTGACGCGGGGGGAGGCGGGGCTCGCCGCTTGGTTCCGGCGCTGGGCCAAGCTGGAGAAGGTCGCGGTGAGTCTGTGCACGTACGAGTGCCGGTTGGTGCCGGGCCTTTTGCAGTCGGAGGGGTACGCGAGGGCGCTGTTCGAGAATCGGATTCCCCTGCTGACCGACGATCAACTGGAGGCACAGGTCGCGGCGCGCTTGGACCGCCAGAGAATGCTGCACGAGCGGCCGACCGTGCCGTTTCACTTCATCGTAGAGGAGCACGTCTTCCGGCGGAGGTTGGGCGGTGTCGACGTGCTGCGCGGCCAACTGGACCACGTGCTGGACTACACGGCGCCCCGTAACGTGACGCTGCAGATCATGCCATCCGATTCCGAGTGCCACTCTTGCATGGACGGTCCTCTGCGGTTGCTGGAGACCTCTCAGGGGCGGCGTATGGCGTACTCGGAGGGTCAGGAGAACGGCCGATTGATCGCCGACTCGAAAGGCGTGAGGCTTCTCTACCAGCGCTATGACACACTGCGGTCGCAGGCCCTGAACCCCACACTCTCACGGGGTCTGTTGGAGCGACTGCGAGGAGAGCTATGAGCACGACCGAACTCGCCTGGTTCAAGTCCAGCTATAGCGGCAGCTCGGGTGATGACTGCGTCGAGGTCGCCGTCACCGCGCAGGCCGTGCACGTGCGCGACTCCAAGGACGTCACGCGTCCGGACTTCTCCGTCGGCCGGGAGGGCTGGACTCGGTTCGTGCGGTACGCGGTCGGAGAACTATGAGCACGACCGAACTCGCCTGGTTCAAGTCCAGCTACAGCGGCACCCAGGGTGACAGCTGCGTTGAAGTCGCCGTCACCGCGCAGGCCGTGCACGTGCGCGACTCCAAGGACGTCACGCGTCCGGACTTCGCCGTCGGTCAGGACGGCTGGACGCGGTTCGTGCGGTTCGCGGCCGGAAGCTGAGGCGCACGGGAGGCGTGCCGTCCGGACGGCACGCCTGCACCGCTCACTTCAGGTGCGTGGCGAGCGGGAGGTTCTGGCGGCGGACGTCGGCCGCTACCAGGCCCGCGATCCGCTGGGCGCCGTACGTCTCGAAGTGGGTGTGGTCGTCGCAGAAGAAGGCGCCCAGGGGGCCCGAGCCGTAGTCGCCGTTGTTCGGGCAGAAGCGCAGGCTGTTGTAGAGCGAGACGCTGAGCGACTGTAGGTCGACGACCGGCGCCCCGGTGGCGGTACCTGCCGAGAACGTCTCCGTCACATAGCCGCGGTTCTTCGTCGCCGTACTGCCAGAGCAGGTGATCGCGGCGACCGGGGTGAGCAGCACCGGGTGCGCGCCCCGGGCCAGGGCGGCTCGCGCCATCATGGTCATCAACTGCTGGTAGCGGGCCGTGCCGACGTGCCGGGGACAGGTGCGGGAGGAGTCGTTGATGCCGAACTGGAGGAAGAGGTAGTCGCCCGCCTTCATTCCGGTGGTCGCGTCCAGCATCGACTGCCAACGCGGTGCGTATGTCGTGGAGTTGAGGACGCACTCGCCGTCGGAGCCCATGGTGCCGCTCACGTTCGACTCGTACAGCCAGGTCTGGACGGAGCGGCCGGCCACGGCCTGGTTCCTGACGGTCACCTCGCCGTCGAACAGGGCGCCGAACTGGCTGCCCCAGCCGACCGGGCAACGGCCGCTGGGATGGGCCATGGTGGAGTCGCCGGCCAGCCAGACCGTGATCGGTGAGGCCGCGGCCGTGGTGCGGGGGGCGCTCGCACACTCAGGCCCGGCGCTGTCGGTCGCCGAGGCGAAGCCGGTGCCCAGGCTCGACAGCGCCAGCATCAGAACGGTCGTGATGAGGATCCGTAATTTCTTCATCGGGGTTCTCCTGGAGGCCGGTCGGCACGGAGGTCGCTGAAAGTGCCGTGTCCCTCGGTCACGCCTGGGTGAAGCCGTCCATGACGGCCGTGGGCCGCCGCGGGGGCGCGACCCGAAAGGGCTGTGTGAACGCTCCCGGAAGGTGGGGGGCGGGGGCGGGTGAGCGGGGTGCGGGCCGGTGTACGGGAGTCCGGGTGCCGCGCTGCGGACCGGCGGGGATCGCCCCGCGAGAATCCCCGGCGTCTCACGCAGTTTCCCGACGGCCCTCCTGACTGTCAATCAGGAGGCGGGAGAAAGGCACGGATCCCAACATTGCCGAACACGAACCCTGACAGAATCCTTGACCGGGCATCGGGGGCCTCCCTAACCTCACACGCCGTGGGAGCGTTCCCATCGCCACCCCTCGGAGGTCAGCGTGACCGACGCACACCCGCTCGCCCGCACTCCACGGCGGCCCCGCGGCCCGGGGCACCGGCTGACCGTCGGCCTGTCCGCCGCCGCACTGGCCGTCACCGCGCTCGCCGGACTGCCGCAGACCGCGCACGCGGCGACCGCCCGGCAGGTGGAACGCCTCGACCGGGGCCTGACCAGCGTCCACACCAGCAGCGGCAACCTGGTGTCCTGGCGCTGGCTCGCCACCGATCCGAACGACGTGGCGTTCAACGTCTACCGCGGCGGCACCAAGCTCAACTCCTCGCCCGTGACCGCCTCGACGAACTACTTCGACTCCGGCGCCCCCGACTCGGCCGACTACACGGTGCGCGCGGTGGTGGGCGGCACCGAGCAGCCCGCCTCGGAGCACGCGCTCCAGTTCCGGCCCGGCTATCTCGACGTACCGATCTCCCCCCCGGCCGGCGGCACCACCCCGGACGGAGTGGCGTACACCTACGAGGCCAACGACGCCAGTGCCGGTGACCTCGACGGCGACGGCCGGCTCGACCTGGTCCTGAAGTGGCAGCCGACCAACGCCAAGGACAACTCGCAGTCCGGCTACACCGGCAACACCTACGTCGACGGCATACGTCTGGACGGCACCCGCCTGTGGCGCGTCGACCTGGGCCGCAACATCCGCTCCGGCGCCCACTACACGCAGTTCCAGGTGTACGACTACGACGGTGACGGCAAGGCCGAGGTGGCGATGAAGACCGCCGACGGCACCCGGGACGGCACCGGCGCGGTCATCGGCGACGCCTCGGCCGACCACCGCAACTCCAGCGGCTACGTCCTGTCCGGCCCCGAGTACCTGACCATGTTCGACGGGCAGACCGGCAAGGCGATGCAGAGCGTCGACTACGTCCCGGCCCGCGGCACGGTCTCCTCCTGGGGCGACTCCTACGGCAACCGCGTCGACCGCTTCCTCGCCGGCACCGCCTACCTGGACGGCGCCCGCCCCTCCCTGATCATGGCGCGCGGCTATTACACCCGTACCGTCATCGCCGCCTGGGACTGGCGGGGCGGCCGGTTCACCCGCCGCTGGACCTTCGACACCAACTCCTCCACCAACTCCGGCAAGGGGTACGACGGTCAGGGCAACCACGCCCTGTCCGTTGCGGACGTGGACGGCGACGGCAAGGACGAGATCGTCTACGGCGCGATGACCGTGGACGACGACGGCGCCGGCCTGTGGACCACCCGGACGGGTCACGGCGACGCGGCGCACCTCGGCGACCTCGATCCCTCCCGGCCGGGCCTGGAGTACTTCAAGGTGGACGAGGAGTCGGGCAAGCCGGGCTCCTGGATGGCCGACGCGCGCACCGGGCAGATCCTCTGGCAGACCGCCTCGGGCTCCGACAACGGGCGGGGCGTCGCCGGTGACATCTACGCCGGCAGTCCGGGCGCCGAGGCGTGGTCGGCCTCCGACACCACCCTGCGCTCCGCGACCGGCGCCTCCCTGGGCCGGGAACCGTCCAGCGTCAACTTCCTGTCGTGGTGGGACGGCGACACCGTCCGCGAACTGCTCGACGGCACCCACATCGACAAGTACGGCACCTCCGGCGACACCCGCCTGCTGACCGGCTCCGGGGTCTCCTCGAACAACGGCACCAAGTCCACTCCCGCGCTGTCCGGGGACCTCCTCGGCGACTGGCGCGAGGAGGTCGTCTGGCGGACCGCCGACAACCGGGCCCTGCGGATCTACTCGACGCCGCACCAGACCGGCACCAGGATCACCACCCTGCTCCACGACACCCAGTACCGTACGGCCCTGGCCTGGCAGAACACCGCCTACAACCAGCCGCCGCACCCGAGCTTCTTCCTCGGCGCCAACATGCCCACCGCGCCCCGGCCCACCGTTTACACGCCCTGAGCGACGAGCGCGGGCGGGCCCGTCGGGGGGACACGGGCCCGCCCGCGGCGCGGCGGGGGTCAGCCGGTGGCGGGGGCGGCGGCGTACTCCTCGTCGGTGACGGGGTCAGCCGGTGCACGACGGCGTGATCGGTGTCGCTCTCGTTGAGGACGAGGTGCACCATCAGGCGGTTCGGCGCGGCGCCGTGCCAGTGCTCCTCGCCGGCCTCGAACAGGACGCGGTCGCCGGGCCGGATGACCTCGACGGGACCGCCGCGCCGCTGGCACAGGCCGACGCCCTCGGTGACGAAGACGGTCTGGCCGAGCGGGTGGCGGTGCCAGTGGGTGCGTGCGCCGGGCATGAAGTGCACCAGGTTGGCGCTGAGCCGGGACGGGGCGGGCGCGGCGGCGACGGTGTCGATGTGGACGTCGCCGGTGAACCACTCGGCGGGGCCCTTGACGGTGTCGATCGAGCTACGGGTGATCTGCAAGACGGGGTCTTTCCGGGCGGTGACGGTCGGTGTGGGGTGACGGTCCGCGGCGGGATGGTCCCGGGGCCGGGGCCGGCCGGGGCCTGTCAGGGCTTGAGGAGGGCCTTGACGGCGCGGCGCTCGTCCATGGCCCGGTAGCCCTCGGCGACCTGCTCCAGGGGGAGGGTCAGGTCGAAGACCTTGCCGGGGTCGATGCGGCCGCTCAGGACGAGGTCGATCAGGTCGGGCAGGTAGCGGCGCACGGGGGCGGGGCCGCCGCGCAGGCCGACGTGGGAGAAGAACAGCTCCTGGCCGTCGATCGCCACCTCGTGGGGGACGCCGACGAAGCCGACGTTACCGCCGGGGCGGGCCGAGCGCAGGGCCTGCCGCATGGCCTCGGCGGTGCCGACGCACTCCAGGACCGCGTCGGCGCCGATGCCGCCGGTGAGGTCCTTGACACGGGCGACGCCCTCCTCGCCACGCTCGGTGACGATGTCGGTGGCGCCGAACTCCCGGGCGAGCCGCTGCCGGGGCTCGTGGCGGCTCATGGCGATGATCCGGTCCGCGCCCAGCTCCTTGGCGGCGATGACTCCGCACAGGCCGACCGCGCCGTCACCGACCACCACGGCGGTCGAGCCGTGCCGGACCTCGGCGGCCAGCGCGGCGTACCAGCCGGTACCCATCACGTCGGACACGGCCAGCAGGCCGGGCCAGAACTCCTCGTCCGGCACGTCCCGGGTGGCGACCAGGGTGCCGTCGGCGTGCGGGATGCGGACGTACTCGGCCTGGCAGGTGCTCATGAACTCGCGGTGCAGGCAGTTGGACTGCCAGCCGTTGCGGCAGTTGGCGCAGGTGTTGTCCGAGGTGGCGAACGACCCGACGACGAACTGGCCCGGCTCGACGGAGGCGACCTCGCTGCCGACCTCCTCGACGAAGCCGACGTACTCGTGGCCCATCGGGTGCGGCTCGCCGAGCGGCTCCAGGCCCCGGTACGGCCACAGGTCGGAGCCGCACACACAGGTGACGGCCGTGCGGATCACCGCGTCCGTCGGCTTCAGGATCCTCGGTGCGTCGAGGTTCTCGAGGCGTATGTCGCGGGGGGCGTGGATCACTGTTCCGCGCATGGGGTGAAGTCCTCACGTGCTGGTGGGGCGGGTCGCCGAGGCGGCGCGGGGACGCCGCCGGGGCCGGCCCGTGTGCTTTTTGCCCGGCGTGCTGTTCGCCCGGCCGGGCGCGCGACGCCGACGCCGGTGTCCTCGGCGGGCTGTCCGGCGGGGCACACCCGGGGGCGCCGCGGGGCGCGTGCCGGCATGTGCCACGTCTTCCAGGTAACCGGCTTTTTGGCCGGGCAGCGAGTTGCTGTTCGCCGACACGGCGGTGGCCATCCTGCGCACCGAGGCGGGGCGGGATCCGTACGACAAGGATCTGCACGATCTCGTGGGCGAGCTGTCGGCCCGCAGCGAGGAGTTCCGCACCCGCTGGGGCGCCCACGACGTCCGCCGGCACGGCACGGGGTCAAGCGGTTCCACCATCCCGCCGTCGGCCCGCTCACCTTCGCCTTCGAGGGGCTGGAGACGGCCGCCGAACCCGGCTCACCCGCCGAGGAGGACCTGCGCCTACTGGCCCCCTTGGCGGCGACGGAGGAGACGGCCGGGACCGTGTTCCGCTCCGCCGGGTGAGGCGGGGGTGGTGGCTGGGGTGGGGTCGGCGTGGGCGTTCGCGGGGACGGCTGACGCGGGGGTCCGGGTGTGTGTCCGTACGGTCGGCTGAGGCGAGGGGCCGGCGTGGGCGTTCGCAGGGTCGGCTGACGCGGAGGCCGACGCGTGTCCATACGGCCGGCTGAGGCGTGGGCGGGCGTGGGCATCCGTTACGGGCGGCCGGTGGTCTGTGCCGCTGCCGTGTTCCTCGGCTCCGGTGGTGATCGTGCGCGTGTCCTCCGGCTGTTCCCGGCGGGAAGCGGGCAGCCGCCGTCGGCAGCGGGGGTTCGGTCTTCGTCCCGTGTCCGCCGCGCGGTGTGGCGGACGCCCGCCGGTGTGGCGTGGGGGTGTCCGCCGGGTGGGGGTGGCCTACATGTTGATCAGGAGACCTGTCAGCGCGGTGACCTGTGATGATGGGGGTGAGTTGGCCGCTGACCAGCGCGAATGGTCTTTCAGTTGTCTCGTGCTCGTGCCGGTTGATGAACCCGGGAATCCCAGAAGAATCCCAGGCATGCGCGGGGGCCATGTCGCGCAGAGGGGAGTGGTTGGGGTCGGTGCTGGGACCACCCCCGCATGCGCGGGGATCACAGATTCGGTCCACCTCAGGATGGATGCTCTCGGGGACCACCCCCGCACAAGGCGAGGACGCGCGCACAGCCTGCTCGGCGTCATCGTGGGCCAGCATGTGCAGGAGGCACTGTATCCGTCATGGTCCGGCTGTCGCTGGCGCTCCCTTCCTGCCGCACGCGGGCGCACGGGCAGCGAAGCGATCGATGCCGGCTCCGCCTCCCTGTCTGACCCACCTCATCGCGGGTCAGACAGAGTGCAGCGGTACCGGAACCTCACATGTTGATCATGTGGCCGGCCAGGCCGTGAATGGCCTCCTTGACCGCCTCGCCGAGCGTCGGGTGCGCGTGCACGTTGCGGGCGACCTCGTGGACCGTGAGGTCCCACTGCTGGGCGAGCGTCAGCTCGGGCAGGAGTTCGGTGACCTCGGGGCCGATGAGGTGGGCGCCGAGCAGCTCACCGTGCGTGCCGTCACTGATGATCTTCACGAAGCCGACGGGGTGCCCCAGGCCGTGCGCCTTGCCGTTGGCGGTGAACGGGAACTTGGCCACCTGGACGTCGTAACCCCGCTCGCGCGCCTGGGCCTCCGTCCAGCCGAAGCTGGCCACCTGCGGCTGGCAGTAGGTGGCGCGCGGAATCATGGTGTAGTCCAGCTCCATGGTCTCCGCGTCGGCGATGGTCTCCGCCGCCACGACGCCCATGGACTCGGCGGCGTGCGCCAGCATCAGCTTGGCGGTGACGTCACCGATCGCGAAGATGTGCGGCACGCTGGTGCGGCACCGCCCGTCGACGTCGATGGCGCCGCGCTCGGTGAGGCGTACCCCGGTGTTCTCCAGGCCGTAGCCCTGGACGTTCGGCGCGAAGCCGATGGCCTGGAGCACCTTGTCGGTCTCCAGGGTCCGGCGCTCGCCGTTCTTGTCGACGGTCACCCGGACCCGTGGGCCGGAGTCGTCGATGCTCACCACGGCGGTGCCGGTGAGCACCTCGATGCCGAGCTTGCGGTAGTGCCTCGCCAGCTCCTTGGAGATCTCCTCGTCCTCCAGCGGGACCATGCGGTCGAGGAACTCCACGATGGTGACGTCCACGCCGTAGCTGCGCAGCACGTAGGCGAATTCCACACCGATGGCGCCGGCGCCCGCGATGACGATGCTGTCCGGCAGCGTCTCGCTGAGGATCTGGCTCTCGTAGGTGACCACGCGGTCCGACAGGGAGGTGCCGGGCAGCAGCCGGGGAGTGGCGCCGGCGGCGATGATGCAGTGGCCGAAAGTCACCGTCTCCGTGTGCCCGTCCGAGTGGGTCACCGTCAGGGTGTGGTCGTCGGCGAAGACGCCCCGCCCCTCGAACTGGGTGATGGCGTTCTTCTTCATCAGGTAGTGAACGCCCTTGACCCGGCCGTCGGCGACCTTGCGGCTGCGCTCGTGGGCCACCCGGTAGTCCGCGGACACATGGTCGCCCACGGTGATTCCGTACGCCTTGGCCTCGTTCGTGACGAACTGCACCATCTCGGCGTTGCGCAGCAGTGCCTTCGAGGGGATGCAGCCGACGTTGAGGCAGACACCTCCCCAGTACCGCTCCTCCACCACCGCGGTGGACAGGCCGAGTTGCGCGCTGCGGACCGCGGCGGTGTAGCCGCCCGGGCCCGCTCCTAGAACAACGACATCGAAATGTTGGCTCACAAGGAGTTGATCCTTGTCCGGCTGCGGCTTCACGCGCAACCCACTCGAATCGGCCCCGGTGGACGCCCAGTTGGTGTGGTGAGGCTACCAACAGCCGATCGGTTCGCCGGGAGTGATCTTCGACACTCTTGTTCTGGAGGCGGCCCGTCCGGTGGCGTGATAGGTATTGATCGGCCGTGGCGAAATGCCAACGCAGCGTGGCTGAAAGCTGCGAACGGCTGCAGAGCAACGTGTCTAAGGGGGATAGGCGACGTGCCTGACGGTGCGGAGATCAGTTGTGCCCGGGTGTTCCCGGGGGGCGGGCCAGGCGGAGACGCCTCCGCTCTCCGCGCGGCCACCCCGAATCACCCGACGGCACCGGCCGAGCAGGCCGGCCCGGCCGTCCGAACCGTGCCCTCCGCCCTCCGCCCGTCGTTAACCCGCACCGGCACGCCCGGCACGCCCGGCACGCCCGGCACGCCCGGCCCGGCCGCACACCGGACCGCCGCGGGCGACACCCGGACCGGCCTCACGGAGGGCCGCCCGCACCCGTTCCACCCGGAGGGCCGCGACCTCTCCACCCCGACCCACCGCCCCGTCGGCCGACGCGGCACCGCCCTCCCGTCCGACCGCCGTCACCCGCAGACCGACGGCAGCGCCCCCGGACCCTCCGTGCCGCCCCTCCCGGCCACCGGCGACCTCGTCGCCGCACCGCGCCCGGCACACGTGAGCCTCAACCGACCCCGGGCCGGACAACCGTACGACCGCGACCGGGAACTGACGCTCCATCGGCACCGCTCCGCCGGTGCCTGCTCGCTCCTCACCCGCGAGGCGCGGCCCGACGCGGCCGCACACCCGATCCGCGGACTTCGCACCCGGACCGCACGTCCGGGCGAAGCACCTCTGGCGCGGACCAGGACGTCCCCGCACCCGCACGACTGACCCGTCCCGGGGTCCACGGAACGGTTCCGTGGCTCCCGCCTGCCCACCTCACCCCACCCTTCACCACACATCACCGCCCGCGGGCCGGCCACCGTGCCGCCGCGTGCCCGGACACGGCCACCGCGGCCCGGATCGCCGCCCGCCGTGCCCGTGCGGCGGCGCACGCCCGCGCGCCCACGCCTTCACACACCGACGACGAAGACGGAACAGGGGAACCATCACCATGGCACCAGGCACCTCACCGCGCGACACCCTGTCCTCGCTCGTGCACGGCGACTCCTACCGCGAGGCGCTGCCGCGACTGACCGAGATCTTCGCGCCGGAGCTGTTCGCCAGACCGTCCGGCCTGGCCGACCAGGACCGCCACACGCTCACCTACCAGCGGCTGCGGCACATCAACGACCAACTCAACACCAGGACACCGCTGTTGACCCAGCGCGACCTGCTCTTCCCGCTGCTGGAATGGGTCGCCCTCGCCGACCCCTCCCTCTTCTACGCCTTCTTCCTGCACCACTGCACGACGGTCGGCGCCCTGCTGGAGTTCGGCGCGGGCCGCGACGACCTCGACGACATCGTGGCCCAGCTCGCGTCCACCGAAACGGTGGGCGCCCTGCTGATGACCGAACTCGGCCACGGCAACAGCAACGCCGCCGTGCGCACCGAGGCCGTCTACGACCCGGACACCCGCGAGTTCGTCCTCACCACCCCCGGCCCGGAGGCCGTCAAGTACCCGCCGAGCGTGGCGTGTCCGGGTCTCGCCCGGCTCGGCATCGTCACCGCCAAGCTCGTCGTCGGCGGTGAGGACCGCGGACTGTTCTGCTTCGTCGTCCCCCTCCGGGACACCACCGGACCCTGCCCGGGCGTGGTGATCGAACCGCAGGACTCGGCCCCCATCCTGCCCCTCGACTGGGCGACCGTCTCCTTCCACGGCGTACGCGTCCCCTTCCGCAACTGGCTGCGCGACTCCGCCTCGATCGACGAGGACGGCACCTTCACCGACACCCTCAGCACCCCCGCGCTGCGCTCCCGGCAGGCCTCCCGGCTGATCCGCTACGTCTGGGAGGTGGCCGCCGTCGGCCTCGCCGCCGTCACCCGGGCCTCGGCCGCCGTCGCCGTACGGCACGCCCACGCCCGCCACACCAACGGAACCTTCGCCGGATTCGCCGACCCCATGCCGGTCATCCGCTACCGCAACCAGCAGCGCACCCTGTTCGGTGCCCTGTCCGCCGCCTATGTGTCCGCCATGGCCGCGAAGTCCTTCTCCGGGCCCGAGCCGGTCGGCCGCAGCGCCGGAGAGATCCGCACCCTGTTCACGTTGAAGGCGGAGATCGACCGGATCGCCGAGCGCGTCACCGCCGACACCCGCGCCGCCTCCGGCGTCCTCGGCTTCAGCCCGAGCAACCGCTTCCTGGACTACCAGGGCCTCGCCCACGCCTTCAACGCCGCCGGACTGAGCACCCAGGTCCTCCACCTCAACGCCGCCTGGACCATGGCCCTCGGCTTCGACTACGAGCCGCCCGCCGACGAGTCCGCCACGACCGAGGGCCTCGACCTGCGCGACCCGGCGCGGTGGCGGGCGCTGGCCGGCACCCGGGAACGGCGCCTGCACGCACGCCTGGTCGCCGAACTCGGCGCCGCCCGGGCCGCCGGACTCGGCGAGTTCGACGTCTGGAACGACCGCTTCGACCTGGCCGAGCAGCTCGCCGAGGCACACGCCCTGCGCCTGCTGGTCGACCTGGTCCGCACCGAGACCGACGCCCTGCCGAACGCCGACGCCCGGCGCACGGCCCTCGACCTGTGCTCCCTGCACCTGCTGGGCGAGATCTCCGCGCAGGGCGGCTGGTACCTCGCCGAGGGCCTGATCACCGCCGAGGAGGCCGGGGCCCTGCCCGGTCTGCTCGACAGGATCTGCGCCGACGTCGCCCCGCACGCCCTGGAACTGGCCGACGCCCTGGACGTGCCCTACGACCTCGTCGGCGCGCCCATCGCGCACGCCGACTACGCGACCGCGTTCACCAAGACCACGTTCACGCCCGCGTCCGACGCCGCCACGGTCTTCGAGACCCCGTCCGACGAGGCCGCGCCCGACGCCGCCGCGTCACCCGAGTCCGCGCTCGCCGACCCCGCGTAGCCGGGACGGAACCGCCCGTTCACCCGTCCTGGACCGCCCTGCCCCGAAGGTTTGCAGCATCATGCGAGATTCCTCCCAGGCCCGCGCCCGGCTCACGTCCGACACCTCCGCCGACACCGCCACCGACGCGTCGGCCGGCACCGTCACCGGCACGTCGGCCGGCACCTCCGGCGGCACCGGGGCCGCCTCCCCGGACGCTTCGCCGACCGAGGCCATCGCCGTCGTCGGCATGGCCTGCCGGCTGCCCCGGGCGTCGGGCCCCGACGCGTTCGCCCGGCTCCTGCGCGACGGCGTCGACGCCGTCCGGGAAGTCCCCGCCGACCGCTGGGACGCGGCGGAGCACACCGGCGAGACGACGGACACGCCCGGCGCGGGCACCCGGTGGGGCGGCTTCCTCGACGACGTGGACCGGTTCGACGCGGCCTTCTTCGGCATCTCCCCGCGCGAGGCCACCGCGATGGACCCGCAGCAGCGGATCACGCTGGAACTCGGCTGGGAGGCGCTGGAGGACGCCGGGATCCTCCCGGAGTCGCTGCGCGGCACCGACACGGGCGTCTTCGTCGGCGCGATCTGGGACGACTACGCCACGCTCGCCCGCCGCCGGGGCACCACAGGCATCACCCCGCACACCCTCACCGGCCTCCAGCGCGGCATCATCGCCAACCGCCTGTCCTACGTCCTCGGCCTGCGCGGACCCAGCATGACCGTGGACAGCGGCCAGTCCTCCTCCCTCACCGCCGTCCACCTGGCCTGCGAGAGCCTGCGCGGCGGCGAGACCCGCGTCGCCCTCGCCGGCGGCGTCAATCTCGACCTGGTCCCCGAAAGCGCCCTGACCGTCGCCGAGTTCGGCGCCCTCTCGCCCGACGGCCGCTGCTTCACCTTCGACAGCCGCGCGGGCGGCATCGTGCGCGGCGAGGGCGGCGGCCTCGTCGTCCTCAAGCGGCTGTCCGACGCGCTCGCCGACGGCGACCGCGTCCACTGCCTGATCCGGGGCAGCGCCGTCAACAACGACGGCGGCGGCGACAGCCTCGCCAGCCCCAGCCGCGAGGCCCAGGCCGACCTGCTGCGCCGCGCCTACCGCAACGCCGGAGTGCGCCCGGCGGACGTCCGGTACGTCGAACTGCACGGCACCGGCACCCGGGTCGGCGACCCGATCGAGGCCGCCGCCCTCGGCGAGGTGCTCGGCGCCGGACGGCCGGCCGACGCCCCGCTGCTCGTCGGCTCGGTCAAGACCAACATCGGGCACCTGGAAGGCGCCGCCGGCATCGCCGGTCTCCTCAAGACCGCGCTCGCCCTCAAGCACCGGGAACTCCCCCCGAGCCTCCACTTCCGCACCCCCCACCCGGACATCCCGCTGGCCGAGCTGCGGCTGGAGGTCCGCACGGAGAACGGCCCCTGGCCGGGGGGCGACGGCCCGCTGATCGCCGGCGTCAGCTCCTTCGGGGTCGGCGGCACCAACTGCCATGTGGTGCTGGAGGACTGGCGGCAGGACGCGGAGGCAGACGGTGCCGGCGACGCACCGTCCCCGGACCGGGCCGCCCCCTCCGCCGGGACCGAGTCCGCCGGGACCGAGTCCGCCGGGACCGAGTCCGCCGGGACCGAGTCCGCCGGGACCGAGTCCGCCGGGACCGACTCCGCCGGGACCGAGTCCGCAGAAGCCGGTTCCGCCCCCGTACCGTGGCCGATCTCCGCCAAGACCGAGGCGGCCCTGCGCGGGCAGGCCCGGGCGCTGCTCGACCGGCTGGACGACACCGTGTCCCCGGCGCACATCGGCCACTCCCTGGCCACCACCCGTACCGCCTTCCCGCACCGGGCCGTCCTCCTCGGCACCACCACCGAGGACTTCCGCGTCCGCCTGACCGACCTGGCCGCCGGCCGCCCCGCCACCGGACTCGTCCAGGGCGTCGCCCCCCGCGCGACGGGCCGACCCGTCTTCGTCTTCCCCGGCCAGGGATCCCAGTGGGCCGGCATGGCCGTCGGCCTCATGGACACCTCGCCGGTCTTCGCCGAACACATCCGGCGCTGCGAACAGGCGCTCGCCCCGCACGTCCCCTGGTCGCTCACGCACGTGCTGCGCGGCGCCAGCGAGACCGACCCCGAGCTGTCCCTCGACCGCCTCGACGTCGTCCACCCGGTCCTGTTCGCGGTGATGGTCTCCCTCGCCGCGCTGTGGCGCTCCCACGGCGTCGAACCCGGAGCCGTCGTCGGCCACTCGCAGGGCGAGATCGCCGCCGCGCACGTGGCCGGCGCGTTCTCCCTGGAGGAGGCGGCCCGCGTGGTCGCCCTGCGCAGTAAGGCGTTCGCGCTGCTGGCCGGGACCGGCGGCATGGCCTCGGTCGCGCTGCCCGCCGCCGAGGTGGCGGACCTCCTCACCCCGTGGGCCGACCAGCTGTCCATCGCCGCGATCAACGGCCCCCGCGCGGTCACCGTCTCCGGTGACGTGCCCGCCCTGCACGAGCTGATCGCCCAGTGCGAGAACCGGGACATCCGCGTCCGCCTGCTGCCCATCGACTGCGCCGGCCACTCCGCGCACGTCGAGCGGATCCGCGAACCCCTGCTGGACCTGCTCGGCACCGTGACCCCCAAGTCCGCCGAGGTGCCGTTCTACTCGACCGTCGAGGGCCGCTGGCTGGACACCGCCGGGCTCGACGCCCGGTACTGGTACCGCAACTCCCGGCGCACCGTCGGCTTCGAACCCGCCGTACGGGCCCTCGCCGAAGCCGGACACGAGACGTTCATCGAGGTCAGCCCGCACCCCATCCTCGCCGCCGGCATCCAGGAGACCGTGGAGGACGCCTCCTCCACCAAGGCACTCGTCGTCGGCTCCCTGCGGCGCGGCGAGGGCGGCCCCGAGCGGATGCTCACCGCCCTGGCCGAGGCGTCCGTGCACGGTGTCGCCGTCGACTGGTCCACGGCCTACGCCGGCACCGGCGCCCGCCGCGTCGACCTGCCCACCTACGCGTTCCAGCGCCGCCGGTTCTGGCTGGACGCACCGGCCGCCACCCGCACCGCGCCGACCACCCCCGGCACACCGGCGCCCGTCCCCGAGGCGGACGACGACACCGCCGTCGAAGAGACACCGCTGCGCGAGCGGTGGGCCGCGCTCGGCGAGAAGGCGAGCCACGACGCGGCCCTCGACCTGGTCCGCACCCACCTCGGCATTGTGCTCGGCACCGACGGAACCGACGAGATCGACATCGAGGCATCCTTCCGCGAGCTGGGCTTCGACTCGATGATGGCCGTCGAGCTGCGGAACCGGCTGAACACGGCGACGGGGCTGCGGCTGCCGAGCACGGTCGTCTTCGACCACCCGTCGGCCGCCGCCCTCGCCCGCTTCCTGCGCGCCGAACTGCTCGGGCTGTCCCCGGCCGACCCGCAGACCGCCCCGCCGGTCCCCACGGGCGACGCCGACGCCGACACCGAGCCGGTGGCGATCGTGGGGATGGGGTGCAGGTTCCCGGGTGGTGTGGGTTCGCCGGAGGAGTTGTGGCGGCTGGTGGTGTCCGGTGCGGACGCCGTGTCGTCGTGGCCGACGGACCGGGGCTGGGACGTGGAGGGGTTGTACGACCCGGATCCGGACGCGGTGGGCAAGTCGTATGCGCGGTCGGGCGGGTTCCTGTACGACGCGGCCGAGTTCGACGCCGGGTTCTTCGGTATCTCGCCGCGTGAGGCGCTGGCGATGGATCCGCAGCAGCGGTTGCTGCTGGAGACGTCGTGGGAGGCGTTCGAGCGGGCGGGCATCGACCCGGCGTCGCTGCGCGGCAGCCGCACCGGCGTCTACGTCGGCGCCATGGTCCAGGAGTACGGCCCCCGCCTCGCCGACGCCACCCCCGAGAGCGAGGGCTACCTCCTCACCGGCACGCACGGCAGCGTCACCGCCGGCCGGTTGTCGTACACGTTCGGTCTGGAGGGGCCGGCGGTGACGGTCGATACGGCGTGTTCGTCGTCGTTGGTGGCGCTGCACCTGGCGGTGCAGGCGTTGCGGCGGGGTGAGTGCTCGATGGCGCTGGCGGGCGGTGCCACGGTGATGTCGTCGCCCGGCCTGTTCGTGGAGTTCAGCAGGCAGCGGGGGCTGGCTGCGGACGGCCGGTGCAAGGCGTTCGCGGAGGGTGCGGACGGTACCGGCTGGGCCGAGGGTGTGGGTGTGCTGGTGGTGGAGCGGTTGTCGGACGCGCTGCGGCTGGGTCATCCGGTGCTGGCCGTGGTCCGGGGGAGTGCCGTCAACCAGGACGGTGCGAGCAATGGGCTGACGGCGCCGAACGGGTTGTCGCAGCAGCGGGTGATCCGGCAGGCGTTGGCGGATGCCCGGCTGAGCCCGGCGGACGTGGACGTGGTCGAGGCGCACGGAACCGGGACGCGGCTGGGCGACCCCATCGAGGCCCAGGCGCTCATCGCCTCCTACGGGCAGGAACGGCCGGATGAACACCCGCTGTTCCTGGGGTCGTTGAAGTCGAACATCGGGCATGCTCAGGCGGCCGCGGGTGTGGGTGGGGTCATCAAGATGGTGATGGCGCTGCGGCACGGTGTGCTGCCGAAGACCTTGCATGTGGACGCGCCGTCGTCGCATGTGGACTGGTCGGCGGGTGCGGTGGAGCTGCTGACCGAGGAGCGGGACTGGCCCGCGCTCGACCGGCCGCGCCGGGCCGCCGTCTCGTCCTTCGGCATGAGCGGGACCAACGCCCATGTGATCGTGGAGCAGGGTCCCGAGCCGGAGGCCACCGTCTCCGTCGAGTCTCAGGGGCTGCTTCCCTGGGTGCTGTCGGGCAAGTCGGAGGGGGCGTTGCGGGCGCAGGCGGAGGTTCTGCGTGCGTATCTGGCCGGGCGTGCTGATGTGGATCTGGCTGGTGTTGCGGCTGGGTTGGTGGGGTCGCGGTCGGTGTTCGAGCACCGGGGTGTGGTGGTCGGGCAGGACCGGGATGAGGTGTTGGCGGGTCTGGGGGCGTTGGCGTCGGGGGGTGTGGCGCCGGGTGTGGTGACGGGGGTCGGTGTCGCCGGTCGGCGTGTGGTGTTCGTCTTCCCTGGTCAGGGGTCGCAGTGGAGTGGTATGGCGGCTGGGTTGTGGGGGTCGTCGGGGGTGTTCGCGGGGGCGATGGAGCGGTGTGAGGCTGCGTTGGCTCCGTTCGTGGACTGGTCGTTGTCGGCGGTGGTGCGGGGGGAGGAGGGTGCGCCGGGGCTGGACCGGGTGGATGTGGTGCAGCCGGTGTTGTTCGCGGTGATGGTGTCGTTGGCGGAGTTGTGGCACTCGTGTGGTGTGGAGCCGGCCGCTGTGGTGGGGCATTCGCAGGGTGAGATCGCGGCTGCGGCGGTGTCGGGTGCGCTGTCGCTGGAGGACGCGGCGCGGGTGGTGGCGTTGCGGAGTAAGGCGTTGGGTGTGCTGGCGGGGCGGGGCGGGATGGTGTCCGTGGCGCTTCCCGTCGAGCGGGTCCGGGGTCTGCTGGGTGCGGGGTTGTCGGTGGCGGCCGTCAACGGGCCGGCTTCGACGGTGGTCTCCGGTGACGTGGAGGCGCTGGAAGCGTTGCTGGCCCAGTGTGAGGCGGATGGTGTGCGGGCCCGCCGTATTCCTGTCGACTACGCCTCGCACTCCGCTCATGTCGAGCGGATCCGCGAGGAGTTGCTGGAACTGCTGGAGCCGGTGCGGCCCCGCGCGGGTCAAGTGCCGTTCTACTCCTCCGTCACCGGACAGGTGCTGGAGGGCTCGGAGCTGGACGGGGAGTACTGGTACACGAATCTGCGGCAGACGGTCGACTTCCATGGTGCGACGAAGACTCTGCTCGCGGATGGGTTCGACGTGTTCGTGGAGTCGAGTGCGCATCCGGTGCTGACGGCGTCGGTGGAGGAGAGTGTCGAGGAGGCGGATGCCGAGGCGGTCGTGCTCGGCACGCTGCGCCGTAATGAGGACGAGCAGCGGCGGTTCGCACTCGCCCTGGCGGAGGCGTTCGTCGCCGGGCTGGACATCGACTGGGGCTTCGAGGGTCGCGCGCCGGACTTCCATGACCTGCCGACATATGCCTTCCAGCGGGAGCGGTACTGGCTCGACGGGTCGGCCGGTGCTGGGACCCCGGATGTCGGGGACCCGGAGGAGAACCGGTTCTGGGCGGCCGTGGACCGGGAGGACCGGGCGGAACTCGCCGAACTGCTCGGCGTGGACGAGGCCGCCCGGCTGGACGAGGTCATGGGGCTGCTCGGTCCCTGGCGCCGGGACAACCGGGAGCGCACCGAGACCGACGCCTGGCACTACCGCGTGGACTGGCGGCCGGTGCCCGAGACACGGTCGGTGTCGCTCGGCGGCGTCTGGCTGCTGGCCGTACCCGGCGGTGCCTCGGCCCCTCCGTGGGCGGAACCGGTCGAAGAGGCCCTGTCGGCGGCCGGCGCCCGGGTCGTACGGCTGACCGTGGAGGCGGACGACGACCGGGAGCGGCTGGCCCGGCGGGTCACCGAAACGCTCGGCGGGCTCGGCGGCGTCACGCCGGCCGGAGTCCTCGCCCTCCCGGACCCGGCCGACCCGGCGGATGCGGCGGGCCCGGATGTCCGGACGCTCACGGCCGCCCCGGCCCGCGCGCTGCTGCTGATCCAGGCGCTCGGCGACGCCGCCGTGTCCGCGCCCCTGTGGTGCCTGACCAGCGGAGCCGTCCAGGTGCCCGGCGCCGGGACGGCGGTACGGCCCGACCAGGCACAGGTGTGGGGCCTCGGCCTGGTGGCCGCGCTGGAGCACTCCGAGCGCTGGGGCGGCCTGGCCGACCTGCCCGAGACCCCCGACCCGAGGGTGCTGCGCGCGCTGTGCGGCGTACTCGCCGGGAAGCGGGGCGAGGACCAGCTCGCGCTGCGTCCGTCCGGGGTGTTCGCCCGGCGGCTGGTACGGGTCGCCCGCAAGACACCGCACGGCCGCCCGGCCTGGCAGCCGCGCGGAACCGTCCTGATCACCGGCGGCACCGGTGGTGTCGGCCGCCGCTTCGCCCGTCGGCTCGCGGCCGACGGCGCCGCGCACCTGGTCCTCACCAGCCGCCGGGGCCGCTCCGCGCCCGGCGCCGAGGAACTGGAGGCCGAGCTGACGGCCCTGGGCGTACGGGTCACCCTCGCGGCCTGCGATGTCGCGGACCGGGACGCGCTCGCCGCGCTCGTCGCCCGGGTCACCGCCGACGGCGAGCCCGTGCGCGCGGTCGTCCACGCGGCCGGTACGACCGAGACCGCGCCGCTCGCCGAAACGGACCTGGACCTGCTGGCCCGGCTCACCTCCGCGAAGGTGCTGGGCGCCCACCACCTGGACGACCTCTTCCGCGACACCGACCTGGACGCGTTCGTCCTCTTCTCCTCCGGCGCCGGCATCTGGGGCGGCGGCGGACAGGGCGCGTACGCGGCGGCCAACGCCTACCTCGACGCGCTCGTCCTGCGGCGCCGGGCCCGCGGACGGACCGCCCTGTCGGTGGCCTGGGGTCTGTGGGGCGGCGGCGGAATGGCCGCCGGCGAGGTCGGCGACCGGATCCTCAGCCGGGGCGTGCGGGTCATGGACCCGGACCGGGCGGTCGCCGCGCTCGCCCCCGCCACGGCGGGCACGGACCCGACCCGGATCGTCGCCGACATCGACTGGGAGGTCTTCGCACCCCAGTTCACCGCCGTAAGGCCCGCCCCGCTGCTCTCCGACCTGCCCGAGGTGCGGGAGGCGCTGGCCGGGCCGGACGGCACGGAGGCGGGACCGGCCGCCGGCACCGCCTCCTCGACGCTGCTCGACGGGCTGAGCGAGGCGGAGCAGTACCTCGCCGTGCTGGACCTGGTCCGCGCCCAGGCCGCCGCGGCGCTCGGCCACAGCGCGCCGGACGCCGTCGAGGCCGACCGCGCCTTCCGGGAGCTGGGCTTCGACTCGATGATGGCCGTCGAGCTGCGGAACCGGCTGAACACGGCGACGGGGCTGCGGCTGCCGAGCACGGTCGTCTTCGACCATCCGTCGGCCGCCGCCCTCGCCCGGTTCGTGCGCGCCCGGCTGCTGGGGCTGTCCGGGGACCCGGCCGAGGTGGAACCCTCGCCGCCGATGCTCCCGGGTGATGCCGGCTCCGACGCCGAACCGGTGGCGATCGTGGGCATCGGCTGCCGCTACCCCGGCGGCGTCGGCTCCCCGGAGGACCTGTGGCGGCTGGTCGTCACGGGAACGGACGCGGTGTCGGGCTTCCCCGACGACCGCGGCTGGGACCTGGAGGGGCTGTACGACCCGGACCCGGACGCGGTGGGCAAGTCGTACACCCGGTCCGGTGGCTTCCTGTACGACGCGGCCGAGTTCGACGCCGGGTTCTTCGGTATCTCGCCGCGTGAGGCGCTGGCGATGGATCCGCAGCAGCGGTTGCTGCTGGAGACGTCGTGGGAGGCGTTCGAGCGGGCGGGCATCGACCCGGCGTCGCTGCGCGGCAGCCGCACCGGCGTCTACGTCGGCGCCATGGTCCAGGACTACGGCCACCGCCTGCACCAGGGCACGGCCGAGACGGAGGGCCACATTCTGACCGGCACCACGGGAAGCGTGGTCTCGGGCCGGCTGTCGTACACGTTCGGCCTGGAGGGGCCGGCCGTCACCGTCGACACCGGATGCTCCTCCTCCCTGGTCACCCTGCACCTCGCGGTGCGTGCGCTGCGCAGCGGTGAATGCTCCCTGGCCCTGGCCGGCGGAGTGACGGTCATGCCGACCCCCGGCCCCTTCATCGAGTTCAGCAGGCAGCGGGGGCTGGCTGCGGACGGCCGGTGCAAGGCGTTCGCGGAGGGTGCGGACGGCACGGGCTGGGCCGAGGGTGTGGGTGTGCTGGTGGTGGAGCGGTTGTCGGACGCGCTGCGGCTGGGTCATCCGGTGCTGGCCGTGGTGCGGGGCAGCGCGGTCAATCAGGACGGTGCGAGCAATGGGCTGACGGCGCCGAACGGGTTGTCGCAGCAGCGGGTGATCCGGCAGGCGCTGGCGGATGCCCGGCTGAGCCCGGCGGACGTGGACGTGGTCGAGGCGCACGGGACGGGGACGCGGTTGGGCGACCCCATCGAGGCCCAGGCGCTGCTGGCCACCTACGGTCAGGAACGGTCCGGCGACATGCCCCTGTTCCTGGGCTCGTTCAAATCGAACGTCGGCCACACGCAGGCGGCTGCGGGTGTGGGTGGGGTCATCAAGATGGTGATGGCGCTGCGGCACGGTGTGCTGCCGAAGACCCTGCATGTGGACGCGCCGTCGTCGCATGTGGACTGGTCGGCGGGCGCGGTGGAGCTGCTGACCGAGGAGCGGGACTGGCCCGCGCTCGACCGGCCGCGCCGGGCCGGTGTGTCCGCGTTCGGCGTCGGTGGGACCAACGCACACGTCGTCATCGAACAGCCGCCCGTGACCACGCCTGACGACTCCGGGTCCGAGGACGGTGCACCCGGTGTGGTGCCCTGGGTGGTGTCGGGCAAGTCGATGGGGGCGTTGCGGGCGCAGGCGGAGGTTCTGCGTGCGTTCGTGGCCGGGCGTGCTGATGTGGATCTGGCTGGTGTTGCGGCTGGGTTGGTGGGGTCGCGGTCGGTGTTCGAGCACCGGGGTGTGGTGGTCGGGCAGGACCGGGATGAGGTGTTGGCGGGTCTGGAGGCGTTGGCGTCGGGGGGTGTGGCGCCGGGTGTGGTGACGGGGGTCGGTGTCGCCGGTCGGCGTGTGGTGTTCGTCTTCCCTGGTCAGGGGTCGCAGTGGAGTGGTATGGCGGCTGGGTTGTGGGGGTCGTCGCGGGTGTTCGCGGGGGCGATGGAGCGGTGTGAGGCCGCGTTGGCTCCGTTCGTGGACTGGTCGTTGTCGGCGGTGGTGCGGGGGGAGGAGGGTGCGCCGGGGCTGGACCGGGTGGATGTGGTGCAGCCGGTGTTGTTCGCGGTGATGGTGTCGTTGGCGCAGTTGTGGCGCTCGTGTGGTGTGGAGCCGGCGGCTGTGGTGGGGCATTCGCAGGGTGAGATCGCGGCTGCGGCGGTGTCGGGTGCGCTGTCGTTGGAGGACGCGGCGCGGGTGGTGGCGTTGCGGAGTAAGGCGTTGGGTGTGCTGGCGGGGCGGGGCGGGATGGTGTCCGTGGCGCTTCCCGTCCATGAGGTTCAGGGTTTGCTGGGTGAGGGATTGTCGGTGGCCGCCGTCAACGGGCCCGCCTCGACGGTGGTCTCCGGTGACGTGGACGCGCTGGAAGTGCTGTTGGCGCGCTGTGAGGCCGATGGTGTGCGGGCCCGTCGTATCCCGGTCGACTATGCCTCGCACTCCGCTCATGTCGAGCGGATCCGTGAGGAGTTGCTGACACTGCTGGAGCCGGTGCGGCCTCAGGTGGGTCAAGTGCCGTTCTACTCCTCGGTCACCGGTCAGGTGGTGGACGGCTCCGAGCTGGATGCCGGGTACTGGTACACGAATCTGCGGCAGACGGTCGACTTCCATGGTGCGACGAAGGCTCTTCTCGCGGATGGGTTCGACGTGTTCGTGGAGTCGAGTGCGCATCCGGTGCTGACGGGGTCGGTGGAGGAGAGTGTCGAGGAGGCGGATGCCGAGGCGGTCGTGCTGGGCACCCTGCGTCGCAACGAGGACGAGCAGCGGCGGTTCGCCCTCGCCCTGGCGGAGGCGTTCGTCGCCGGGCTGGACATCGACTGGGGCTTCGAGGGTCGCGCGCCGGACTTCCTTGACCTGCCGACGTATGCCTTCCAGCGGGAGCGGTACTGGCTTGAGCCGGTCCCGTCCGGTTCGGGTGATCCGGCTGGTCTGGGTCTGGAGGGGCTTGGGCACGGTTTGCTGGGTGTGTTGGTGCCGGTGCCGGATTCCGATGGTGTGGTGCTGACGGGGTCGGTGTCGTTGCGGTCGCGGCCGTGGCTGGCCGAGCACGCGGTGTTCGGTACGGCGTTGCTTCCGGGCACGGCCTTCGTGGAGATGGCCCTCCGCGCCGGGGCCGAAGCCGGCACCCCCGTGGTGCGGGACCTGGTGCTGGAGGCACCGCTGCTGGTGCCGGACCAGGGTGAGGTACGGCTCCACGTGAGCGTGGGCGGTGCGGACGAGGACGGTTGCCGAACACTGGTGGTGCGCTCCCGTACCGACGGGGAGTGGACCGTGCACGCCCGGGGTCTCCTGGCTCCCCAGGCCGTGGACGAGCCCGTCCTCCCGCCTGTGGCGTGGCCGCCGGTGGGCGTGGAACGGGTGGATGTCTCGGCGTTGTACGAGGAGTTCGGTGCCGCCGGGTATGACTATGGGCCTCTTTTCCGGGGTGTGCGTGCTGTGTGGCGCGGGGCCGGGGAGGTGTTCGCGGAGGTCGAGTTGCCGTCCGGTGGCGGTGAGGGCTTCGCGTTGCATCCGGCGTTGCTGGACGCGGCCTTGCACGCGCTGGTGCTGATCGATCCGGATGCGGATGGTGTCGGCGAGCCGAGGCTGCCGTTCTCGTGGGCGGGGGTGTCGCTGGTGTCCTCCGGTGCGAGGGCGCTGCGGGTCCGGATCGCCGGGGCGGGTGAGGGCGCGGTGTCCCTGTCGGCGACCGATACGGCGGGACGGCCGGTGGTGTCCGTGGACTCCCTGGCGCTGCGCGCCGTCGGCCCCGAGCAGCTGCGGGCCGGGCAAGAGGGCCTGTACCGGGTGGAGTGGCAGCCGGTTGTGGCCGCGCCCACGACCGGTGGTGACCACCTGGTCCTGGGCGCCGACCTGGACCTGGCCGCTCTCGGTGACTCCGTGCCCGGCATCGTCGTGGCCCCCGTCGTGACGGGTGAGGTCTCGGAGGAGGATCGCCTGGCCGGGGAGGCGCGAGCGGTCACCGGGCGGGTGCTCGGACTGGTGCAGCGGTTCCTGGGCGAGGAGCGGTGGTCGTCGTCGCGGCTGGTGGTCGTCACCCGGGGTGCGGTGGCGGTGCGGCCGGGCGAGGATGTGCCGGACCTGGCGGCCGCCCCGGTGTGGGGGCTGGTGCGCTCGGCGCAGCGGGAGCATCCCGACCGGCTGTGGCTGGTCGACGGCGCCGACGAGGCGAAGGCCGCGTCTCTCGCCGTAGGAGACGAACCTCAGTTGGCGGTGCGGGACGGCGCGTTGTTCGCGCCGAGGCTGGTGCGGCACCGTGCTTCCGCGGCGGACGCGGGCGCGGGCCTGGGCGGGACGGTGTTGCTCACGGGTGGTACCGGCACCGTGGGTGCCCTGGTGGCCCGGCATCTGGTCGTCGCGCACGGTGTGCGGCATCTGCTGCTGACCAGCCGGCGTGGTGAACAGGCGCCGGGTGTCGCTGAGTTGGTGTCCGAGCTGGCCGGGTTGGGTGCCGGGGTGACGGTCGTCGCCTGTGATGTGGCGGACGCCGACGCGCTGGCCGGTGTGCTGGCGGGGATCCCGGAGGACCGGCCGCTGTCGGCGGTGGTCCACGCGGCGGGTGTGCTGGAGGACGCCGTGGTCACCGGGCTGACGCCCGGTCATCTGGACCGGGTGCTGCGGCCGAAGGTCGACGCCGCGCTCAACCTGCACCGGCTCACCCGCGACCACCCCCTCAAGGCGTTCATCCTCTTCTCGGGAGCGGCGGCCACCTTCGGGAGCGCCGGACAGGCGCACTACGCGGCGGCCAACATGTTCCTGGAGGCGCTGGCGGCACACCGCGCGGCGGCCGGGCTGCCCGGAACGGCCCTCGGCTGGGGCTTCTGGGCCGAGCGCAGCGAGATGACGGAACACCTCGACACGGTCGCGATGCGCCGCATCTCCGGGATCGGCCTCGCCGAGATGACCTCGGAGCAGGGGCTCGGACTCTTCGACGCGGCGGTCGCCGCCGGGCAGGCGTTCGTCCTGCCCGCCCTGCTCAACGAGGCGAGCCTGCGGGAGCAGGCCGCCGCCGGCAGCCTGCCGGCCCTCCTGCGGGAACTGGTCCGCAGGCCCGTACGGCAGGCCGCCACCCCGGCGGACACCGGTCCGGTCACGGACGCCGGCACGCTGGCCGAGCGGCTGGCGGTGGCCCCCGAGGCGGAGCGGACGGAGCAACTGCGCGCCCTGGTCTGCGCCCAGGCCGCCGGGGTCCTCGGCCACGCGTCGGCGACCGCCGTCCAGGCCCACCAGACCTTCAAGGAGCTGGGGTTCGACTCCTTGGGCGCGGTGGAACTGCGCAACCGCCTGATGAGGGCCACGGGTCTGCGCCTGTCGGCCACGCTGGCCTTCGACTACCCGACACCGGCCGCGCTCGCCGACCACCTGTGGGACGCGCTGCGGCCGGACGAGGAGACATTGGCCGACCGGGTGCTGGGCGACCTCGACGAACTGGAGTCCGCGCTCGCCACGCTGGCCCCCGACGAACAGGCCCGCGACCGCGTCCTGAGCCGGATGCAGCAACTCGTCGCCAAGCACCTCGATGCCGATCCCGCCGCCGACGGCGAACCGTCGGGCGCGGAACGGTTCGACGCGGCCAGCGACGACGAACTGTTCGACTTCCTCGACAAAGGCATCTGACACCGGGGCCGGCCGACGGACCGCCAGGACTTTCACGCAAGGGGGAGAAAGTGAACACCGAGGACAAACTGCGCTCGTACCTCAAGCAGGCTGCCGCCGATCTGCACGACACCCGTGAGCGCCTGCGCAAGGCGCAGGATGACGCCCACGAGCCGGTGGCGATCGTGGGGATGGGGTGCAGGTTCCCGGGTGGTGTGGGTTCGCCGGAGGAGTTGTGGCGGCTGGTGGTGTCCGGTGCGGACGCCGTGTCGTCGTGGCCGACGGACCGGGGCTGGGACGTGGAGGGGTTGTACGACCCGGATCCGGACGCGGTGGGCAAGTCGTACGCGCGGTCGGGCGGGTTCCTGTACGACGCGGCCGAGTTCGACGCCGACTTCTTCGGTATCTCACCCCGTGAGGCGCTGGCGATGGATCCGCAGCAGCGGTTGCTGTTGGAGACGTCGTGGGAGGCGTTCGAGCGGGCGGGCATCGACCCGGCATCCCTGCGCGGCAGCCGCACCGGCGTCTACATGGGCCTGATGTACCAGGACTACGGGTCCCGGATCGGCAAGGCCCCCGAGGAACTGGAGGGCTACCTCCTCAACGGCAGCGCGGGAAGCATCGCCGCCGGCCGGTTGTCGTACACGTTCGGTCTGGAGGGGCCGGCGGTGACGGTGGACACGGCGTGTTCGTCGTCGTTGGTGGCGCTGCACCTGGCGGTGCAGGCGTTGCGGCGGGGTGAGTGCTCGATGGCGCTGGCGGGCGGTGCCACGGTGATGTCGTCGCCCGGCCTGTTCGTGGAGTTCAGCCGACAGCGCGGTATGTCCCCCGACGGGCGGTGCAAGGCGTTCGCGGAGGGTGCGGACGGTACCGGCTGGGCCGAGGGCGTGGGCGTCCTCGTCGTGGAGCGGTTGTCGGACGCGCTGCGGCTGGGGCATCCGGTGCTGGCCGTGGTGCGGGGGAGTGCCGTCAACCAGGACGGTGCCAGCAACGGGCTGACCGCGCCGAACGGTCCTTCGCAGCAGCGGGTGATCCGGCAGGCGCTCGCCGACGCCCGGCTCACGGCCGCCGATGTGGACGCCGTGGAGGCGCACGGGACGGGGACGCGGCTGGGTGATCCGATCGAGGCGCAGGCGCTGCTGGCGACCTACGGTCAGGAGCGGACCGCCGAACAGCCGCTGTTCCTGGGGTCGTTGAAGTCGAACATCGGGCATGCTCAGGCGGCCGCGGGTGTGGGTGGGGTCATCAAGATGGTGATGGCGCTGCGGCACGGTGTGCTGCCGAAGACCCTGCACGTGGACGCGCCGTCGTCACACGTGGACTGGTCGGCGGGCGCGGTGGAGCTGCTGACCGAGGAGCGGGACTGGCCTGCGGTCGAGCGGCCGCGCCGGGCCGGTGTGTCCGCGTTCGGGGCCAGTGGCACGAACGCCCATGTGATCGTGGAGCAGGGTCCCGAGCCGGAGGCCACCGTCTCCGTCGAGTCCCGGGGGCTGCTTCCCTGGGTGGTGTCGGGGAAGTCGGAGGGGGCGTTGCGGGCGCAGGCGGAGGTTCTGCGTGCGTATGTGGCCGGGCGTGCTGATGTGGATCTGGCTGGTGTTGCGGCTGGGTTGGTGGGGTCGCGGTCGGTGTTCGAGCACCGGGGTGTGGTGGTCGGGCAGGACCGGGACGAGGTGTTGGCGGGTCTGGAGGCGTTGGCGTCGGGGGGTGTGGCGCCGGGTGTGGTGACGGGGGTCGGTGTCGCCGGTCGGCGTGTGGTGTTCGTGTTCCCTGGTCAGGGGTCGCAGTGGGTGGGGATGGCGGCTGGGTTGTGGGGGTCGTCGGGGGTGTTCGCGGGGGCGATGGAGCGGTGTGAGGCCGCGTTGGCTCCGTTCGTGGACTGGTCGTTGTCGGCGGTGGTGCGGGGGGAGGAGGGTGCGCCGGGGCTGGACCGGGTGGATGTGGTGCAGCCGGTGTTGTTCGCGGTGATGGTGTCGTTGGCGGAGTTGTGGCGCTCGTGTGGTGTGGAGCCGGCGGCTGTGGTGGGGCATTCGCAGGGTGAGATCGCCGCTGCGGCGGTGTCGGGTGCCCTGTCGTTGGAGGATGCGGCGCGGGTGGTGGCGTTGCGCAGTAAGGCGTTGGGTGTGCTGGCGGGGCGGGGCGGGATGGTGTCCGTGGCGCTTCCCGTCGAGCGGGTTCGGGGTTTGCTTCGTGAGGGGTTGTCGGTGGCGGCCGTCAACGGGCCGGCTTCGACGGTGGTCTCCGGTGACGTGGAGGCGCTGGACACGTTGCTGGCCCAGTGTGAGGCGGATGGTGTGCGGGCCCGCCGTATCCCTGTCGACTACGCCTCCCACTCCGCTCATGTCGAGCGGATCCGCGAAGAGTTGCTGGAACTGCTGGAGCCGGTGCGGCCTCAGGCAGGGCGGGTGCCGTTGTACTCGTCGGTGACGGGCCAGGTCGTCGACAGCTCGGAGCTGGATGCCGGGTATTGGTACACGAATCTGCGGCAGACGGTCGACTTCCATGGTGCGACGAAGGTTCTTCTCGCGGATGGGTTCGACGTGTTCGTGGAGGTGAGTGCGCATCCGGTGCTGACGGCGTCGGTGGAGGAGAGCGTCGAGGAGGCGGATGCCGAGGCGGTCGTGCTGGGCACCCTGCGTCGCAACGAGGACGAGCAGCGGCGGTTCGCCCTCGCCCTGGCGGAGGCCTTCGTTGCCGGGCTGGACATCGACTGGGGTCTTGAGGGCCGGATGTCGGACTTCCTGGAGTTGCCGACGTATGCCTTCCAGCGGGAGCGGTACTGGCTTGAGCCGGTCCCGTCCGGTTCGGGTGATCCGGCTGGTCTGGGTCTGGAGGGGCTTGGGCACGGTTTGCTGGGTGTGGTGGTGCCGGTGCCGGATTCCGATGGTGTGGTGCTGACGGGGTCGGTGTCGTTGCGGTCGCGGCCGTGGCTGGCCGAGCACGCGGTGTTCGGTACGGCGTTGCTTCCGGGCACGGCCTTCGTGGAGATGGCCCTCCGCGCCGGGGCCGAGGTCGGTGCCGGGGCCGTGGAGGAACTGGTGCTGGAGGCACCGTTGCTGCTCGCGGACGAGGAGGACGTCCGTCTGCACGTGAGCGTGGCCGGCGCGGACGACTCCGGACGCCGTGCGGTCGTCGTCCGCTCCCGCTCCGGGGACGAGGAATGGACCGTCCACGCGCGCGGAGTCGTCGCACCCCCCGCCCCCGGCGAGCAGGCGGCTCCCGTCGTCTGGCCGCCGGTGGGCGCCGAGCCGGTGGATGTCTCGGCGTTGTACGAGGAGTTCGGTGCCGCCGGGTATGACTATGGGCCTCTTTTCCGGGGTGTGCGTGCTGTGTGGCGCGGGGCCGGGGAGGTGTTCGCGGAGGTCGAGTTGCCGTCTGATGGCGGTGAGGGCTTCGCGTTGCATCCGGCGTTGCTGGACGCGGCCTTGCATGCGCTGGTGATGATCGATCCGGATGCGGATGGTGTCGGCGAGCCGAGGCTGCCGTTCTCGTGGGCGGGGGTGTCGCTGGTGTCCTCCGGTGCGAGGGCGCTGCGCGTGCGGATCGCCGGGGCGGGCGAGGGCGTGGTCTCCGTGTCGGCGACCGACACGGCGGGACGGCCGGTGGTGTCCGTGGACTCCCTGGCGCTGCGCGCCGTCAGCCCCGAGCAGCTGCGGGCCGGACAGGAGCACCTCTACCGCCTGGAGTGGCAGCCGGTCCCGGTCGCGCACACCACCGCCGACGGCTACCTCGTCCTCGACCCCGACCTGGACCTCCCGACCCTCGGCGAGCCGGCGCCCGGCATCGTCGTGGCCCCCGTCGTGACGGGTGAGGACGGCGTGGCCGGGGAGGCGCGGACGATCACCGCTCGAGTCCTGGCGCTGGTGCAGCGCTTCCTGAGCGAAGAGGCTTGGGCTTCCTCGCGGCTGGTGGTCGTCACCCGGGGTGCGGTGGCGGTGCGGCCGGGCGAGGATGTGCCGGACCTGGCGGCCGCCCCGGTGTGGGGGCTGGTGCGCTCGGCGCAGCGGGAGCACCCCGACCGGCTGTGGCTGGTCGACGGCGCCGAGCCGGACTCGGTGCCCACGCTGCCGCTGGAGCAGGAGCCCCAATTGGCGGTGCGGGACGGCGCGCTGTTCGCGCCGAGGCTGGTGCGGCACCGTGCTTCCGCGGCGGACGCGGGCGCAGATCTGGGCGGGACGGTGTTGCTCACGGGCGGTACCGGCACCGTGGGTGCCCTGGTGGCCCGGCATCTGGTCGTCGCGCACGGTGTGCGGCATCTGCTGCTGACCAGCCGGCGTGGTGAACAGGCGCCGGGTGTCGCTGAGTTGGTGTCCGAGCTGGCCGGGTTGGGTGCCGGGGTGACGGTCGTCGCCTGTGATGTGGCGGACGCCGACGCGCTGGCCGGTGTGCTGGCGGGGATCCCGGAGGACCGGCCGCTGTCGGCGGTGGTCCACGCGGCGGGTGTGCTGGAGGACGCGGTGGTCACCGGGCTGACGCCCGGTCATCTGGACCGGGTGCTGCGGCCGAAGGTCGACGCCGCGCTCAACCTGCACCGGCTCACCCGCGACCACCCCCTCAAGGCGTTCGTGCTGTTCTCCTCCGCGGCCGGTGTGCTCGGGAGCCCCGGGCAGGGCAACTACGCGGCGGCCAACGTGTTCCTGGACGCCCTCGCCGCGCACCGTGCCGCGGCCGGGCTGCCCGCGCTGTCCCTGCCGTGGGGGCTGTGGAGCGAGCGCAGCGAACTGACGGCGTCGGTCACCGAGGCGGGCGGGTCCGGGGTGCTGGGCCTGTCCTCCGAGGAGGCGCTGAGGCTCCTCGACGCGGCGTGGGGTTCCGCCGAACCCGTGCTGGTGCCGGTCCGCCTCGACCACGCGGCGCTCCGCCGCCAGGACGCGCTGCCGCCGGTGCTGCGGCACGAGGTGCGCCGCCCCGGGAACGCCGGGCGGACCGCCGTACGGGCCGCGACCACGCCCACGTCCGCCCGGGAACGGCTGCTCGGGCTGCCGGAGGAGGAGCGCGGGGCGGCCCTGCTGGACCTGGTGCGCACCCACGCCGCCGCCGTGCTGGGGCACACCGCGACCGGTTCGGTGACGGCGGAACGCGCCTTCAAGGAGCTGGGCTTCGACTCGCTCACCGCCGTCCAGTTGCGCAACCGGCTGAGCGCGGCGACCGGGGTGAAGCTCCCGCCGACCGTCGTGTTCGACCACCCGACCCCGGCCGACCTGGCCGACCACCTCCACGGCGAGCTGTTCGGCGCCGGTGAGGAGTCGCGCACCGACTCCGTCGGCGTCCTGGCGGAGCTGGACCGGCTGGAGGGCGCCCTGCTGTCCTCCGCCGCCCGGCTCGCGGACCCGGAGCAGGTGTCGTCCCGGTTGCGCGCCCTCGCCGCGAAGCTCGCGGGCGCGGGCGGCGGCGGTGCGGACATCGACCAGGAAATCGCCTCGGCCACAGCCGATGAGCTGCTCGGCCTCATCGACAAGGAATTCGGCTCCGTGTGACCCGGACCCGTCCCAGGCGATGAGCGGCACCTTCCACGTGATCTTCGAAAGGCATTGGGCAAGGCGATGGCAGAGCAGGAAAAACTCCTTGAGTACCTGAAGCGGATGACGGCCGACCTCCGGCAGGCGAACCAGAGGCTCGGCGACGTCGACGCCAAGGCGCACGAGCCGGTGGCCATCGTCGGGATCGGCTGCCGGTTCCCCGGCGGGGTGCGGTCTCCGGAGGAGCTGTGGGAGCTGGTGGCGGGCGGCTCGGACGCGATCTCCGGGTTCCCCGCCGACCGGGGCTGGGACCTGGACGGTCTCTACGACCCCGACCCGGAGGCGCGCGGGAAGGTCTACGCCCGCCAGGGCGGCTTCCTGCACGACGCGGCCGAGTTCGACGCGGCCTTCTTCGGGATCTCGCCGCGTGAGGCGCTGGCGATGGATCCGCAGCAGCGGTTGCTGCTGGAGACGTCGTGGGAGGCGTTCGAGCGGGCGGGCATCGACCCGGTGTCGCTGCGCGGCAGCCGGACCGGCGTCTACATGGGCCTGATGTACCACGACTACGCCGTCCACGCCGCCGGGGTGCCGGAGGACCTGGAAGGGCACCTCGGCACCGGTACGGCGGGCAGCATCGCGGCCGGACGCATCGCGTACACCTTCGGCCTGGAGGGCCCCACCCTCACGGTGGACACGGCGTGTTCGTCGTCGCTGGTCACCCTGCACCTGGCGGTGCAGGCGCTGCGGCGGGGCGAGTGCTCGATGGCGCTGGCGGGCGGGGTGACGGTGATGTCGTCGCCGGCCGCGTTCCTGGACTTCAGCCGGCAGCGGGGGCTGTCCCCGGACGGGCGGTGCAAGGCGTTCGCCGAGGACGCGGACGGCACCGGCTTCGGCGAGGGCGTGGGCGTCCTCGTCGTGGAGCGGTTGTCGGACGCTCTGCGGCTGGGTCATCCGGTGCTGGCCGTGGTGCGGGGGAGTGCCGTCAACCAGGACGGTGCCAGCAACGGGCTGACCGCGCCGAACGGTCCTTCGCAGCAGCGGGTGATCCGGCAGGCGCTCGCCGACGCCCGGCTCACCGCCGCCGATGTGGACGCCGTGGAGGCGCACGGGACGGGGACGCGGCTGGGTGATCCGATCGAGGCGCAGGCGCTGCTGGCGACCTACGGTCAGGAGCGGCCCGCCGAACAGCCGCTGTTCCTGGGGTCGTTGAAGTCGAATATCGGGCATGCTCAGGCGGCTGCGGGTGTGGGTGGGGTCATCAAGATGGTGATGGCGCTGCGGCACGGTGTGCTGCCGAAGACCTTGCACGTGGACGCGCCGTCGTCGCATGTGGACTGGTCGGCGGGCGCGGTGGAGCTGCTGACCGAGGCACGGGAGTGGCCCGAGGTCGACCGGCCGCGCCGGGCCGCCGTGTCCTCCTTCGGGCTGAGCGGCACCAACGCCCACGTCATCCTCGAAGAGGTCACCGCGCCGCAGCCGGAAGCGGTCTCCCGCCCGCCGCACGGGTCGCTGCCCTGGGTGCTGTCGGCCAAGTCCGAGACGGCGCTGCGCGCGCAGGCCGAGCGGCTGCGCGCGTTCGTCGCCGAGCGGCCCGGACTCGACCTGGTCGACACCGCCTACTCGCTGCTGCGCCGCCGCGCCGGCTTCGACCACCGGGCCGTCGTCCTGGCCGGGGACCGCGCCGGACTGCTGGCCGGCCTCGCCGCGCTGGCCGCCGGCGAAGCCTCCCCGCACGTGGTCCGGGGCGCGCGCGACGACGGCAAACTGGCCTTCCTGTTCACCTTCCAGGGCAGCCAGCGCCTCGGCATGGGCCGCGAGTTGTACGGCGCCTTCCCGGCCTACGCCGCGGCCTTCGACGAGGTGTGCGCCGCCCTCGACCCACGTCTCGGACGGCCGCTGAAGGACATCGTCTTCGCGGCCGAGGACACCCCCGAGGCCGCGCTGCTGGCCCAGGCCGAGTACGGCCACCCGGCGGTGTTCGCCCTGGAGGTCGCCCTCTACCGGCTCCTCGAACACTGGGGCATCCGGCCCGACGTCGTCTTCGGCGGCTCCAACGGCGACTCGGCCCTCCTGCACGTCACCGGGGCGCTGTCCCTGGAGGACGCGGCGGCCTTCGTCACCACCCGCGGCCGACTGCTCCAGCAGACACCGCCCGGCGGCACCATGGTCGCGATCGAGGCGTCCGAGGAAGAGGTCCGCGCCTCCCTGGAGGGCCGCACCGGCACCGTCGACATCGCCCTGGTCAACGGACCCCGCCAGGTCGTCGTCTCCGGTGACGAGGAACTCGTCGCGCGGATCGGCGAGGAATGGCGGGCCGCCGGCCGGCGCACCCACCGGATGTCCTTCGGCCGGGCGTTCCACTCCGCGCACATGGAACCGGTCCTCGAACCGTTCGTCGCCGCCGTCCGGGACCTGGACCTCCACCGGCCGCGCATCCCCGTCGTCAACTGCCTCGACGGCCGGCTCGCCGACCCCGACGAACTGTGCGCCCCGGAATACTGGGGCCGCCACGTCCGGGGCGCCGTACGGTTCCTGGACGGCATGCGCACCCTGGAGGCCGAGGGCGTGCGCACCTACCTGGAACTCGGCCCGGTCGCGATGCAGTCCCTGATGGGCCGCGAATGCCTCGCCGAGGACAGCGACGCCGTGCTGCTGCCCACCCTCGCCGAGGGCCGCCCCGAGCCCGACACCCTGCTGACCGCCCTCGCCCACCTGTACGCGCGCGGCGCCGACATCGACGCCGACGCCTTCTTCGGGCACCTCGCCCCGCGCCGCACCGACCTGCCCACCTACGCCTTCGACCACGCCCACTACTGGCTCGCCGACTCCCCGGCCACCGGCCCCGCCCGCCCCGCCGAACTGGGCCTGGGCGCCGCCGGCCACCCCCTGCTGGGCGCGGCGGTGTCGGTGGCCGGCGCCGACGAACTGCTGCTCACCGGGCGGCTGTCGGTGCGCACCCACCCGTGGCTCGCGGACCACGCGGTGGCCGGTACGGTGCTGCTGCCCGGCACCGCCCTCGCCGACCTGGCGCTCCACGCGGCCGACCTGTCCGGCTGCCGCGCGATCGGGCAGCTGACCCTGGAGTCGCCGCTCGTCCTGCCCGGTCACGGCGCCGTGCAGATCCAGCTGGCCGTCGCGGCCGCCGACGGGACGGGCCGCCGGGAACTGACCGTCTTCGCCCGGCCCGACGACGTACCCGACCGGCCCTGGACCCGGCACGCCACCGCCACCCTGACCCCCGGCGAACCCGGCGAACCCGGCTTCGACCTCGCCGTCTGGCCGCCGCGGGACGCACGGCCGCTGCCCGTGGACACGCTGTACGACGACCTCGCCGCCGCCGGACTCGACTACGGCCCGGCCTTCCGGGGCGTCCGCGCGGCCTGGCGGCGCGGCCCCGAGATCTACGCCGAGGTCGCCCTCACCGGTGAACCGGCCGAGGGCTACGGCCTCCACCCCGCCCTCCTGGACAGCGCGCTGCACGCCTGGAGCCTCGCCGCACCGGCCGGCCGGGACCGGCCGCGGCTGCCGTTCCACTGGTCCGGCGTACGGCTCCACGCGACCGGCGCCGACACGCTCCGGGTGCGGCTGGCCCCGGCCGGCCAGGACGCGATGAGCCTCGCGGTCGCCGACCCGACCGGAGCGCCGGTGGTGTCCGTCGACGCGCTGACGGTACGCCCCGTCACCGCCGACGCGCTGCGCACCTCGCCGGCCGCGGACGCCTTGTACCGGCTCGACTGGCTGCCCGCGGACCCGGCGCAGCCGCTGGCCCCCGGCCGCTGGGCCGGCGTCGGCCCCGCCGCGGACGACCACTACCCGGACCTGGCGGCCCTCGCCGCCGCGCTCGACGACGGGACGGCCCTGCCGGACGCCGTGGTCGTCCACGAGCGTCCCGGACCGGACGACCTGCACGACGCCGTCCACCGCACGCTGCGGCTGCTGCGCGACTGGCTGGCCGACGACCGCTTCGCCGCCGCCCGCCTGGTCCTCGTCACCAGCGGCGCGACGGGGGAGCAGGTCACCCACCCGGCCGCCGCCGCGCTGCACGGCCTGGTCCGCTCCGCGCAGACCGAGCACCCCGGCCGGTTCGTCCTGGTCGACACCGACCGGCCCGAAGCCCCGCCGACGGAGGCCGTACTCGGCACCGAGCCGCAGTTCCTCGTCCGCGCCGGCACCTGGTCGGTGGCCCGGCTGGTACGGGCGGAGACCACCGGCGGGGCCCCGGCCGCCGAGCAGTCCACCCCCGCCTTCCGGCCGGGCGGGACCGTGCTGATCACCGGCGGCACCGGCACCCTCGGCGCCGCCCTGGCGCGGCATCTGGTGACGGCGCACGGGGTGCGGCACCTGCTGCTCACCAGCCGGCGGGGCCCGGCCGCCGAGGGCGCCGGGGCACTGGCGGCCGACCTGGGCGCGCTGGGCGCCACCGTGTCGGTCGTCGCCTGCGACGTGGCCGACCGGACCGCCCTCGCCGCGACCCTCGCCGCCATCCCCGCCGCACACCCGCTGACCGGCGTCGTGCACACGGCCGGGGTCGTCGCCGACGGGCTGCTGGAATCCCTCACCCCGGAGCAGGCCGACGCGGTGCTGCGGCCCAAGGCCGACGCCGCACTCCACCTCCACGCACTCACCCGGGACACGGACCTCGACCAGTTCGTGCTGTTCTCCTCCGCCGCCGGGGTGTTCGGCGGCGCGGGACAGGGCGCGTACGCGGCGGCCAACGCCTTCCTGGACGGCCTGGCCGCCCACCGCCGCGCGGCCGGCCTGCCCGCGCTGTCGCTGGCCTGGGGCCTGTGGGGCGAGCGCAGCGGCATCACCGGCCACCTCGCCGGGACGGACCTCGCGCGCATCGAACGGGCCGGGTTCGTCCCGCTCACCGTCGAGGACGGACTCGCGCTCTTCGACGCCTGCCTCACCGCCGGCCGGGCGGCCCTGCTCCCGATGCGCCTGGACACCGCGCCCCGCCCCGGCCGGGAGGTGCCGCCGCTGCTCGGCGGGCTGATCCGCACCGCCCGCCGCGCCGCCCGGGCCGCCACCGCGCCCGCCACGACGCTGCGCGACCGGCTGCTGGCGCTGCCCGCCGCCGAACGCGACGGCCTGCTCCTCGACCTGGTCCGCACCCACGCCGCGACCGTCCTCGGCCACACGGCACCCGACGCCATCGGCGCCCGGCACACCTTCCGCGACCTCGGCGTCGACTCGCTCAGCGCCGTCGAACTGCGCAACGCGCTCAGCCCCCTCACCGGGCTGGCCCTGCCCCCCACCCTCGTCTTCGACTACCCGACCCCGGCCGCGCTGGCGGAGTACCTGCGCCGGGAACTCCTGGCCGAGCACGCCGACACCGGCACCACCCGGCCCGCTGCCGGCTCCGGTGCGGAGGACGAGCCGGTGGCCATCGTCGGGATCGGCTGCCGGTTCCCCGGCGGGGTGCGGTCCCCGGAGGAGCTGTGGGAGCTGGTGGCGGGCGGCTCGGACGCGATCTCCGGGTTCCCCGCCGACCGGGGCTGGGACCTGGACGGTCTCTACGACCCCGACCCGGGCGTACGCGGCAAGGTCTACACCCGCGAAGGCGGCTTCCTGCATGACGCGGCCGAGTTCGACGCGGCCTTCTTCGGGATCTCGCCGCGTGAGGCGCTGGCGATGGACCCGCAGCAGCGGCTGCTGCTGGAGACGTCCTGGGAGGCCGTCGAGCGGGCGGGTATCGACCCGGTGTCGCTGCGCGGCAGCCGGACCGGCGTCTACATGGGCCTGATGAACCGCGACTACCTCACCCGGCTGCGCGCCATCCCCGAGGAACTGGAGGCGTTCCGCGGCACCGGCACGGCGGGCAGTGTGGCGGCCGGCCGGCTGTCGTACACCTTCGGCCTGGAGGGCCCGGCCGTCACGGTCGATACGGCGTGTTCGTCGTCGCTGGTCACCCTGCACCTGGCGGTGCAGGCGCTGCGGCGGGGCGAGTGCTCGATGGCGCTGGCGGGCGGGGTGACGGTGATGTCGTCGCCGGCCGCGTTCCTGGACTTCAGCCGGCAGCGGGGGCTGTCCCCGGACGGGCGGTGCAAGGCGTTCGCCGAGGGCGCGGACGGCACCGGCTGGGCCGAGGGCGCCGGTGTGCTGGTGGTGGAGCGGTTGTCGGACGCGCTGCGGCTGGGTCATCCGGTGCTGGCCGTGGTGCGGGGGAGTGCCGTCAACCAGGACGGTGCCAGCAACGGGCTGACCGCGCCGAACGGTCCTTCGCAGCAGCGGGTGATCCGGCAGGCGCTCGCCGACGCCCGGCTCACCGCTGCCGATGTGGACGCCGTGGAGGCGCACGGGACGGGGACGCGGCTGGGTGATCCGATCGAGGCGCAGGCGCTGCTGGCGACCTACGGTCAGGAGCGGCCCGCCGAACAGCCGCTGTTCCTGGGGTCGTTGAAGTCGAATATCGGGCATGCTCAGGCGGCTGCGGGTGTGGGTGGGGTCATCAAGATGGTGATGGCGCTGCGGCACGGTGTGCTGCCGAAGACCCTGCACGTGGACGCGCCGTCGTCGCACGTGGACTGGTCGGCGGGCGCGGTGGAGCTGCTGACCGAGGCACGGGAGTGGCCCGAGGTCGACCGGCCGCGCCGGGCCGCCGTGTCCTCCTTCGGACTGAGCGGCACCAACGCCCACGTCATCCTCGAACAGGCCCCCGAACCCGAAGAGGCCACGCGGACGGACCTCGCCCCGGTCCCCTGGGTGGTCTCCGGCAAGACCCAGGCGGCGCTGCGTGCGCAGGCCGAGCGGCTGCACGCCTTCGTCACCGCACGCCCCGGACTCGACCTGGCCGCGACCGGGCACGCCCTGCTGACCACCCGGACCACGTTCGGACACCGCGCCGTGGTACTCGCCCAGGACCGCGCCGAACTCCTGCGCGGACTGGCCGCCGTGGCCGCCGGCGAACCCGCCGCCGAGGTCGCCGAGGGCCGGCGCGACTCCGGCCGGCTCGCCGTCCTCTTCACCGGCCAGGGCAGCCAACGCCTCGGCATGGGAAGGGGGTTGTACGACACCTACCCCGTCTACGCCACGGCCTTCGACGAGGTGTGCGCCGCCCTCGACCCGCATCTCGGCCGGCCCCTGAAGGACGTCGTCTTCGCCGGCGCGGACAGCCCCGAGGCCGGCCTGATCCATCAGACCGGGTTCACCCAGCCCGCCGTGTTCGCCCTGGAGGTCGCCCTCTACCGGCTCCTCGCACACTGGGGCGTCCGGCCCGACGCCGTGGCCGGGCACTCCATCGGCGAACTGGCCGCCGCACACGTCACCGGCGTCCTCTCGCTGCCGGACGCCGCCGCCCTGGTCGCGGCACGCGGACGGCTGATGCAGGACCTGCCGGCGGGCGGCGCCATGATCGCCGTACAGGCCACCGAGTCCGAAGTCCTCCCCCTCGTCGCCGAGACGGCGGACCGGGTCGGCGTCGCCGCCGTCAACGGGCCCGCCGCCGTCGTCCTGTCCGGCGCCGAGGACGCCGTACTGGACATCGCCGGGCGGCTGCGCGAGCGGGGCCGCAAGACCAAGCGGCTGGAGGTCAGCCACGCCTTCCACTCACCGCTCATGGACCCCATGCTCGATGCCTTCGCCGAGGTGGCGCGGAGCGTGCGGTACGCCGGGGCCGGCACGCCGTTCGTCTCCACCGTGACCGGCGGACCGGTGCCGGCGGAGGAACCGGGCGGCCCCGAGTACTGGGTGCGGCACGTACGGCAGCCCGTGCGCTTCCACGACGCCGTGTCCGCCCTGGCGGCCGACGGGGTGACCACCTTCCTGGAGGTCGGCCCGGACGGGGTGCTGTCCGCGATGGGCCCCAACTGCCTGCCGGAGAACGCCGGTTCCGTCACCTTCGTGCCGACTCTGCGCGGTGGCGCCGACGAGGCGCGGAGCCTCGCCAAGGCCGTGATCCGGCTGCACGCGCACGGCACCGCCGTGGACTGGGCGGCGTTCAGCGGCACCCCGGTGGACTGGTCGACGGCGTTCGACGGCCCCCGCCCGCCCCGCGCCGAGCTGCCCACCTACGCCTTCCAGCGGCAGCGGTACTGGCTCGACGCGCCGCCCGCCGGCCCGGAGGACCTGGGCGCGGCCGGGCTCGGCGCGGCGGACCACCCGCTGCTGGGCGCCGCCGTCGAACTGCCGGGCTCCGGCGGGATGGTGTTCACCGGCCGCCTCGGCGCCGGCACCCACCCCTGGCTCGCCGGGCACACCCTCGGCGGAACGCCGGTGCTGCCCGCCTCGGCCGTGCTGGAGACGGTCCTGCGCGCCGGGGACGAGACCGGCTGCGGCGCGATCGGGGACCTCGCCCTGGACGCCCCGCTCGTCCTTCCGGTGCGGGGAGCGGTCCAACTGCGCCTGTCGGTCGGCCCGTTCACCGACGGCCACCGCACCGTCGAACTGCACACGCGGCCCGACAGCGCGTCCGGTCCCGGCGGCTGGACCCGCAACGCCCACGGCACCCTGCGCCCCGCCGGACCGGCGCCGGCCGACGCCCCGGCCACGGGCCCCGCCCCGGAAGGTCCCGCCGCCAAGAGCCCGACCACGGACACCGCCCCCGCCCCCTGGCCCCCCACCGGGGCCGAACCGGTCGCGGCCGACGAGCTGTACGGGCTGCTCACGGCGGCCGGGCTCGCGCACGGGCCGGCGTTCCGGACCGTACGGGCCCTGTGGCGCCGGGACGCGGAGCTGTTCGCCGAGGTCGCCCTCGGGGCGGACGAGGCGCGGGACGCGGAGCGGTACGGCATCCACCCCGTCCTGCTGGACGGCGCGCTGCACCCGCTGGGCCTGGTGGGTCCGGCCGGGCCGCTGCCCGTCGCCTGGTCCGGCGTGACCCTGCACGCCACCGGGGCCACGAGCGCCCGGGTCCGGATCACCCCGGTCGCGCCGGACGCCGTCTCGGTGCTGCTCACCGACCCGGCCGGCCACCCGGTCGCCTCCGCCGACCGGGTGGCCCTGGGCCCCGTACCGGCCGGCCTGCCCCGCCCGGCGGCGGACCGTACCGCCCCCGCGTCCCCGCCGGCCCGGCGCGCGGTCACGGCCGCGCCCGCCGCCGCGCCCGGGGCCAGGGAGCGGCTGCTCGCGCTGGCACCGGACGAGCGGGCCCGCGCCCTGCTGGACATCGTCCGCCGGGGCACCGCCGTGGTCTTCGGGCACGCCGGTCCCGACGACGTGGACCCGGCGCAGTCCTTCAAGGACATCGGCATCGACTCGCTCACCGCCGTGGAACTGCGCGACCAGGTGACGGCGGCCACCGGCCTCCAGGTGCCGCCGACCGTGCTGTTCGACTGCCCCACCCCCGCCGCGCTCGCCGAGCGGCTGGCGGAGGAGGCCGCGGCCGAACTGTCCGGTGTCCGCGCACTCCACCGCGAACTGGACCGGCTGGAGGAACTGCTGGCCGCGTTGCCCGGCGCGGGCCCCGAACACGAGGAGATCCACGCCCGGCTGCGGGCCCTCACCGGCGCCCCGGAGCGACCGGTGGACCGCCCGGCGGCGACCGACCTGGAGTCGGCCACCGCCGAGGAGATCTTCGACCTGCTGGACGCCGAACTGGAGTCGCCGTGAGCACGCAAACCGTGACCAACGAGGCGAAGTACCTCGACTACCTCAAGCGCGCGACGGCCGACCTGCGCGAGGCCCGGCGGCAGGTGCGCGAGCTGACCGAGAGCCGGCACGAACCGGTGGCGATCATCGGCATGAGCTGCCGCTACCCGGGCGGGGTCGAGGACCCGGACGGGCTGTGGGAACTGGTCTCCGAGGGCCGGGACGCCATCACCGGCTTCCCGGACAACCGGGGCTGGCCGGACCACGCCGCGGGCCGGGGCGGATTCCTGCACCACGCCGACGAGTTCGACGCCGACTTCTTCGGCATCTCCCCGCGCGAGGCGCTGGCCATGGACCCCCAGCAGCGGCTGCTGATGGAGGCGGCCTGGGAGGTGTTCGAGGCGGCCGGGCTGGACCCGGCGGCCGTCCGGGGCGAACCGGTCGGCGTCTTCACCGGACTGAACCTGCACGACTACGCCACCCGGGCCGAGGCCATCCCCGCCGAGGCGATGGGCTACCTCAGCACCGGCAACTCCGGCAGCGTCGCCTCCGGGCGGATCGCCTACTTCCTCGGTCTGGAGGGACCGGCCCTCACCGTCGACACCGCCTGCTCCTCCTCCCTGGTGGCGCTGCACCTGGCCGCGCAGGCACTGCGGCGCGGGGAGTGCGCGATGGCCCTGGCGGGCGGCGCCACCGTGATGAGCTCGCCCGGCGCGTTCGCGGACTTCGGCGCCCAGGGCGGGCTGGCCCCCGACGGCCGCTGCAAGTCCTTCGCCGCCGCGGCCGACGGCACCGCCTGGGGCGAGGGCGTGGGCCTGCTGTTGCTGGAACGGCTGTCCGACGCCCGGCGGCTCGGGCACCCGGTGCTGGCCGTGGTGCGGGGCAGCGCGGTCAACCAGGACGGCGCCAGCAACGGCCTGACCGCGCCCAACGGCCGGGCCCAGCGCCGGGTGATCCGGCAGGCCCTGGCCGACGCCCGGCTGAAGCCCGGGGACGTCGACGCCGTCGAGGCGCACGGCACCGGCACCCGGCTCGGCGACCCCATCGAGGCGCAGGCCCTGCTCGCCACCTACGGCCAGCACCGGCCGGCCGGGCGGCCGCTGCGGCTCGGCTCGCTGAAGTCGAACATCGGGCACACCATGGCGGCGGCCGGCGTCGGCGGTGTGATCAAGATGGTGCAGGCCATGCGCCACGGCACCCTGCCCCGCACCCTGCACGTCGACGAGCCGTCCCCGCGGATCGACTGGTCGGCCGGGTCCGTCGAGCTGCTGACCGAGGCCCGGCCGTGGCCCCGCGCGGACCACCCGCGCCGCGCCGCCGTCTCCTCCTTCGGCATGAGCGGCACCAACGCCCACGTCATCCTGGAACAGCACGAGGAACCCACCGAGCCCCCGGCACCGCCCGGCGAACCCGCGCCCGGCACGACGACCACCGCGACGACCACCGCGACGACCACCGAGACGGTCACCGCGGCGGCCCCGGCCGGAGCCGCCCCCGGGGAGACCCGGGCCGACGAGGTCGCCCCCGGGGCAGTCCCGGCCCGTGCCGCCGCTGCCGGCGTGGCCTCGGCCGACGCCGTCGCCGGGGCACCCCGAACCGGTGCCGCCACCGCCGCGACGTCGGCCACGGGAAACCCGGAGGCGGCCGCCGGGGAGGCGGACCCGGCCGGAGCGGCCCCCGCCGACGCACCCCCCGCCACCCCCCTCCCCTTCCTCCTCTCCGCCCGTACCCCCGGAGCCCTGCGGGCGCAGGCCGGCCGGCTGCGGGCGCATCTGGCCGAGCGCCCGGAGCTGTCCGTCGCCGACGTGGCCTGGTCGTTGGCCACCGGGCGGGCCGCGCTGGACCACCGCGCGGTCGTGGTCGCCGACGGCCGGGACGAGCTGCTGGCCCGGCTCGGCGCCCTGGCGGACGGGCAGGACGCCCCGGGGACGGTGCGCGGCACCACCGCCGCCCGCGCGGCCGGCCGTACCGCCTTCGTCTTCCCGGGCCAGGGCTCCCAGTGGCCGGGCATGACCACCGGGCTCGCCGCCGCCTCCCCGGTGTTCCGGGACCGCCTGCGGGCCTGCGAGGAGGCGCTCGCCCCGCACGTGGACTGGTCGCTGACCGCCGTGCTGCGCGGCGAGCCGGACGCGCCCTCGCTGGACCGGGTGGACGTGGTCCAGCCCGCCCTGTTCGCCGTGATGGTGTCGCTGGCCGCCCTGTGGCGGTCCTACGGCGTCGAGCCGGACGCCGTCGCCGGGCACTCGCAGGGCGAGATCGCGGCGGCCTGTGTCGCCGGCGCCCTGTCGCTGGAGGACGCCGCACTGGTGGTCGCGCTGCGCAGCCGGGTACTGACCCGGCTGGCCGGAGGCGGCGGCATGATGTCGGTCGCGCTCCCCGCCGCGCAGGTGACGGCCCGGCTCGCCCCGTGGGCGGACCGGCTCGCCGTCGCCGCCGTCAACGGCCCCGGCGCCACCGTGGTGGCCGGCGAGGCCGCCGCCCTGGACGCGTTCCGCGCGGCCGCCGAGGCGGACGGGGTGCGGGTGCGCCGCATCCCGGTGGACTACGCCTCCCACTCGCCGCAGGTCGAGGCCGTCCGCGAGGACCTGCTCGCCCGGCTGGCCGCCGTCACGCCCAAGCCCGCCGAGGTGCCCTTCTACTCGTCCGTCACCGGCACCCGGCTCACCGGCACCGAACTGGACGCCGGGTACTGGTACCGCAACCTGCGCCGGACCGTGCGGTTCGAGGAGACGGTACGGCTGCTCGTCCAGGACGGCGTCCGGTACCTCGTGGAGGCGAGCCCGCACCCCGTGCTCGCCGGCGGCATGACGGAGACCGCCGAGGCCACCGGGGCCGGGCACGCCGTCACGGTGACCGGCTCCCTGGTGCGCGACGAGGGACACCCCGGCCGCTTCCTGGCCTCGGTGGCCGAACTCCACGTGCGCGGTGGCGCCGTCGACCTCACCGCCGCCCTCCCGGCCGGCCGGCGCGTGGAACTGCCGCGCTACGCCTTCCAGCGGCGCTCGTACTGGCTGGCGTCCACGCCCGCCGTCGCCCTGCCCGCCGCGTCCGTGCCCGCCGCCGCGGCGCAGGACACCGAGACGCTGCCGGCGGTCCTGGCCCGGCTCGCCGACGACGCGGAGCGGACGGCCGCGGTCACCGACCACGTCCGCGCGGCCGCCGCCGCCGTCCTGGGCCACGCCGGCCCGGAGGACGTCGACCCGGACCGGTCCTTCGTGGAACTCGGGTTCGAATCCCTGACCGCGCTCCACCTGCGCAACCGGCTCCGGGACTCCACCGGGCTGCCGCTGCCCGCCACCCTGGTCTTCGACCACCCCACGGCACGCGCGCTGGCCGCCCACCTCGCCGAGCGGCTGGCCGGCACGCCCGGCGCACCGGCCGGCGACCCGCTGACCGGGCTGTTCCGGCAGGCCCACCGCACCGGCAGGCTCACCGAGGGCTTCACGCTGCTGACCGCCGCCGCGGCCCTGCGGCCCGGCTTCGCCCGGCGCGCCGACGCCGACCGCTGGCCCGCCCCGGTCCGGATCACCGCCGGCACCGGAGACCTCGCCGTGCTGTGCTTCCCCTCGCTCAGCGCCGTCTCCGGACCGCAGGAGTACCTGCGGCTCGGCGCGGCCCTCGGCACCACCGGCGAGGTCTGGGCGCTGCCGCACCCCGGCTTCGCCCCCGGCGAACCGCTGCCCCGCACCGCCGGGGCGCTGACCGCCGCGCACGCCGAGACCGCCCTCGAACTCGCCGCGGACCGCCCGCTGGTGCTGCTCGGCCGGTCCTCCGGCGGCTGGATCGCGCACGCCGTCGCCGAACACCTGGCGGCGGCCGGCACCCCGGCCGCCGCCGTCGTCCTGGCCGACACCTTCTCCCGCGCCGCCGACCGCTCCAGCACCCGGCTGATGGTCTCGCAGCTGCTGGAGAACGAGGAGGCCGCCGAACTCCTCGACGACCAGCGGCTGGTGGCGATGGGCGGCTACTTCCGGGCCTTCGCCGACTGGACCCCGCACCCCCTGGACACCCCCGTGCTGCTGCTGCGCGCCACCGCCGAGGTGCCCGGCGCCGAGCAGGGCGCACGCGGGGCCGGCTGGGAGCACGCCCAGCACGTGGTCGACGTACCCGGCGACCACTTCTCGATGCTCGACACCCACCATCGGACAACCGCCGACGCCATCGCGTCCTGGCTGCGCACGGAGGTACGGGGATGACCAACACCCCCACCGCACACGAACTCTGGCTCCGCCCCTACCACCCGGCGCCCCAGGACGGCGACCTGACGCTGGTCTGCTTCCCGCACGCCGGCGGCTCCGCCAGCTACTTCCGCCCCCTCGCGGACGCCCTGGCCGACACCGCCGAGGTACTGCCGGTGCAGTACCCGGGACGGCAGGACCGGCGCGCCGAACCGCCCCTCACCTCGGTCGCCCGGCTCGCCGACGAGATCGTCGCCGTCCTGCGGTCGCTGCCCCGGCGCCGGCTGGTGCTGTTCGGGCACAGCATGGGCGCCTGCGTGGCCTTCGAGGCGGCCCGCCGGATCGAGCGGGACTCCGCCCTGGACCTGCGCGGACTGATCGCCTCCGGCCGCACCGCCCCGCCCACGCTGCGCGACACCAAGGTCCGCTTCATGGACGACGACGCGGTCATCGGCGAGATCCGCCGCCTGAACGGCACCGACGACCGGCTGCTCCTGGACGACGACGTGATCCGGATGATCATGCCGGCCATCCGTGGCGACTACCTGGCGGTGGAGTCGTACCGGTACGAGCCCGGGCCGCCCCTGCGCTGCCCGGTCAGCGTGCTCGTCGGCGACGACGACCCGCAGGTCAGCCTCGCCGAGGCCGAGGAGTGGCGCACGCACACCGCGGGCGACTTCCGGCTGCGCTCCTTCCCCGGCGGCCACTTCTACCTGGCCGAGCAGAAGGACCGGGTGGTCCGGGCGCTCGCCGAGGACCTGGCCCGCTTCCGCTGACCGCCCCCCTCACGGGCCGGCGCCCCCCTCGCCGGCCCCCGCCCCCCGACACAGAAAGAACGATCGATGGCAAACGAAGCGGCTGCCCCGGCACGCCCGCCGTTCGGACTGACCGTCCTCGCCGTGTCCCTGCCGATGTTCATGGTCGCGCTGGACAACCTGGTGGTCACCAACGCCCTCGCGTCCATCCGGCGCGACCTGGACGCCTCGGTGCAGGGCCTGCAGTGGGTCACCAACAGCTACATCCTCGGCTTCGCCGGCCTGCTGCTGGTCGCGGCCGGCCTCGGCGACCGCTACGGGCGCCGCAAGGTGTTCGTCACCGGGCTCACGCTGTTCGTGCTGTTCTCCGTCGGCTGCGCGCTGTCCACCTCCACCGGCGCGCTCATCACGCTGCGCGCCCTGCAGGGCATGAGCGCGGCGGCCGTCCTGCCGCTGTCGCTGACCATGCTGACCGTGGCCGTGCCCCCGGAGAAGCGGGGCGTGGCCATCGGCGTGTGGTCCAGCATCAGCAGCCTCGCCGTCGGCATCGCCCCCCTGATCGGCGGCGCCGTCACCACCGGCATCGGCTGGCACTGGCTGTTCTGGCTGAACGTCCCGATCGGGCTCGTCGCCGTGCCGCTGGTGCTGCGCGTGCACTGCGAGAGCCGGGGCGCCGCCGTCGGACTGGACCCGCTCGGACTGCTGCTCGGCGCGGCCGGCGTGCTCGCCCTCGTCTGGGCCATCGTGGACAGCAGCGACCACGGCTGGACCTCCGGCCGGGTCCTCGGCCTGTACGCCGCCGCGGCCGTCCTGCTGGTGGCGTTCGTGCTGTGGGAGCGCCGCGCCCCCGCACCGCTGCTGCCGCTGCGGATCTACCGCAGCCGCGCCTTCACCCTGACCAACCTCTCGTCCCTGGCGGTGTACTTCGGGCTGTTCGGGTCGATCTTCTTCCTCGCCCAGTACCTCCAGGTGGCCCGCGGCCACTCGCCGTTCGTGGCCGGCCTGTGGACCCTGCCCTGGGCCGTCATGCCGACGATCTGCGCCCCGTACGCGGGCAAGCTCATCCCCAGGGTGGGCCCGGCCCGGCTGATCGCGGCCGGCCTCGCACTGGCCGCCGTGGGCCTGGCCTGGTGCGCGCTGATCTCCGACCCGGCCACCGCGGACTGGCAGATGGTGGTGCCGTACATGCTGTGCGGCATCGGCACCGGACTGATCTTCGCGCCGAGCGCGACCGTCGTGGTCGGCTCCGTCCAGCCGCAGGACATCGGCAAGGCCTCCGGCACCAACGCCACCGTCCGGGAGATCGGCAGCGCCCTCGGCATCGCCGTCCTCACCACCGTGTTCACCGCCCGCGGCGGCACCTACACCTCCGCGCGGGCCTTCACCGACGCGATGATCCCCGGCCTGTGGATCTGCGTCGCGGTCCTGCTGGCCGGCGGCGCGGTCGCGCTGGGCATCCCGGCCCTCAGGCCCCCCGCCGCCGCACCCGCGCCGGCCCGGCAGCCCGCCCTCGACTGAGCCCCGCACCGGCCCCGGCACCCCGCCCGACACACAAGGAGCACACCCCGCATGGTCACCTTCGCCGACCTGTACGCCGACTACGGCGTGAAGACCCCGCACCACCTCTTCGAGCGCCTGCGCGAGGACCGCCCGCTCTTCCAGGTCGAACTGCCCAACGGCGTGCCGCTGTGGCTGGTCACCCGGTACGCCGACTGCCGCGCCGGACTCGGCGACTCCCGGCTGTCCAACCGCATCGGCACCCGGATCGTCGCCCAGGACGTCCTGCCCGCCGAGATCCGCGCCAGCATGGGCACCCACATGCTCCGGGTCGACGGCACCGACCACACCCGGCTGCGGCGCCTGGTCTCCTCGGTGTTCACCGCCAAGCGGATCGAGCACCTCAGGCCGATGATCGAGCAGATGACCGGCGACCTGCTGGACAAGATGGCCGTCCAGGAACAGCCCGACGCCATCCGCGACCTCGCCTACCCGCTGCCCATGCAGGTCATCTGCGAGCTGCTCGGGGTGCCCGTCGCCGACCACGAGCGCTTCCGCACCTGGTCCAACGCCTACCTGGCGGGCGTCGGCACCCAGAACTTCCCCGTCGACGTGGTCACCGAGTTCGTCCACTACGTCCGCGACCTCGTCGCGCAGAAGCGGGCCGAACCGGACGACAAGCTGCTGTCCGCGATGATCGCCGCCCGCGACGACGAGGACCGGCTCGCCGAGCACGAGCTGACCTCGATGTGCTTCCTGCTCATCATCGCCGGCTACGAGACCACCGTGAACCTCCTCGGCAACGGCACCGCCCTGCTGCTGGACCGGCCCGAGCTGGCCGCGCGGCTGCGCGCCGACCACGACGCCATCCCGGCCGCCGTGGAGGAGTTCCTGCGCTTCGAGAGCCCGGTGCCCGGTGCCAGCTTCCGCGTCGCCACCGAGACCCTGGAACTGGGCGGGCAGACCATCGAGGAGGGCGAACTCGTCCTGATCTCGCTGCTGTCCGCCAACCGCGACGAGCAGGTCTTCGACGACTCGATGACCTTCGACGCCGAGCGCGCCCCCAACCAGCACATGGCCTTCGGCTACGGCATGCACTACTGCCTGGGCGCCCCGCTGGCCCGGCTGGAGGCGCACATCGCCTTCCGCCAGCTGCTGGAGCGCTTCCCCCGCATGGAGCGCCAGGACCCGGCCGCCGAACTGCGCTGGCGCCCGGGCCTGGTGATGCGCGGGCTGACCGAACTGCCCGTGAAGCTCAACCAGTAGCCCCCGCCCCCCGGTGGGGGGGGGGGGGGGGGGGCGGCCCCCCCCCCCCCACCCCCCCCCCCCCCCCAAGGAGTGGGGGGGGGAAAGCAAACGTGTGGGCCGCACCCAGCTCCCCGAAAGCAAAAACCACCACCCTCCCCCCCC
>NZ_JBVHXT010000025.1:57511-60371 GCF_055569255.1 Streptomyces sp. NPDC029296
TCCGGTCTCCCGGCCGCCGAACTGCGTTGGCGCCCGGGCTTGGGGGTGCGGGGGCGGACCGACCTGCCCGGGAAGCCCAACCAGTACCCCCCCCCCCCCGGTGGCGGCCCGCCCGGGCCGCCACCCGGCACGACCGAACGCCATCTATACACACGGGAGTTGAGTGGTGACAGCCGACCTGGTGGCCGCGATCGAGTCGCCGGACGCCGAGACCCGCGACTTCGCCGCCCTGCCGGTACCGGAGTCCTACCGGGCCGCCGTGCTGTTCAAGGACGAGCAGCACATGTTCGACGGCATTCCGGTCGCCGACCGGGAACCCGCCAAGGCCCTGCACATCAGCGACGTACCCACCCCCGAGCCCGGCCCCGGCGAGGCACTGATCGCCGTCATGGCCAGCTCCGTCAACTACAACACGGTGTGGAGCGCGCTGTTCTCGCCCGTGCCGACCTTCGCGTTCCTCGAACGCTACGCCCGCACCGGCGGCCCCGCCGCCCGGCACGACCAGCCCTACCACGTGATCGGCTCCGACCTGTCCGGCGTGGTCCTGCGCACCGGACCCGGAGTGCGCCGCTGGCACCCCGGCGACCGCGTGGTGGCCCACTGCCTGTCCGTCGAACTGGAGGACGCGGCCGGCCACGACGACACCATGCTCGACCCCGAGCAGCGGATCTGGGGCTTCGAGACCAACTACGGCGGACTGGCCCAGCTCGCGCTGGTGAAGGCCAACCAGCTCATGCCCAAGGCCGCCCACCTGACCTGGGAGGAGGCCGCCGCGCCCGGCCTGGTCAACTCCACCGCCTACCGCCAGCTCGTCTCCCGCAACGGCGCCGGCATGAAGGTCGGCGACACCGTGCTGATCTGGGGCGCCGGCGGCGGACTCGGCTCCTACGCCACCCAGTACGCGCTGGCGGGGGGCGCGCTGCCGATCTGCGTGGTCTCCAGCCCGCAGAAGGCGGAGATCTGCCGCGCCATGGGCGTCGAGGCGATCATCGACCGGAACGCGGAGGACTACCGCTTCTGGCGCGACGAGGACACCCAGGACCCCCGCGAGTGGAAGCGGCTGGGCAGCCGGATCCGCGAGCTGACCGGCGGCGAGGACGTGGACATCGTCTTCGAGCACCCGGGCCGCGAGACCTTCGGCGCCTCCGTCTACGTCGCCCGGCGCGGCGGCACCATCGTGACCTGCGCCTCCACCTCCGGCTACCGGCACGAGTTCGACAACCGCTACCTCTGGATGCACCTGAAGCGGATCATCGGCTCGCACTTCGCCAACTACCGCGAGGCGTGGGAGGCCAACCGGCTCGTCGTCAAGGGCCGCATCCACCCCACGCTGTCGCGCACCTACCCGCTCGACGGCGTCGGCCAGGCCGTCGGCGACGTCCACCGCAACCTCCACCACGGCAAGGTCGGAGTGCTCTGCCTCGCCCCGCGCGAGGGCCTGGGCGTCACCGACCCCGCGCTGCGCGAGCGGCACGAGCCGGCCATCAACCGTTTCCGCACCGCCTGACCCCCACCCGCAGGCCCCCACAGATTGGCACTCCGCACGTGACCGACGACACGGTCGACAACGCCCCCCTCGCCTACCCCTTCGAGCGGCCCACCGCGCTGGAACCGGCCCCCGAGTACCGGCGGCTGCGCGAGACCTGCCCGGTCTTTGGCATCCGCATGCCCAGCGGGGACCGGGCCCTGATGGTCACCGACTACGAATCGGTGCGCACGGTGCTGTCCGACACCCGGTTCAGCCGGGCCGCCACCGCCCGCCCCGGCGCCCCCCGCATCGGCACCGAACCGCAGAACGCCAAGAACCTGCTCACCATGGACCCGCCGGAGCACACCCGGGTGCGCCGGCTGGTCTCCCGGGAGTTCACCGCCCGCCGGGTGGCGGCGCTGCGCCCGCGCATCCAGGCCCGCACCGACGAACTGCTGGACGCCATGGAGCGCACCGGCTCCCCGGCCGATCTCGTCCCCGCGCTCGCCTTCCCGCTGCCGGTGACCGTCATCTGCGAACTCCTCGGGGTCCCGCTGGACGAACGCGAGCAGATCGCCGAGTGGTCCGGCACCGTCCTGTCCACCGTCTCCCTGCCCGTCGAGCGGATCGTCGCCGCCCACAACGGCCTCGCCGGCTACCTCGGCGGGCTCATCGCCGCCAAGCGGCGCCACCCCGGCGACGACCTGCTGTCCGCCCTGGTGTCGATCCACGAGGCCGACGCCGAACGGCTCGACGAGGAGGAACTGCTGCACCTGGCGATCACCCTCCTCATCGCCGGACACGAGACCACCACCAACCAGATCGGCAACAGCGTCCTCGCGCTGCTGACCCACCCCGACCAGCTGGCGGCCGTCCGCCAGGACCCCGCCGCCGTCCCGGCCGCCGTCGAGGAACTGCTGCGGTTCGTCCCGCCGGGCGACGAGGCGACCCTGCGCATCGCCACCGAGGACGTGAAACTGGGCGACACCCCGGTGCCCGCGGGCACCGCCGTCCTCGCCTCCCTGGCCTCGGCCAACCGCGACGCCGCCCAGTACACCGACGCCGACACCCTCGACGTCGCCCGCGTCCCCGGCGCCCAGCACCTGACCTTCGGCTACGGCATCCACTACTGCCTCGGCGCCGGACTGGCCCGGCTGGAGCTGGAGATCGCCCTCGGCAGCCTGCTGCGCAGGTTCCCCACGCTCCGCCTGGACATCCCGGCCGACCAGGTGCCCCGGTCCGCCGGCCGGCTGATCCACGGCGTGACCTCCCTGCCCGTCGCCTGGTAGCACCGGCCCGGCGGGGGGGGGGGGGGGGGGGGGGGGGGGGGGGGGGGGGGGGGGGGGGGGACCAGAGGCGCGCGACAAAGGTAGTGACATAGGAATTGAGTGC
>NZ_JBVHXT010000025.1:60381-95981 GCF_055569255.1 Streptomyces sp. NPDC029296
GCCAAGGGGGGCCCCTCCCTCCCTTGGGCTGGGGAAACCTCGCCCGGGCGTGGGCTCCGGGCCCCCCCCCCCCCCCCCCCCCCCTGCCGGTCAGTCCCCGGCCGAAGGAGCCGTACGGCCCTCGAAGGCGGCCAGGATCCGCTCCGCCGCCAGGGTCGCCGTCAGCTCCCCGTCCCGGACCCGCCGTTCCAGGTCCGGGGCGGCGGCGCGCACCGCCGGGTCGGCGTGCAGCCGGCCCAGCAGCTCGTCGCGGACCATCGCCCACACCCAGCCGACCTGCTGGTCCCGGCGCTTGGCCGCCAGCCGCCCGGTGCTCTCCAGCAGCCGGCGGTGCTGCTCCAGCCGCTCCCACACCGTGTCCAGACCGGCCGACTCCCGCGCGCTGCAGTGCAGCACCGGCGGCGTCCAGAAGGCCTCTTTGCCGTGCATCAGCCGGAGCGCGCCCGCCAGTTCCCGGGCCGCGGCCCGCGCGTCCCGCTCGTGCGGGCCGTCCGCCTTGTTCACGGCGATCACGTCGGCCAGCTCCAGGACGCCCTTCTTGATGCCCTGCAGCTGATCACCCGTGCGGGCCAGCGTGAGCAGCAGGAAGGAGTCCACCATGTCGGCGACCGCCGTCTCCGACTGGCCCACCCCGACGGTCTCCACCAGGATCACGTCGTAGCCGGCCGCCTCCATCACCACCATCGACTCCCGGGTGGCCTTGGCGACCCCGCCCAGCGTGCCCGCGCTGGGGGAGGGCCGCACGAAGGCCGCCGGGTCGACCGCGAGCCGCTCCATCCGCGTCTTGTCGCCGAGGATGGAGCCGCCCGTGCGGGTAGAGGACGGGTCGACGGCGAGCACCGCGACCCGGTGCCCCAGTGAGGTCAGCATCGTGCCGAACGCGTCGATGAACGTCGACTTGCCGACCCCGGGCACCCCGCTCACCCCGATCCGCCGCGCCCGGCCGCCGTACGGCAGCAGCTCGGTGAGCAGCCGCTGCGCCAGCTCCCGGTGCTGTGGCCGGGTGGACTCCACGAGCGTGATGGCGCGGGCCACCAGGGCCCGCTTCCCGTCGAGGACACCCTTCACATACGTGTCGAGATCGATCGCTGCCATCGCCGCTACAGCTCGTGACCGAGATCGGCCGCCAGCCGCGTGACCAGGTCGTGGGCCGCGTCCGGGATCACCGTCCCGGGCAGGAACACCTCCGCCGCGCCCATCTCGCGCAGGGTCGGCACGTCCTGCGGCGGGATCACCCCGCCGACCACGATCATGATGTCCTCGCGGCCCTCCTCGGCGAGCTTCTCGCGCAGCGCCGGGACGAGCGTGAGGTGTCCGGCGGCCAGCGACGACACCCCGACCACGTGCACGTCCGCCTCGACCGCCTGCCGGGCGACCTCCTCGGGCGTCTGGAACAGCGGGCCGACGTCCACGTCGAAACCGAGGTCGGCGAAGGCCGTCGCGATCACCTTCTGGCCGCGGTCGTGGCCGTCCTGGCCCATCTTCGCGACCAGGATGCGCGGCCGGCGCCCCTCGGCCTCCTCGAACGCGCCCACCAGGGCCCGGGTGCGGTCCACCGACGCCGACTGTCCTGCCTCGTTGCGGTACACACCGGAGATCGTACGGATCTGCCCGGCGTGCCGTCCGTACACCTTCTCCAGGGCGTCGGAGATCTCGCCGACCGTCGCCTTGGCGCGGGCCGCGCGCACCGCCAGCTCCAGCAGGTTGTCCGTGCCGTCGGCCGCCCGGGTCAGCGCGTCCAGCGCGTCGCGGCAGGCGGTCTCGTCCCGCTCCGCGCGCAGCCGCCGCAGCTTCTCGATCTGCTGGGCGCGCACGGCGGAGTTGTCGACCGCGCGTACGTCGATCCGCTCGTCGCTGTCCACCCGGTACTTGTTCACGCCGATCACCGGCTGCCGGCCGGAGTCGATGCGGGCCTGGGTGCGGGCCGCCGCCTCCTCCACGCGCAGCTTCGGGATGCCGGCGTCGATGGCCTGCGCCATCCCGCCCGCCTGCTCGACCTCCTGGATGTGCGCCCAGGCCTTGCGGGCGAGGTCGTACGTCAGCCGCTCCACGTACGCGCTGCCGCCCCACGGGTCGATGACCCGGGTGGTGCCCGACTCCTGCTGGATCAGCAGCTGGGTGTTGCGGGCGATGCGGGCCGAGAAGTCGGTCGGCAGCGCCAGCGCCTCGTCGAGCGCGTTGGTGTGCAGCGACTGCGTGTGGCCCTGGGTGGCCGCCATCGCCTCCACGCAGGTGCGGGTGACGTTGTTGAAGACGTCCTGCGCGGTCAGCGACCAGCCCGAGGTCTGCGAATGGGTGCGCAAGGAGAGGGACTTGGGGTTCTGCGGATCGAACTGCCGCACCAGCTTGGCCCACAGCAGCCGGGCCGCCCGCAGCTTGGCGATCTCCATGAAGAAGTTCATGCCGATCGCCCAGAAGAAGGACAGCCGGGGCGCGAACGCGTCCACGTCCAGCCCGGCCTCCCGCCCCGCGCGCAGGTACTCCACGCCGTCCGCGAGGGTGTACGCCAGCTCCAGGTCGGCCGTCGCGCCCGCCTCCTGGATGTGGTAGCCGGAGATGGAGATGGAGTTGTAGCGCGGCATCCGCCGCGAGGTGTACGCGAAGATGTCCGAGATGATCCGCATCGACGGCTTCGGCGGATAGATGTAGGTGTTGCGGACCATGAACTCCTTCAGAATGTCGTTCTGAATGGTCCCGGCCAGCTTCTCGGGCGGTACGCCCTGCTCCTCCGCCGCCACGATGTACAGCGCCAGCACCGGCAGCACCGCGCCGTTCATCGTCATCGACACGGTCATCCTGTCCAGCGGGATGCCGTCGAACAACTGCCGCATGTCGTAGATCGAGTCGATGGCCACGCCCGCCATGCCGACGTCGCCCGTCACCCGCGGGTGGTCGCTGTCGTAGCCCCGGTGCGTGGGCAGGTCGAAGGCGACCGACAGGCCCTTCTGGCCGGCCGCCAGGTTGCGCCGGTAGAACGCGTTGGACTCCTCGGCGGTGGAGAAGCCCGCGTACTGCCGGATCGTCCAGGGCTGGTTGACGTACATGGTCGGGTACGGGCCGCGCAGATACGGCGCGATACCCGGGTAGGTGCCCAGGAAGTCCAGGCCCTCCAGGTCGCGTCCGGTGTACAGCGGCTTGACCCCGATGCCCTCCGGGGTCTCCCACACCGCCTCCGCGTCCCCGGCGGCCCGCCGCAGCGCCGCGCGCCACTCGTCCTCGGTGCCGCCCGTGACCGGGGTGCCCAGCTCGATGCCGGAGAAGTCGGGGATTCCCATCAGGACACTCCCATGCGGTCGAGGGTCGCGGACAGCACATCCACGGCGTCACAGCCCGCGAAGACGTACGAGTCGATGCCGGGGTACTCTCCCCGGCCCGCCAGGAACACGTGCCGGGCCCCGGCCGCGCGCAGCGACCCGGCCACCTGCCCGGCCTGTTCGGCGTAGAGCGCGTCGCTGGAGCACACCACGGCCTCGGTGGCACCGCTGCCGGCGAAGCCGCCCTCGGTGACCGGCTCGATGCCGCCGGCCTGGAAGAGGTTCGCGGCGAAGGCCGCGCGCGCGGTGTACTCGGCCGCGGAGCCGATCGTGGCCAGGTAGATCCGGGGCCGGGCGCCGGTCCTCGCCAGATGGGCGTCGGAGCGGGCGCGCAGCTCCTCGTACGCCTCGTCGCGGCGCACCCGGGGCAGACCGCCCGAGGGCGGCTCGGGCGCGGCCGGGCGCTCGACCGGCTCCTCCGCCAGCAGCGGGAACTCGCTGACCCCGGTGATGGGCTCGCGCCGCCTGGCGAGCCGCTTGGAGCGCTCCGCCCAGGTCGTGGCGAGGTCGGTGCGCAGCCGGCCGGAGCGCAGCACGGCCGCCTGGCCGCCGTCGCGCTCGACGGACCGGAAGAACGCCCAGGCGGCCTCGGCCAGATCGGCCGTCAGCCGCTCCACGTACCAGGACCCGCCCGCCGGGTCGATCACCCGGGCCAGGTGGGACTCCTCGATCAGGATGGAGGAGGTGTTGCGGGCGATCCGCCGGGCGAAGGCGTCGGGCAGCCCCAGCGCGTGGTCGAACGGCAGCACGGTCACCGCGTCGGCGCCGCCCACCCCGGCGGCCAGCGCCGCGACGGTCGTGCGGAGCATGTTCACCCACGGGTCGCGGCGGGTCATCATCACCGGCGAGGTCACCACGTGCTGCCTCTGCGCGCCCGCCCCGGGCGCCCCGCACACCTCGGCGACCCGCGCCCACAGCCGGCGCGCCGCGCGCAGCTTGGCGATGGTCAGGAACTGGTCGGCGGTCGCCGCGTACCGGAACTCCAGCTGTGCGACGGCCTGTTCGACGCCGAGCCCGGCCTCGGTCAGCTCCCGCAGATAGGCCACCCCGGTGGCCAGCGAGGCGCCCAGCTCCTGCGCGGCCGAGCCGCCCGCCTCGTGGTACGGCAGCGCGTCCACGGTCAGCGCGCGCAGCCCCGGGTACCCCTCGGCGCAGCGCACGGCCAGCTCGGCGTACGGCGCGAAGGGCAGCGCGGTGCCGGTGCGGGCCTCGTGCCCGAGCGGGTCGCCGCCCAGGTTGCCGCGCACCGCCCCGGCGTCCACGCCCTTGTCCGCGTACAGCCGCAGCAGGGCCTCGGCGGCCCGGGCGGTGTCCGGGCCCGCGTCCAGCACGACCGGGGCCAGGTCGAGGTAGACCCCGTCGAGGGCGCGGCCCAGCTCCGTGACCGGGATGCCGCCCTCGCCCAGCACCAGCCAGAGGGAGGCGCCGCCGTTCTCCAGGTCGGCGAGCACGGCGTGTGCCGGGCCGTCGCCGAGTGCCGTGTGCCGCTGGCGCACGTCCCAGCCGCCCGGGCCGGTGCCCTCGGGCCTGCCGCCCCGCACGAAGGGGGCGAAGCCCGGCAGGCCGGGATCGGGCGCGCTGTCGTGCGCGGTGTACAGGGGCCGGGTGCGCAGCCCGTCCTCGAGCGTCGTGGACAGGGCGTCTTCCGCTGCCTCGCCGGACAATTCCCTGCCTGACCTGCGCAGTACGCCCTCCACCAGGCGTTGCCACTGCTCGTGTGTCGCGTCAGGGAACTCGGCGGCCAGTGAGAGCCCGTCGTCAGGCAGGACCGTCATGGCTGGGATGCTAGGGCAGGGCACCGAATCGGGGGCGCGGCACGGGCTGTGAGGTTTCTCTTCTTGCGGTTGTGAGCTGTGCCATCCCGGAGGTTCAGGGGTGGCCTCTGGGGGGCCTCGGAGCCGGACGCCCCGGTCGCGCACCGTGTCGCTGTTGGGCCGAACGGGTGACTTGGCGTAAGAATTGGCAGGTGTACGAATTGTTCGCGAGTCAGGTCAGGGGGAGCCGGTGAGCCGTTACGACGTCACCGATGAACAGTGGGAAGGGCTCGCCCAGGTCGTGCCGCTGCGGGGCCGGGACTCCTGGCCGTCCGCGGTGACCCACCGCTCGCTGCCCGACGCCGAGACCGAGACCCGGCGCCGGTTCGTGGTCCTGCGCGTCAACGTCTTCGCGGACGCCCGGGAAGTCGCCGAGACCCTGATGGCCGGGGTGCCGGTGCTGCTGGACCTGTCCGGCGCGGAGGGCGACGTCGCCAAACGCGTCCTCGACTTCAGCACCGGCGTCGTCTTCGGCCTGGGCAGCGGGATGCACCGGGTCGACCGCAACGTCTTCCTCCTCACCCCGCCCGGCACGGAGGTCAGCGGTCTGATGGAGGGGGCGGGACTGTCGGGCACCTGACGGCACCGCGCGCCGGCCGTCCCACGATCGGGGGAAACCCCGACGGTGAAACGATTCTGCGGAGCGGCGGGGCTCTACGGTCCGCATATGGCCGTCCCCTTCGTGTTCGCTGAGTCGCCGGCGGCCGACGTGCCCGCGCCCTCCGGCCCCCACCCCGACATCCGGTCCCGGATCACCGAGTTGCGGCTCTCCGCCTTCGCCGGGCACCGGGGCGCCGGGTTCCCGCTCGGGCCGGTCACCCTGCTCGCGGGGCCCAGCGGGGCCGGCAAGACCACCGCGCTGGCCGCCTGCGAGGCGCTGGCCCGGCTCGGCGGCGGTGCCCCGCTCGACGAGGCGTTCCCGGACCCGGCCGCCCGGGTACCGGAGCGGGCGCGGCCCGACGCCGAGGGGCGCCGGGGCTTCCGGATCGGATGCACGGCCGACGGCGCCGAGGGCCCGGTCCGGCTCGATGTCGCCGTACAGGCCGAACCGGACCTGCGGATCGTGGGGGAGCGACTGACCGCGCGCGGGGTGGTCCTGCTGGAGACCGCGCTGCGCGACCCCGGGCGCCGTACCGTCCAGGCCGCCTGGCACACCGCGGGCTCCGCCCCGGTGACCCGCGCCCCGCTCCCCGACGACCGCCTGGGCACCGCCCTGCTGCCGCTGCGCGTGGCCGGCAAGACCGACGGGCAGCGCCGCGTGCTCGCCGCCGCCGAGCAGATGGTCGTCGCCCTGCGCTCCGTCTTCCCCTGCGATCCGCGCCCCGAGCACATGCGCCTCCCCGTCCCCACCGGTTCCGGCCGGCTGCTGCCCGGCTGCGACAACCTCGCCGACGTGCTGTGGCGCACCCGCGCCGAGTGCTCCCGCAGGCACGGCCAACTGGTCGAGGCGCTGGCGGCGGGCTGTGCCGGCCCGGTGGCCGACCTGGTGGCCGAGCCGCTGTCCGACGGCACGGTACGGGCGCTGCTCGACCGGGGCGACGGCGTCCGCACCGCGCTCGCCCGGCTCGGCGACGGCGAGCTGCGCTATCTGGCGCTGACCCTGGTGCTGCTGACCGGACCGGGCGTGCTGGACATGGACGCGCCGGGCGAGGTGCCGGACGCCCTGCGGTCCCTCACCGTCCTCGCCGACGGCTTCGACCGGGGCCTGGACCCCGCCCAGCGCGGGGAACTGCTGCGGACGGCCGCCCGGATGGGCCGGCGCGGACACATCCGCTGCGTGGCCGCGGTACAGGACGCCTCCTGGGCCGCCGGAACCCCGGGGGTCACGGTGGTACACCTGAACGCGTGACCGAACACCCCGACCTCGCCTCGCTCCAGCGCAGACTCGCCGACTTCGCCGCCGCGCGGAACTGGCAGCCGTACCACACGCCCAAGAACCTCGTCGCCGCCCTCTCGGTGGAGGCGTCCGAACTGGTCGAGATCTTCCAGTGGCTGACCCCGGAGGAGTCCGCCCGGGTGATGGACGACCCCGGCACGGCGCACCGGGTCACGGACGAGGTCGCCGATGTGCTGGCCTATCTGCTCCAGTTCTGCGCGGTCCTCGGCATCGACCCGCTGACCGCGCTGGCCGCCAAGATCGACCGCAACGAACACCGCTTCCCGGTCCCGGGCGGCCGGGACCGGCAGGGCGCGGGGGACGCCCCGGGCGCCGGACCGGAGGACCAACAGGCGGACTCCTAGACTCCGTTATTACTCTCTGTAGCTAACTCGCGTGACGAATCCGAATTGTTGTCCAGAGATTTCCGTCTTCCTCTGGCTTTTCGCCTCAACCACCCTCACTCTGGGTAGTGGACAAGAGAGTTGTTCACGAGGCCGCGCCGGAGGGCACGGCGGACGGACGGGGGCATCCATGGATGCGGTACGGCTCATCCTCGCGAGCAGGCGGGCCCTGGCGGGCGGCGCCGACGCGGGGGAGATGATGGCGGAGGTGTGGCAGGCGCAGGCCCTGGCACAGGCGATCGGGAGCCGCCTCGCGGTCTCCGGTCCGCCGGAGCTGCGCGGGGAGGCGCTGGGACTGACGGAGCTGGCGGGCCGGGGCTGCGGCGTCCTGGATCCGCCCGAACTCGACCCCGGCGACCTGCGCGCCGCCCAGCTCACCGAGCTGGACGACGCCCGCGAGACCCTGCTCTGCCTCGGCGGCCTGCTCGGCGAGGTCGGCATGTCCCTGGTCGGCATGGCGAGCGCCGCCGTCGACGAGACGACGTACTGGCAGTGCATGGAGGCGATCGACGCGGCCGACGAGTCCCGCGACCGCGTCCTGGAGATGCTGCGCAAACTGGCGGCGCGGGCGGCGCTGGTGCCCGAGGACGCCCAGGACACCCCGTTCGGCGTATGACCGCCGCCCGGACCGCTTCCGGTGCCGGCTGCGGCCGTATGCCGGTTACGGCCGTATGTACGGGCGGGTCATGATCTCCATGTTGTGGCCGTCCGGATCGTCGAAGTAGGCGCCGCGACCGCCGAAGAGACGGTTGATCCGGCCGGGCTCGGTGCGCCGGGGGTCGGCGTAGTAGGTGACGCCGATCGTCTCGAGGCGGGCGATCACGGAGTCGAACTCCTCGTCGGGGACGAGGAACGCGTAGTGCTGCGACTGGATCGGCTCGTCGCGCTTCTCGTAGTAGTCGAGCGTCACGCCGTTGCCCAGGTCGACGGGCAGGAACGGCCCGAAGGGGGCGCCGACGCCCACCCCCAGGACCGCCGCGAGGAACCCGGCCGACAGGTGACGGTCCGAGGCGTAGACGGCGGTGTGGTTCAGCTGGACGGTGGCAGGCGACGCGGATGCGTGAAGGCGCTGCTGATCATGTGACATGGGTGGATGTGTCTCCGGGTGCTGGATCCGCTGGGGAGCGCCGCGCGGGCGCGGGAAACGCAGACGGAGGAAACGGCGGGCCTCTCGCCCGCCTCGTGCTCACGCCGAGGCCGGGCGCCCCACTCGTGTGTGGCCCATGGCCGACCCGGCAGTCACGGGGGCGACGCTACCAGGTCGGCGGAAGCTCCCCGACGCTGGTCACCGGCGGCGGGTTCGCGGGTGCGGGGACGTGAACGAGGAACGGGACGAACGTCATCCGGCCGTCTTGGGCCGGATCGGCCGGGGCAGCCGAATGCGCCGGTCAGCCGAACACTCCCCATGCGCCGGACACTCCGAACGAGCGGGAGCGGCCGGTCGCGCCGCGTCAACCGGCCGAGTGGCCCGGGTGCGTCTTGGCCGACGAGACCCCTGCCGGACACGCGGGGGCTTCACGCGCCGGGCCCGGACGGACGGATTTCACCCGTCCGGTGGCGGCCGTGCCGGGCGGTACCGGCGCAGCCGGCGCGTCCGGCGCCGTGCAGGATAGGTGTATGGACCTGCGAATCTTCACCGAGCCCCAGCAAGGGGCCACCTACGACACCCTGCTCACCGTGGCGAAGGCCACCGAGGACCTCGGGTTCGACGCGTTCTTCCGCTCGGACCACTACCTGCGCATGGGCAACGTGGACGGCCTGCCCGGCCCCACCGACGCCTGGATCACGCTGGCCGGCCTGGCCCGCGAGACCAAGCGCATCCGTCTCGGCACGCTGATGACGGCCGGCACCTTCCGCCTGCCCGGCGTGCTCGCCATCCAGGTCGCCCAGGTCGACCAGATGTCCGGCGGCCGGGTCGAACTCGGCCTGGGCGCGGGCTGGTTCGAGGAGGAGCACAAGGCGTACGGCATCCCGTTCCCGAAGGAGAAGTTCGCCCGGCTGGAGGAGCAGCTCGCGATCGTCACCGGGCTGTGGAAGACCGAGGCCGGCAAGACCTTCGACTTCCACGGCACGTACTACGACCTCACCGGGTCGCCGGCGCTGCCCAAGCCCGCGCAGCGGAAGGTGCCCGTGCTCATCGGCGGTCACGGCGCGACCCGTACGCCGCGGCTCGCCGCGCAGTACGCCGACGAGTTCAACATCCCCTTCGCCTCCGTCGAGGACAGCGAGCGGCAGTTCGGCAGGGTCCGGGCCGCCGCAGCGGAGGCCGGCCGGGGCGCGGACGACCTGGTGTACTCCAACGCGCTCGTCGTCTGCGTCGGCAAGGACGACCAGGAAGTGGCCCGGCGCGCCGCCGCGATCGGCCGTGAGGTGGACGAGCTGAAGGCCAACGGGCTGGCCGGCTCCCCGGCCGAGGTCGTCGACAAGATCGGCCGCTATGCCGAGATCGGCTCCCGCCGGATCTACCTCCAGGTACTGGACCTCCACGACCTGGACCACCTGGAGCTGATCTCCTCCCAGGTCCAGTCCCAGCTGCCGTAACCCGCGCGCACGGCCGGACGCCGGGCCCCCGCCCCCCGCGGCGCGGCCCGGCACCGGGCCGAACGGCCCACCGGGGCTTCGTGGCCCGCACCCCCGGCCCGTCCGGCCCGGGGGACCCGGCCTCCGAGCCGGCGGTCCGGGCCCATGGGCCGCGGCCCCGATGGCAGGGTGCGGCAGCCGGTGCCGGGTCCGATGGCCTGCTCCGTGGGCCCGCCCGGGCTGTCCGGCGCCCGCCCCCGGCTCCTCCGGGCCCGGCTCTCCCGGCCATGGCGGCGGCCACCCCGCCCCCGTTGTGACGAGCCTGTGACCGGAGGTGTGGCTTCCGGCACGGTGTCGGGGGAGGGGGCCTGGTGGGATCGGGTGATGGACGATGACTCACCGCTCGGCATCCTGTTCGGGCTGCTGCTGTTCCCGGCGCTGCTCGCGGTCCCCGTCTGGGGGATCGCCGTCATCGTCAAGCTGCTGTCCGTGGCCCTGCCCGGCCGGCGTCCGGACTGGCGGCCGGACCTGCTGCGCTGGTCGGCGCGGATGGCGTTCCTGGCCGCCGTGGACCTGTACCTGCTCGGCGCGGGAGGGGTCGCGCTGTCCGTGCACGAGTCGTCCTCCGGAGCCGACTCCACCCCGGCCCACGAGTGCCGCGACGACTTCCCGCCCGGTGTCCTCGTGGGCCAGACGGCCTCCTATGCGCCGCTCCGCTTCGACTGCGTCCTCGCCGACGGCAGCACCCACTCCAGCAGCCCCGCCTACCTCCGGCTCAACGTGGGCGTCGCCGGTCTGGCCCTGGCCGCCGCGGTCCTGAAGGTGTCGGCCTCGATGGAGTCGGGACGGCGGGAGGAGCCGGGGCCTGCCGCGCCCGGCTCCGGCCCCGGGACGGAAGACGTGCCCCATCCCGGATAAAAAACAGCCGTTCCAAAAACCACCCGAGGCCGAAACCATCCGAGGCCGAAACCATCCGACGCCGGGACCGGCCGCTTCCGGTGGCCGTCCCGCCCCGCCTGCCGTCAGCGTGTGAAGCCGTAGTCCAGGATCTTCGTCGCGTCCTTGAACCGCTCGTCCGCCGAGTCGGCCGCCAGCACCGTGCCCACGACCGTCTTGGACCCGCGGGTGGCCGCGAACACCAGGCAGAACTTCGCCTCCGGCCCGGACCCGGTCTTCACCCCGAACGCGCCCCGGTAGGAACCGAGCAGCTTGTTGGAGTTGTTCCACGGGTTCATGGCGTGCGTGCCGCCGCCGGGCCGGTACGACTTCATGTCGTCGTAGACCTTGGTGCCGACGACCTTCTTGAACGCCTTGTTCTTCAGCGCGGCCCCGGCCAGCTTGGCCAGGTCGCGCGGCGAGGAGTAGTTCTTGCCGTTGGACACCCCGTCGAAGGAGTCGAAGTGGGTGTTCTTCAGGCCCAGCTCACGCGCCTTGCCGTTCATCTTGCCGATGAACGACTTGGTCCGCCGGGCCGTCGTGGACCCCGTGCCGTAGGTGTCCGCCAGCGCGTAGGCCGCGTCGCAGCCCGACGGCAGCATCAGGCCGTACAGCAGGTCGCCCACCGGCATCGAGTCGCCGAGGATCAGATGCGCGCTGGAGTAGCGCTGGGTGTGCGACACCGGGTCGATGACGTAGTCGGTGTACTCCTTCTTGATCTTCACCTTCTTCCCGAGGTCCACGTTCCGCTGCGACAGCACGACGAGCGCCGTCATGATCTTCGTGGTGGAGCCGGTCCGCAGCCGGGCGTCCGGTGCCTTGCCGAACAGCTGCTTCCCGCTCGCGGAATTCATGGCGTACGCGCCCTGCGCCGACACCCGCGGCACCGCCGGGGCCGCGTGGGCGGGCGCGGTCGCGAGGACGCCCGCGCCCAGCACGGCACCCCCCGCCACCGCGACGGCGGCACACCTGCGGGCCCGGGCCGTTCGTACGGGTCCGCGGTCCCGGATCGTCCGGTCGATGGTCATGGGTTCCCCCTGGTCTTCGGTCGATGGTCGTTCGTCAATGGTCAGTTGACGGAGGATCACTTCATCAGGTCCCGGACCGGCGGGCCATAACGGATCTCACAGGTCACCGCCGGGAACTCCTGTGAACTCCCGCGAACCCCTGTGAACGCCGCGTCCCGGAACTGTGGGTTCCGTCACAGCGCGCGGGATCCACGGCTGGTCGTATGTCCCGGTGCGTAAAATCCTCCCTCTCGCTCTCACCGCCCTGCTCGCCGTGACGGCCTGTCAGTCCGGCGGCGACGGCGACGGCGCCGGCGACGACGCCCGCGACCTCAACACCATGGACTCGCTCCCGCTCCAGGCCTATCTGCCGGACCAGGAGTCCGGCGGCACGAAGGCCATCAACACGGCACAGTGGATCCTGACCGGGCAGTGCATGCTCCGGCTCGGCTTCACCGGCTTCCAGACGTTCGACGTCAGGAGTGTCGAGTCCACCTACCCGGTGCCCAAGGGCATGTTCGTGAGCAGCAGCGAGGTCGGCCACGACACCCCGTACGGAGTGGACGACCCCGACCTGGCGGCCGAGTACGGCTACCACAGGCGGCCGCACGAGGAGCCCGCCGAGCGTCCCTTGGAGTGGCCCGCCGACCAGTACACGGCCCTCACCGGCCGCTTCGAGGCCGGCGACAGCCACCGGGCGCACGGCAAGCCCGTCCCCGAGGGCGGCTGCCTCGGCGAGGCGAACCGGAGGCTCTACGGCTCCGGGCCCGAGAGGGCCGAGATCGGCGGGATACGGCTCACCGGCTACTACACGGTCGTCATGAAACTGTGGTCCGACGCGCATGCGCGGGCCATGAAGGACCCCGCCTGGAAGAAGGCCGACCGCGCCTGGGCGGCCTGCATGAAGGACGCGGGCCTGCACTACCCCGACCCGGACGAGGCGTCCACCGACGCCGACTGGATCAGCACCGACGGACCCTCGGCCAAGGAGAAGGAGACCGCCGCCGCCGACGCCCGCTGCAAGCTCGACACCGGCTACATCGAGGCCGTGCACGCCGTGGAGACCCGCGCGCAGAGGGCCGCCATCGACACGAACGCGAAGGCGCTGGAGGGCCGGCGGGCCGCCCAGGAACGGGCCCTGGCGAACGCCCGCAAGGTCATCGCCGAAGCCTCCTGACCCGGCCGGCGACCACCCCGGCCGAGCCGAAAACCGGTGGTGGGCGCGGGCCCCGGCCGGGGAGACTCGACCGCATGTTCGTGACGATCTCCACCACCGGCACGGCCGCGCGGCCGGCCACCGACCTCGGGTACCTGCTGCACAAGCACCCCGACAAGGCGCAGGCGTTCTCCACCTCCTACGGCACGGCGCACGTGTTCTACCCCGAGGCGGACGCCGAACGCTGCACGGCCGCGCTGCTGCTGGAGATCGATCCCGTCGCCCTGGTCCGCCGGGGCCGGGGCAAGGGCCGCGGCGGCGCACCCGACGCGGCCCTCGCCCAGTACGTCAACGACCGCCCCTACGCGGCCTCCTCGCTGCTCGCCGTGGCGCTGGCCAACGTCTTCTCCAGCGCCCTGCGCGGAGTCTCGGCCGCCCGGCCCGAGCGGGCCGCCGCCCCGCTGCCGCTGCGCGTCGAGATCCCCGCACTGCCCGCCCGCGGCGGCCCGGACCTCGTACGACGGCTCTTCACACCGCTCGGCTGGACGGTCACCGCCGACCCGGTCCCGCTCGACACCGCGTTCCCGCAGTGGGGCGACTCGCGGTACGTCCGGCTGCTGCTGGAGTCCGAGCGGGTCACCCTCGCCGAGGCGCTGCGCCACCTGTACGTCCTGCTGCCGGTGCTCGACGACGCCAAGCACTACTGGGTCTCCGCCGACGAGGTCGACAAGCTGCTGCGGGCCGGCGAGGGCTGGCTGGCGGGGCACCCGGAGCAGCGGCTCATCACCGACCGCTACCTCTCGCGGCGCTGGTCGCTGACCCGTCAGGCGAGGGAGCGGCTGGAGCTGGTGCGGCTCGCGGAGGCCGACGACAGCGAGGTCGAGGACATCGACAACGCGGTGGCGGACGAGACCGAAACCGAGGAGAGGCCCACCCCGCTCGCCGTGCTCCGGCGCGAGGCCGTCCTCGCCGCCCTGGACTCCTGCGGCGCCGCCCGGGTCCTCGACCTCGGCTGCGGCCAGGGCCAGTTGGCGCAGGCGCTGCTCAAGGACGCCCGGTACACCGAGATCGTCGGCGTCGACGTCTCGCAGCGCGCCCTCGCCCTCGCCGCCCGCCGGCTGAAGCTGGACCGCATGGGCGAACGGCAGGCGGCGCGCGTCAAGTTGCTCCAGGGCTCCCTCGCCTACACCGACCGCCGGCTCAAGGGGTACGACGCCGCCGTGCTCAGCGAGGTCGTCGAGCACGTCGACCCGCCCCGGCTGCCGGCCCTGGAGTACGCCGTGTTCGGGCACGCGCGCCCCCGCACGGTCATCGTGACCACCCCGAACGTCGAATACAACGTCCGCTGGGAGAACCTGCCCGCCGGCCACGTCCGGCACGGCGACCACCGCTTCGAGTGGACCCGCGAGGAGTTCCGCGCCTGGGCCGCGACCGTGGCCGAACGTCACGGCTACGACGTGGGGTTCACGCCCGTCGGCCCGGACGACCCCGAGGTGGGCCCGCCCACCCAGATGGCGACCTTCACGATCAGGGGCGAGAAGGAGGCGAAGGCGGCATGACCGAGGCACCGTACAAGGGGCGGGCGCTCCCCGTCACCGACCTCTCCCTCGTGGTGCTCGTCGGCGCCTCCGGCTCCGGCAAGTCCACGTTCGCCCGGCGGCACTTCAAGCCCACCGAGGTGATCTCCTCCGACTTCTGCCGCGGCCTGGTCAGCGACGACGAGAACGACCAGAGCGCGACCGGCGACGCCTTCGACGTCCTGCACTACATCGCCGGCAAGCGGCTGGCCGCCGGCCGCCGCACCGTCGTGGACGCCACCAGCGTGCAGCAGGACAGCCGGCGCCGGCTGGTCGAGCTGGCGAACCAGTACGACGTACTGCCCATCGCGATCGTGCTGGACCTGCCGGAAGAGGTGTGCGCCGAGCGGAACGCGGCCCGCGCCGACCGGGCGAACATGCCCCGCCGGGTCATCCAGCGGCACATCCGCGAACTGCGCCGCTCCCTCAGGCACCTGGAGCGCGAGGGCTTTAGCAAGGTGCACGTGCTGCGCGGCGTCGAAGAGGTGGAGCACGCCACCGTCGTCACCGAGAAGCGCTACAACGACCTCACCCACCTCACCGGCCCGTTCGACATCATCGGCGACATCCACGGCTGCTCCGCCGAACTGGAGGCGCTGCTCGCCAAGCTGGGCTACACCGACGGGGCGCACCCCGAGGGCCGTACCGCCGTGTTCGTCGGCGACCTGGTCGACCGCGGCCCGGACAGCCCCGGCGTGCTGCGCCGCGTGATGTCGATGGTGCACTCGGGCAACGCCCTGTGCGTCCCCGGCAACCACGAGAACAAGTACGGCCGTTACCTCAAGGGCCGCAAGGTGCAGCACACCCACGGGCTCGCCGAGACGATCGCGCAGATGGAGGGCGAGAGCGAGGAGTTCAAGGCCGAGGTGCGGCGCTTCCTCGACGGGCTGGTCAGCCACTACGTCCTGGACGGCGGCCGGCTGGTCGTCTGCCACGCCGGTCTGCCCGAGAAGTACCACGGCCGCACCTCCGGCCGGGTCCGCTCGCACGCCCTGTACGGCGACACCACCGGCGAGACCGACGAGTTCGGGCTGCCGGTGCGCTACCCGTGGGCCGAGGACTACCGGGGCCGGGCCGCCGTGGTCTACGGCCACACCCCGGTACCGGAGGCCACCTGGCTGAACAACACCCTCTGCCTGGACACCGGCGCCGTCTTCGGCGGCAAGCTCACCGCGCTGCGCTGGCCGGAGCGCGAGCTGGTCGACGTACCGGCCGAGCGGGTCTGGTACGAGCCGGCCCGGCCGCTCGCCACCGAGGCGCCCGGCGGACAGGACGGCCGGCCGCTGGACCTGGCGGACGTGCACGGCCGGCGTGCCGTGGAGACCCGGCACGCGGGCCGGGTGGCGGTCCGCGAGGAGAACGCGGCGGCGGCCCTGGAGGTCATGAGCCGCTTCGCGATCGACCCGCGGCTGCTGCCGTACCTCCCGCCGACCATGGCACCGACGGCCACCTCGGGGATCGAGGGCTACCTGGAGCACCCGCGGGAGGCGTTCGCGCAGTACGCGCGGGACGGGGTCGCGCGCGTGGTGTGCGAGGAGAAGCACATGGGCTCGCGGGCCGTGGCCCTGGTGTGCCGGGACGCGAAGGCGGCACGACGCCGGTTCGGTGCGGAGGGACCCACCGGATCCCTCTACACCCGGACCGGACGGCCGTTCTTCGACGACGAGCACACCACCGAGGAGATCCTCGGCCGGCTGCGCGCGGCGGTCACCGACGCCGGACTCTGGGACGAACTCGACACGGACTGGCTGCTGCTGGACGCCGAGCTGATGCCGTGGTCCTTGAAGGCCGCCGGGCTGCTGCGCGGCCAGTACGCGGCCGTGGGCGCCGCCTCCGGTGCCGTGTTCCCGGGCGCGCTCGCCGCCCTGGAGGCGGCGGCCGGGCGCGGGACCGACGTGGGCGCGCTGCTCGACCGGCAGCGGGAACGCGCCGCCGACGCGGCGGCGTTCACCGCCGCCTACCGCCGCTACTGCTGGCCCACCGAGGGCCTGGACGGGGTCCGGCTGGCCCCCTTCCAGCTGCTCGCCGTCCAGGGCCGCAGCCTCGCCGCGCTGCCGCACGACGAGCAACTGGCCCTGATCGACCGGCTCGTGGAGTACGACGGCACCGGACTGCTGCACACCACCCGGCGGCTGTACGTCGACACCGGCGATGCGGAGTCGGTGCGCGCGGGCGTCGACTGGTGGCTGGAGATGACCGGCCGGGGCGGCGAGGGCATGGTCGTCAAACCGCTCGGCGCGCTGGTGCGCGGACCGGACGGACGGCTGGTGCAGCCCGGCGTCAAGTGCCGGGGCCGCGAGTACCTGCGGATCATCTACGGCCCGGAGTACACCCGCCCCGACCGGCTCGCCCGGCTGCGGCAGCGGTTCCTGAACCACAAGCGCTCGCTGGCCCTGCGCGAGTACGCCCTCGGCCTGGAGGCCCTGGACCGCCTGGCCGGCGGGGAACCGCTGTGGCGGGTGCACGAGGCGGTGTTCGGGGTGCTGGCGCTGGAGTCGGAGCCGGTGGACCCGCGGTTGTAGGGGCGGCCGCGCCCTCGTCGCGGGGGCATCGACTCCTCGCCCGGGTCGCGTCACGCTGCTTCGGTCTCGGTCGGAGCAGCGGGCGCTGCAGCCCGCGTATCGATCAATTGACCGGCCCATGCCCGGGCCTCGGCCAGATGCTCAGCCCGCAGCCCGACGTGAGGATTCGGCTGCACGAGGAGGGTCGGGACACCACTGGCTGTGCGCTCCGCGGCCCACGAGTGGTCCAGGTCGGTGAAGTCGTCGTCGATCCATCGGCGCCGTCGCCGAACTCGCCTGCCTGGCAGGCTGGAAACACCACGACCTCGGCCACGAAGGCGCTGCCCAGCGTTACTACCAGGTCGGCTACAGGCTCGCCTGCGAAGCAGACCCCCACGGCCACGCCGCCTGGATGATGCGCGCCCTCGCCCACCAGGCCCTGAGCCTTAAACAGCATCACCACTGCGTCGATCTCGTCGAAGGCGCCCTACGCACGGGTCTCGGCCACGTCGACGGCCAGACCGAGGCCCTGCTCCACATCACCCACGCCCGCGCCTACGCCGCCGTGAACGAGAACCCGTCGGCCGCACGAGCCCTCCTCGCTGCCGAAGATGCCGTTCTACGAGACGACGGCCCCCAGCCCACCTACTCCCGTGTCAGCGGCCCAGCCGCCGGCACCGTGGCCAGCCACACCGCCCGCACCCTGACCGACCTCGCCGACCACATCGGCACCGAGCGGCAGCACCGGGACGCCCTCACCCGCTGGGACCCCGAAAAGTACAAGCGCGTCCACGCCCTCACCCACGCCGACCTCGGCGACAGCCTCGCCGCCCAGGCCCGCGCCGACGAAGCCGTCGCCGCCTGGACCCAGGCTCTGACGTTCATGGAGGGCATGACCTCCGACCGCACCCGCAAGGCGATCATCTCCATCCGTTCCACCCTTGCGGTCTACCAGCGGCGCAAGGTACCAGGCGCCGCCGATCTCGCCCTCCGCGCCCGCGAGGCCCTCGCCTAACATGCCCAACAACCCGCCCGACGAAGGGAACCCTGTGGCCCAGCAGACCGACGACCAGCCGAAGGCCCTCAAGCCGGCGCTCGAATCGATGACCCTGCTGGTCGCCGCGGTCATCGTCCACGACAAGGCCACCAACCGCGTGATCCTCCTTCAGCGCAGCGACCAGGCCAAATTTGCCAAGGGCCTGTGGGATCTCCCGGTCGGCAAGAGCGAGCCCGGAGAGCCGATCACCGAGACGGCCGTCCGTGAGCTGTACGAAGAGACCGGTCTGACCATCAAGCCGGAAGCGCTCGAGGTCGCCCACATCATCCACGGCGCCTGGGGAGTGGAAGCACCCAACGGCTTCCTCACGGTCGTGTTCGTCGCCCACGAGTGGACCGGCGAGCCGGAGAACCGCGAACCGCGCAAGCACGCCCAGGTCCGCTGGGTCGATGCCGACGCCATCCCCGAGCAATTCGTGGACACCACCTCAAGCGCTCTCCACCGCTACCTCAGCGGCGGCCCGCAGGTGTCGCTGGACGGCTGGAAGTAGGCGAGGCCTGGCTTGCCGGGTAAGCCGTGGCGCCAAATACGGCTCACCGCTGTGCTGATCAAGCAGATCTGCCACGGTTGTCAGTGCTCTGCGCCAGGATCCCCACATGAACTTTGACTGGGAGCGCGCAGCCGCGATACAGCGGTCAGTGGTGGGGGGTGTACTCCTGGCCGCGATGGTGGTGTCGGCCTACCGCATCCTTGCGTGGATCGCGCGCCGGATCCAGCCACTGCAGGCATGGTGGTCGGCGTGGAACGCCAGAGTCGCAGAAAGGGATATGGCTTCAGCAGCTCAGGCGTTGCGGCGCCTTGGTCTGGCGGACTTGCCGATTCAGTCGTTCCGTGAGGCAGGCAAGAAGACCGCTGCGAGCGTCAAGCTTCGCTATGGGCTGCTTACCTTCCTGATCGGTCTCGGTTGTTCAGACCTCGTCATGGCTGTGTTCAAGACGATCGAGATGCGGAAGATACAGCCGAGTTTGCAGCCATCGGCACTCATGCTCGCTGCTGTGACGCTGCCACTTCTGATGTGGGCAGCCCGGCACAGCAAAGCCATCGCGGGGTACACGCTCCTGCTCTCGATCATGGCCGCCATCGAGGCATGCGACGCAGTCGCACGCGCGGACACGAGCGGTCGGCCCCAAGCTCTTCGGCACTTGGACGACACCTGCTCCACAGTTCGGCGCTCACTTCTTCGGGTCCATCGCATTACGAACAGCGTTGGCCGCGGGTCTCCACGGCAGAGGAACGCAAAGAATCATGCCGCTCTCGTCGTGGCCAAGCTCCAACTGGCCGAGGCGCAGATCGACGGCAATGGGAATGGAGCGCTCCGCAGCCTGGCCGCACTTCTGGCAAAGATCGGTAACAGCTTCGCCGCCGGAAACGTCAGTACGCTCCTCCCCGGGCAGAGCCTGCGGGGCACCACCCCGGTGGCCAATAGAGAAGGGCTTCGGCTGACGGCTGTTGTCGTCGCCGCGGCAGCGTCACTGTGTCTCGGTGTTCTTTTCGGGCTTCCTGCGGGTGTAGACGTCGTCGTGGCCGGCAGTGCAACCGTGCTAGCGGCAATGGCGGCGTACGGGCCACGGGCCGCTATCGCCAAGGCGAGCGAGATCATGAGCATCCTGCGGCAGTAGCAAGCTCTCCCCTCAGTCCTGCGGACCAGCCTCACCGCCCCGGGTCCACCCCCTCGCGCCGTAGCGCGGTGATCAGCTCACCGAACTGACGCGGGCTCAGCTCGGTGAAAGGGGTTGTCCAGGACGGCTCCGACACTGTGACCACAACAGCCACAGCGTGATCGACTCAAAGATCGACGGCATGGGACAATGACCGCTGTGTCAGGTCAGGTCTGGGTGTCCCTCATATCCTGGGCGGCGTTGTCCTCGGCGGCTTGTTGTCCTACCTCGTCCAGCACAGGACTCAGCTCTCGGCGGAACGCGCCGAACAGCAACGGCAGCGGATCGCCTTATCAGAGGCCCGGCGACCGGAACGGCTGGCGCTGCTGGAGCGGTTCATCGAGGTGGGCGCCGAAGCGGAACGCGCCGCGTTCAGCCGACCCGCCGACTGGGACGACACCCACGACTGGTACCTGACGACCCGGGACGTGATGAACAGGCTGTGGGTCGCCGAGCGGCTCATCCGCATCCAGTTCCCCCTGCCCGTACACGACGCGGCACGCGCGTACTTCCTCGACCTTAACCGGACCGTGTGGGAAGGCCTGCCCGAAGGCGAGAGCGTACGGGACTACCTGGAGGACAACCGGCTGGCCTTCCTCGACGCGGCTCGTACGGTCATGGGGTAGCGCACGTCCGAGCTCCGGAGATCTTTTGCGGGACAGCTCTTGGGAGACCAAGAAGGCCATGGTCGGCTTCATCACTACGTCGATGCGGAACGTGTCCGCGCCGGGGCCGCGGCCTGTGCTTGCACCGGCGGGGGAGTCCGGGGCCGCCGGGCGCTCGCCCTGCTCACCGCCGAGCGGCTGGTCCCGGCCGGCGGGGGCGGCGGCCCTGCCGCCCCGCGGGGGACGGTGGTCGGTGCCGCCGCAGCGCGGTTTGGGTCACGCGCAGCGGAAACCGGCGAGCAGGGGATGAAGGAGGGTCCCGGCGGTCAGGATGGAACCATGGGATTCCACGTCGACTCCGAGGCCGGGCGGCTGCGCCGGGTCATCCTGCACCGGCCCGACCTAGAGCTCAAAAGGCTCACCCCCAGCAACAAGGACGCCCTGCTCTTCGACGACGTGCTGTGGGTGCGCCGGGCGCGCGCCGAGCACGACGGGTTCGCCGACGTCCTGCGCGACCGGGGGGTCGAGGTCCACCTCTTCGGCGACCTGCTCGCCGAGGCGCTGGCGCTCCCCGAGGCCCGCGCGCTGGTCCTGGACCGGGTCTTCGACGAGAAGGAGTACGGCCCCCTCGCCACCGGCCACCTGCGCGCCTCCTTCGACCGGATGACCCCGGCCGAGCTGGCCGAGGCCCTGGTCGGCGGCATGACCAAGCGGGAGTACCTGGCCGGCCACGAGGAACCCACCTCCGTGCGCTTCCACGTCATGGACCTGGACGACTTCCTGCTGCGCCCGCTGCCCAACCACCTCTTCACCCGCGACACCTCGGCGTGGATCTACGACGGCGTCTCCATCAACGCCATGCGCTGGCCCGCCCGGCAGCGCGAGACCGTGCACTTCGAGGCGATCTACCGCCACCACCCGCTGTTCCGGGACGAGACCTTCCACGTCTGGTCCCGGGGCCAGGCCGACTACCCCTCCACCATCGAGGGCGGCGACGTCCTGGTGATCGGCAACGGCGCCGTGCTGATCGGGATGAGCGAGCGGACCACCCCGCAGGCCGTGGAGATGCTGGCGCACAAGCTGTTCGCGGCCGGTTCCGCGCGCACCATCGTCGCGCTCGACCTGCCGAAGCGGCGCGCCTTCATGCACCTGGACACGGTGATGACCATGGTCGACGGGGACACCTTCACCCAGTACGCCGGCCTCGGCATGCTCCGCTCCTACACCATCGAGCCCGGCGTCGGCGAACGGGAGCTGAAGGTCACCGACCATCCGCCGGAGCACATGCACCGGGCGATCGCCGCCGCGCTCGGCCTCGGCGAGATCCGGGTGCTGACCGCCACGCAGGACGTGCACGCCGCCGAACGCGAGCAGTGGGACGACGGGTGCAACGTGCTCGCCGTCGAGCCCGGGGTCGTCGTCGCCTACGAGCGGAACGTGACCACCAACACGCACCTGCGCAAGCAGGGCATCGAGGTGATCGAGATCCCGGGCAGCGAGCTGGGCCGGGGCCGGGGCGGGCCCCGGTGCATGAGCTGTCCCGTCCAGCGAGACGCCGTATAGAAATGTGAAGGATCGTATAGACTTCCACAGTCCCCTGTAGTCATACCCCTGGAGCGCCCCCATGGTGACAGTCCCGACCGCCCTCGCCGGCCGCCACTTCCTCAAGGAGCTGGACTTCACCGCCGCGGAGTTCCGCGGCCTGGTCGAGCTGGCCGCCGAGCTGAAGGCCGCCAAGAAGGCCGGGACCGAGACCCCGTACCTGCGCGGCCGGAACATCGCGCTGATCTTCGAGAAGACCTCGACGCGCACCCGCTGCGCGTTCGAGGTCGCCGCCGCCGACCAGGGCGCCCACACCACCTACCTGGAGCCCTCCGGGTCGCAGATCGGGCACAAGGAGTCGGTGCGGGACACCGCCCGGGTGCTGGGCCGGATGTACGACGCCATCGAGTACCGGGGCGACAGCCAGGCCAAGGTCGAGGAGCTGGCCGCGTACGCCGGCGTGCCGGTCTACAACGGCCTCACCGACGACTGGCACCCCACCCAGATGCTCGCCGACGTGCTCACCATGACCGAGCACTGCGCCAAGCCGCTCGGCGAAACCGCCTTCGCCTACCTCGGCGACGCCCGCTTCAACATGGGCAACTCCTACCTGGTCACCGGCGCCCTGCTCGGCATGGACGTACGGATCGTCGCCCCGAAGTCCTACTGGCCGGCCCAGGACGTCCTCGACCGCGCCCGCGCGCTCGCCGACTCCAGCGGGGCGCGGATCACCCTCACCGAGGACATCGCCGAAGGGGTCCGCGGCACCGACTTCGTCGCCACCGACGTCTGGGTGTCCATGGGCGAGCCCAAGGAGGTGTGGGCCGAGCGGATCGCGGCCCTCGCCCCCTACGCGGTGACCATGGACGTGCTGCGCGCCACCGGCAACCCCGACGTACGGTTCCTGCACTGCCTGCCGGCCTTCCACGACCTCGGCACCGCGGTGGGACAGCAGATCCACGACGCCTACGGTCTCGACTCGCTGGAGGTGACGGACGAGGTCTTCGAGTCCGCCCACTCCGTGGTCTTCGACGAGGCGGAGAACCGGCTGCACACCATCAAGGCGGTGCTGGTCGCCACACTCGCCCGGGAAACCCTTGCCTGACCCTCCTCACCAGGCCTTATCCTGACCGGCGGCCCGGAACCACCCCTTCCGGCGCCGCCGCCGCGGCCCACCACGGCCGCCCGCACCACCAGAATCGAGCACCACCCGCATGCCCGCTCCCCGTATCAAGTCCCCGCGGCTGCTCGTCGCCGAATCCGGCGCCGACCGCGAGGGACACGGCCTGAAGCGCACCATGGGCCTCTTCCAGCTCATCTGCTTCGGCGTCGGAGCCATCGTCGGCACCGGCATCTTCGTCGGCCTGTCCGACTCGGTCGCCCAGGCCGGCCCGGCCGTCGTCGTCTCCTTCGTCCTCGCGGCCCTCACCTGCGTCTTCACCGCCTTCTCCTTCGCCGAGCTGGGCGGCGCGATCCCGGTCTCCGGCTCCTCGTACTCCTTCGCCTACGCCGGCCTCGGCGAGTCCACCGCCTTCCTCGTCGGCTGGTGCCTGCTGCTGGAGTACGGCGTGTCCATCTCCGCCGTAGCGGTCGGCTGGAGCCAGTACGTCAACGAGCTGCTGCACAGCCTCACCGGCCTCCAGCTCCCGGACGCCCTGTCCGCGGGCCCCGGGGACGGCGGCGTGGTCAACCTGCCGGCCGTGATCGTCATCGCCATGGCCTCGGTGCTGCTGGTGCGCGGGGTGCGGGAGAGCGCCCGGGCGACCGCCGCCATGGCCGCGGTGAAGCTCGCCATCCTGCTCGCCTTCTGCGCCATCGGCTACAGCGCCTTCAAGGACGGCAACCTCACCCCGTTCTCCCCGGCCGGCCTCGGCGGCATCGGCGCGGGCACCACCGCCGCGTTCTTCTCCTACATCGGCTTCGACGCGATCACCACGGCCGGCGAGGAGGCGAAGAACCCGCGCCGGCACATCCCCGTCGCGATCATGGTCTGCATGGGCATCGTGACCCTGCTGTACTGCGCGGTCGCGCTCGCCGCGATCGGCGCCATCGGCGGCGACCAGGTCGCCGGCCGCCCCGCCGCCCTGTCCTACGTCGTCAACGAGGTCACCGGCTCGGCCGTCGGCGGCGGCGTCATCGCCTTCGGCGCGGTCGTCGCCATCGCCTCCGTGGTCCTCGCCGTGATGTACGGCCAGACCCGCATCCTGATGTCGATGTCCCGGGACGGCCTGATCCCGCGCGTCTTCGAGAAGGTCAGCCCGCGCACCTCCACCCCGGTCGCCGGCACGCTGATCGTCGCCGTCGTCTTCGCGCTCCCGGCGGCCTTCGCCTCCCTCGACGCCGTGATGAACCTGTGCACCATCGGCACCCTCGCCATCATGGCCGTCGTCAACATCACGGTGATGGCCCTGCGCCGCCGCGAACCGGGCCTCGACCGCAGCTTCCGGGTCCCGCTGTACCCGGTGGCCCCGCTGCTCGGCATCGCCTTCTGCCTGTACCTGATGTGGGAGACCGGCTGGCGGACCTGGATCCAGTTCGCCGTGTTCCTCGCGGCGGGCCTCGCGCTCTACGGCACCTACGGCCGCCGGCACTCCACGCTCGCGGCGGCGCCCGCCGAGGTCACGCCGGCCGCCGCCGAGCGGGAACCACAGGCAGTCTGAACCACACCGCCTTGCCCGACGGGGTGGGGCGGTGACCGCAGGAGGAACTGAGGGCGCGGATCAGCAGCAGCCCGCGCCCGCCCTCCTGCCACACGTCGGGCTCCTCGATCACCGGCCGGGTCAGATGGCCGGGCGGCGCCGGGTCCGGATCGTGCACCTCCACCCGGCAGTCGGTCGGCCGCAGCTCCACCACCAGCTCTATCGGGCCGCGCCCGGCGGTGTGCTCCACCGCGTTGGCCACCAGCTCGGCGGTCAGCAGCTCCGCCGTGTCGCAGTCGGTCACGTGCTGCCCCTCGGCGAGGGCCGAGCGCACCAGGGCACGCGCCACCGGCACCGCCGCCGCGGTGTGCGGCAGCGCGATGCGCCAGGAGGCCGATTCGGCGGGGGGTTCGTGCACGGCGAGTCCTTCACGGAGCAGGCTGTCCTGCTGTACGACTCCAGGCATGGTACGGGCCCCGCCGCGTCCGGCCGCCGCCGGGCCGGTCGCTGCGGACGATTGTGTCGCGCCCTCGTGACGACAGTCACAGAGCGGTGATAACTTCGAGGGGCAGCAACGTACGGCGCCGTCGCCCAGGGAGGCCGCACGTCATGAGTCCCTTCACCGGCTCGGCCGCCCGCACGGCCGACTGGGAGCATCTGCGGGTGCGGATCGCCGACCAGGTCGCCACCGTCACCCTCGCCCGCCCCGAGAAACTCAACGCCCTCACCTTCGGCGCCTACGCCGACCTGCGCGACCTGCTCGCCGAGCTGTCCCGGGAGCGCGCGGTGCGGGCCCTGGTGCTGGCCGGGGAGGGCCGCGGCTTCTGCTCCGGCGGCGACGTGGACGAGATCATCGGCGCCACCCTCGCCATGGACACCGCCCGGCTGCTCGACTTCAACCGGATGACCGGGCAGGTGGTGCGGGCGATCCGCGAGTGCCCCTTCCCGGTGGTCGCCGCGGTGCACGGCGTGGCGGCCGGCGCCGGCGCGGTCCTCGCCCTCGCGGCGGACTTCCGGGTCGCCGACCCCTCGGCCCGGTTCGCGTTCCTCTTCACCCGGGTCGGCCTGTCCGGCGGCGACATGGGCGCGGCCTATCTGCTGCCCCGGGTCGTCGGCCTCGGCCACGCCACCCGCCTGCTCATGCTGGGCGACCCGGTACGGGCCCCCGAGGCCGAGCGGATCGGCCTGATCAGCGAACTGGCGGCGGAGGGCCGGGCCGACGAGACCGCCGCCGCCCTGGCCCGCCGCCTGGCCGACGGCCCGGCCCTGGCCCACGCCCAGACCAAGGCCCTGCTCACGGCCGAACTGGACATGCCCCTGGCGGCCTCGGTCGAACTGGACGCCGCCACCCAGGCCCTGCTGATGACGGGCGAGGACTACGCGGAGTTCCACACGGCCTTCACGGAAAAGCGCGCACCGAAGTGGCGGGGGAGGTGAGCGCGGATGCCGGCCACGGACGACCCGCGCCCGCCGACGACGCACCACCCCCTGCGCGTGGCGGTCATCGGCGGCGGCCCCGGCGGACTGTACGCCGCGGCCCTCCTCAAGCGCCTGGACCCGGCCCGTGACATCACCGTCTGGGAACGCAACGCCCCCGACGAGACTTTCGGCTTCGGGGTGGTCCTCTCCGACGAGACGCTCGGCGGCATAGAACACGCCGACCCCGTCGTCCACGAGGCGTTACGGCGGGACCTCGTCCGCTGGGACGACATCGACATCGTGCACCGGGGCACACGCCACCGCTCCGGCGGCCACGGCTTCGCCGCGCTCGGCCGCCACCGGCTCCTGCGGATCCTGCACCAGCGCTGCCACTCCCTCGGCGTTCGGATCCACTTCCGCACCGAGGCCCCCCACCCGGACTCCCTCCGCGCCGAGTACGACCTCGTCGTCGCCGCCGACGGTGTGCACAGCACCACCCGCGAGACGTACGCCCATGTGTTCCGCCCCCAGGTGACCGCGCACCGCTGCCGCTACATCTGGCTCGCCGCCGACTTCGCCTTCGACGCCTTCCGCTTCGAGATCGCCGAGACCGAGCACGGCGTGACCCAGTTGCACGGCTATCCCTACGCCCGCCCGTCCCCCGACCACCACTCGACGAGGCCCCCCGGGCCGCAGGAGCGATGCGGCGCCTCCACCGTGATCATCGAGATGCGCGAGGAGGTCTGGCGGGCCGCGGGGTACGACGAACTCACCCCGCGCGAGTCCGCCGAACGCTGCGCCAAGCTCTTCTCCGACGCCCTGGGCGGCCGTCCGCTGCGCGCCGGGAACTCCGTCTGGACCACCTTCCGTACGGTCGTCAACGACCGCTGGTCGCACGGCAACGTGGTCCTCCTCGGCGACGCCGCGCACACCGCGCACTTCTCCATCGGCTCCGGCACCAAGCTCGCCGTCGAGGACGCCCTCGCCCTCGCCGCCTGCCTGGCGGAGCAGCCGGACGTACCGGGCGCGCTCGCGGCCTACGAGGAGGAGCGCAGACCCGTCGTCGCCTCCACCCAGCGGGCCGCCCGGGCCAGCCTGGAGTGGTTCGAGAACCTGCGGCTGTACGTGCGCCAGCCGCCCCGCCGGTTCGCCTTCAACCTGCTCACCCGCTCCCGCCGCGTCACCCACGGCAACCTGCGGATGCGCGACGCCCGCTTCACCGATTCCGTCGAGCGCGAGTTCGGCTGCCCGCCCGGCACACCCCCGATGTTCACCCCGTTCCGGCTGCGCGGCCTGACCCTGCGCAACCGGGTCGTGGTGTCGCCGATGGACCTGTACTCGGCCGCCGAGGGCGTCCCCGGCGACCTCCACCTCGTCCATCTGGGTGCCCGCGCCCTCGGCGGGGCCGGCCTGGTGATGACCGAGATGGTGTGCGTCAGCCCGGAGGGCCGCATCACCCCCGGCTGCGCCGGCCTCTACACCGGACGGCAGGCCGAGGCGTGGCGGCGCGTCACCGACTTCGTGCACCGCCAGTCCCCGGGCACCGCGATCGGCGTCCAGCTCGGGCACTCCGGGCGCAAGGGGTCCACGAAGCCGATGTGGGAGGGCATGGACGAGCCGCTGCCCACCGGCAACTGGCCGGTCGTCGCCGCGTCCCCGCTGCCGTACCGGCCGGGCGGCCAGATACCGCGCGAGCTGTCCCGGGCCCAGCTCACCGACATCCGCGAGCAGTTCACGGCGGCCGCCTGGCGGGCCGCCCGGGCCGGGTTCGACCTGCTCGAACTGCACTGTGCCCACGGCTATCTGCTCTCCGGCTTCCTCTCCCCGCTCACCAACCTCCGCACCGACGCCTACGGCGGTTCCCCCGAGCGGCGCCTGCGCTTCCCGCTGGAGGTCTTCGACGCCGTCCGCGGGGTGTGGCCGGCCGAGCGGCCGATGACCGTCCGGATCTCGGCCACCGACTGGGCCGACGGCGGGACGAGCGCGGAGGACGCCGTGGAGATCGCCCGCGCCTTCGCCGCGCACGGCGCCGACGCCATCGACGTCTCCACCGGGCAGGTGGTGGCCCAGGAGAAACCGGAGTTCGGGCGTTCGTACCAGACGCCGTTCGCCGACCGGATCCGGCACGAGGTCCGCGTCCCCGTCATCGCGGTCGGCGCGATCTCCTCCTGGGACGACGTCAACTCGCTGATCCTGGCAGGCCGCACGGACCTGTGCGCCCTGGCCCGCCCGCACCTGTACGACCCGCACTGGACCCTGCACGCGGCGGCCGAACAGGGCTACGAGGGCCCCGGTGCCCCCTGGCCCGCCCCCTACCGCGCGGGCAGCCGCCCCCCGCGCACCGGCCGCACCGACGCGCCCAGACCCCGCCTGTCCCTGGAGGGCTGAGGAGCCCTCACAGCCCCGCGAACCGCGCCCCCGCGTCCCGCAGGCGTTCGTGCAGGCCCCGGAAGACCTCCGCCGAGCGGACACCGGGCCAGTCGGGCGGGAGCAGGCGGGTGGGCAGGCCCGGGTCGGTGTAGGGCAGGTGGCGCCAGGAGTCGAGGGCGAGGAGGTAGTCGTGGTAGGCCGCCTCCGGCGGGGTGTCGGCGCGGCGGGACCAGGCCCGCAGCACCGGCGCGTGCCGGTCCAGGAAGCGTTCGTGCTCCTTGGCGATCGCGGCCAGGTCCCACCAGCGGGCCACCGCCTCGGCCGTGGGCGCGAAGCCCAGGTGCTCACCCCGGAAGAAGTCCACGTACGCGTCCAGCCGCAGCCGGCGCAGGGTGTGCTCCGTCTCCTCGTACAGCCGGGCCGGGGCGATCCACACCCCCGGCGCCGCGGTGCCGAAGCCCAGGCCGGCCAGCCGGGAGCGCAGCACGTGCCGCTTCTGCCGCTCCGACTCGGGGACCGAGAACACCGCGAGCACCCAGCCCTCGTCCGCCACCGGGCTGCCCGCGTAGATCCGCCGGTCGCCGTCGTCCATCAGCTGGCGGGCCTCGGCGGACAGTTCGTACCCGGCGGCGCCGGACTCCGTGCGGGCCGGCAGCAGCAGACCGCGCCGCTTGAGCCGGGACACCGAGGAACGTACGGAGGGGGCGTCCACGCCTACGGCGGCCAGGAGCCGGATCAGCTCGGCGACGGGCACCGGGCCGGGCATGGAGCGGCCGTACGCGCCGTAGAGCGTGACGATGAGGGACCTGGGGGCGTGCTGCTCGGACACGTTGATCATTTTAGGTCGTCGGCATCACTGCTGGTCACCTCCGGTGCGCAGCCGGAACCGCTGCACCTTGCCGGTGGCCGTGCGGGGCAGCGCGTCGAGGAAGACGAACGCGCGCGGACATTTGTAGGGCGCCAGCTCGGCGGTGAGGAACGCGCGCAGCGCCTCCGGGTCCCGCCGGGCGCCGGGGCGCAGCACCGTGTAGGCGACGGCCACCTGGCCGCGGTCCTCGTCGGGGCGGCCGACGACCGCCGCCTCGGCCACGTCGGGATGGCGCAGCAGCGCCTCCTCCACCTCGGGTCCCGCGATCTTGTACCCGGCGGAGACGATCATGTCGTCGGCGCGGGCCACGTACCGGAAGTGGCCGCTGCGCTCGCGGACATAGGTGTCGCCGGTGATGTTCCAGCCGCCGCGCACGTACTCCCGCTGCCGCGGGTCGGCGAGATAGCGGCAGCCGACCGGGCCGCGCACGGCCAGCAGCCCCAGCTCGCCGTCGGGCACGGGCCGGCCGTCGGCGTCCTGGACGCGGGCCTGCCAGCCGGGCACCGGCAGGCCCGTGGTGCCGGGCCGGGCGTGCTCGTCGGCGGCGGACAGGAAGATGTGCAGCAGCTCGGTGGCGCCGATGCCGTTGATCAGGCGCAGGCCGGTGCGCTCGTACCAGGCGTGCCAGGTGGCCGCGGGCAGGTTCTCGCCGGCCGACACACAGCGTCTGAGGGAGGAGAGGTCGTGGCCGTCCAGGTCGCGCAGCATCGCCCGGTAAGCGGTCGGCGCGGTGAACAGCACGGAGACGCGGTGCGCGGCGACGGCGGGCAGCAGCTGCCCAGGGCCCGCCCGTTCGAGCAGGAGGCTGCTGGCGCCGGCGCGCATCGGGAAGACCACCAGCCCGCCGAGGCCGAAGGTGAAGCCGAGCGGGGGACTGCCGGCGAAGACATCGTCCTCATGGGGGCGCACCACATGACGGGAGAACGTGTCGGCGGCCGCCAGCACGTCCCGGTGGAAGTGCACGCATCCTTTCGGGCGACCCGTGGTGCCCGAGGTGAACGCGATCAGGGCGACGTCGTCACAGGCGGTGTCCACCGCCGGATAGGGGGCGGCGGGGGCCGGGCGGCGCAGCAGGTCGTCGGGGCCGTCACCGCCGTACGTCGTGACGCGCAGCCCCGGTACGGCGGCCCTCGCCAGGTCCTCCACCGACCGGACGTCGCACAGCGCGTGCCCGATCCGGGCGATCGCGCACAGGGCCGCCAGCTCCTGCGGGCGCTGCCGGGCCAGCACGGTGACCGCGACCGCGCCCGCCTTCAGCACGGCCAGCCAGCAGGCGGCCAGCCACGGCGTGGTGGGGCCGCGCAGCAGCACCCGGTTGCCGGGGACCACGCCCAGCGCGCCGGTGAGCAGATGCGCGATCCGGTCGACACGGGCGCGCAGTTCGCCGTAGGTCCAGGCGGGGCCGGCGGGGGTGCGGAACACCGGGCGGGACTCCTCGGCGTGGTCCAGCAGTTCCGCGGCGCAGTTCAGCCGGGCCGGATAGCGCAGTTCCGGCAGGTCGAACCGCAGCTCGGGCCATTCGTGCGGCGGGGGCAGATGGTCGCGCGCGAACGTGTCGACATGGGCCGAGAGATGCATGGCGGTGCGCCCCCTTGCCGTGACGGAGGTCCGGGCCGGCCGCCCGAACGGGCTTCCTGGTGGGCTCGCGCCTTGAGCGTATCGCCTTGGTGACGACAGTCAACGGTCCGCGATACCGTCGGAAGGGGCGGGCGAGGGTGCCGGAACCGCCCCGGAGGGAGGAACGGCCGTGTCCGCATTCGCACTCGCGCCGGAGCAGGCCGCCTGGTGCGCCGAGCTGCGCGCGCTGGCCGCCGGGCGGCTGCGCCCGCTCGCCGACCGGGGCACGCCCGGCCGCGTCGACCGGGCGCTGCTCGCCGAACTCGGCCGGCTCGGCCTGCTCGCCCGGCTCTTCGACTCCGGGGCGCTGGACCTGTGCCTGATGCGGGAGTCCCTCGCGCAGGGCTGCACCGAGGCCGAGACCGCCCTCGCCCTCCAGGGCCTCGGCGCGCATCCGGTGCACGCCCACGGCACCCCGGCCCAGCGGGCGCGCTGGCTGCCGCGGGTCGCCAACGGCAGCGCGGTCGCCGCCTTCGCGCTCAGCGAGCCCGGCGCCGGGTCGGACGCGGCGGCGCTGTCCCTCGCCGCCGACCCCCACGGCGACGGCTGGCGGCTCACCGGCGCCAAGTGCTGGATCTCCAACGCCCCCGAGGCCGACTTCTACACCGTCTTCGCCCGCACCACGCCCGGCGCCGGAGCCCGCGGGGTGTCCGCCTTCCTCGTCCCCGCCGACCGGCCCGGGCTCACCGGCCGCCCGCTGGAGATGCTCGCGCCGCATCCCGTCGGCGCCCTGGACTTCGACGCCGTGCCCGTCACCGCCGCCGACCTGCTCGGCGCGGCGGACCGCGGCTTCGCCGTCGCCATGGGCACCCTCAACCTCTTCCGCCCCAGCGTCGGCGCCTTCGCGGTCGGCATGGCCCAGGCCGCGCTGGACGCGACCGTGGGGCACACCGGCCGGCGCGAGGCGTTCGGCGGCACCCTGCGCGACCTCCAGGCCGTGTCCCACCAGGTCGCCGAGATGGCCCTGCGCACCGAGGCGGCCCGGCTGATGGTGTACGCGGCGGCCGCGGCGTACGACGCGGGGGCCGCCGACGTGCCCCGGCGGGCCGCGATGGCCAAGCTGCTCGCCACCGAGACCGCGCAGTACGTCGTCGACACCGCCGTCCAGCTGCACGGCGCGTGCGCCCTGCGCCGCGGCCACCTCCTGGAACACCTGTACCGCGAGGTGCGCGCGCCGCGCATCTACGAAGGGGCCAGCGAGGTCCAACGGGGCATCATCGCCAAGGAGTTGTACGCCACGGCGGCCGAGGGGGCGCGATGACGGCCGAGCGCGTCAACCCGCCCGGGCTGTCCCCGCCCACCGGCTTCAGCCACGCCGTCGTCGCCACCGGCTCCCGCGTGGTGTTCCTGGCCGGCCAGACCGCCCTCGACGCCGACGGCGAGATCTGCGGACAGACGCTGCCCGAGCAGTTCGGCAGGGCCCTCGGCAACCTCCTCGCCGCCCTGCGCGCGGCCGGCGGCACCCCCGCCGACCTGGCCCGGGTCACCGTCTACGCCACGGACCTTGCCGCCTACCGCGACCACGCGCCCGAACTGGGCCGGATCTGGCGGCAGTCGGCGGGGCGCGACTACCCGGCGATGGCCGTCGTCCAGGTCGTACGGCTGTGGGACGAGCGGGCGCTGGTGGAGCTGGACGGGTTCGCCGTACTGCCCTGATCCGCGGGCCGCCGCCCGCCCCGCACAACCGTCAGGAGCACGGACGCGCCACCGCAGGGGTGACGGTCACGTCCGCCGGCCTGGCCGCCCGGTACCAGTGGAAGCCCTCAGCCCCTGGAAACCGGGAGGTATCCCATGCCCGTCCGCCGTTCCCTGCTCGCCGCCCCCGGCGCCGCGGCCCTGCTGTGCGCCGCCGCCGGTCCGGCCGCCGCCGCACCCGGCGAGTACCTCACCGTCGACCCGACCGGCCGGATCGCCGCCGACGGCACGGTCACGCTGTCCGGCAGCTACCGCTGCACCGGCGCCACCGGCCCGGCGTTCATCGGCTCCTCGGCCGGCCAGGGCGACACCGGCCGCCGGCAGGGCATCGGCGGCAGCGCCGCCCGCTGCGACGGCGCCGAGCACCGCTGGCAGAACTCCGGCAAGCCCTACGGGCAGACCGTGAAGCCGGGAGCGGCGCGGGTGCGGGCCACCGTCGTGGAGCTGCGCCCCTCGGGCATCGTCCTGCTGCCGGTCTTCCACGCGGAGTCGGAGCGGGACGTCACGCTCGTCCAGGGCTGAGACGCGCTTGCCGCCGGGTCAGAGCCCGTCCCCCTCCGGCGGGGCCGCCCTGCGCCGGACCACCGTGCCGCCCGGCCGGCGCAGGGCGGCGACGAACTTGTAGCGGGAGCCGCGGTAGACCGAGCGCACCCATTCCACCGGGGTGCCCTCCGCGTCCCGCGAGTGCCGGGACAGCAGCAGCATCGGCAGTCCCACGTCGGTGGCCAGCAGCTGCGCCTCGCGCGGGGTGGACAGCGAGGTCTCGATGGTCTCGTCGGCCTCGGCCAGATGGACGCCGTAGACCTCGGCGAGCGCCGTGTACAGCGACGGGTAGGTGGCAAGGGAGCCGCGCAGGCCGGGGAAGCGCCGCACGGACAGATGGGTGGTCTCGATGGCCATCGGGTCGCCGCTGGCCAGCCGCAGCCGCTCGATGCGCAGCACCCGTTCGCCGATCCCGATGCCCAGCATGCCCGCCAGCTGCTCGTCGGCCGGCACCTCCCCGATGTCCAGCACCTGCGAGGCCGGGGTGAGGCCCTGGGCGCGCATGTCCTCGGTGTGCGAGGTGAGCTGGAGCGTGCGGTACAGCTTGGGCTGGCTGACGAAGGTGCCCTTGCCCTGGATCCGGTCGAGCCGGCCCTCGCCGACGAGTTCCTGCAGGGCCTGGCGCACGGTGGTCCGGGAGGTGTCGAACCGGACCGCGAGCAGCCGTTCGGCGGGCATCGCCGAACCGGGTTGCAGTGCTTCGGCCATCGTCAGGAGCTGCTGCTTGATCCGGTAGTACTTCGGCACCCGCGCGGTGCGGCCGGACGCCCCCCGGTGCGGATGGGCGCTGCTGACGTCGGTGGTCATGCCTGCCTTCCCGGCTGTGTCGATGGGCTCCCGTTATAGCGACCAACTCCCGTATGGTCTAGTCCAACTGAACGGGCCGGGCGAAACGGACGGAACGCGGAGGGACGCGCTCCGGTGACTTTCTCGTAACGGCCCGGACCGGCTTCCCGAACCACCCTTGACACTCCAAAAGGTCTAGGCCAAGCTCCACCGTACTGGTCTACACCATTAGTGGCCAGGTCCCGAGCCCTACGTGCAACAGCGTCGTACGCAGGTCACCGCCGAGGGCGTGGGGGGTTAGTGGCATCCCTGAGGAGGGTGGCGTGAAGCGCAAGCTTGCGGCCGCGATCGTGATCGCGGGCATGATGGTCTCCGTGTCGGCGTGCGGAGGGGACGACGGCGACGAGGGCAAGAAGGCGGGACCGGACAGCTTCAAGGGCGAGACGCTCACCGTCTGGGCGATGGACGGCTCCACCCCGGACCAGTGGGTCACGGACGTCTCCGCCGCGTTCGAGAAGAAGACCGGCGCCAAGGTGAAGTTCGAGACGCAGAAGTGGGACGGGATCCAGCAGAAGATCACCACCGCCCTCTCCGAGTCCACCCCGCCGGACGTGATCGAGGTCGGCAACACCCAGACCCCGGCCTACGCGGCCACCGGCGGTCTCGCCGAGCTGGACGACCTGAAGAAGGAGATCGGCACCGACTGGACGCCGGCGGTCTCCGAGTCCTCCGTCTACGACGGCAAGCAGTACGCCGCGCCCTGGTTCTTCACCAGCCGCGTGGTCATCTACAACAAGAAGATCTGGGCCGAGGCCGGCATCAAGGACATCCCCAAGACCCGGGACGAGTTCTTCAAGGACCTCGAGACCATCGGCAAGAAGACGAAGGCCGAGCCGATCTACATGCCCGGCCAGAACTGGTACTTCTTCGACGGCCTGACCATCGGCCAGGGCGCCGACCTGGTGAAGAAGCAGGGTGACAAGTACGTCTCCAACCTCGGTGACCCCAAGGTCGCCAAGGCCATGGAGATCTACAAGAAGTACGCCTCCTACTCCAAGGCCCCCAAGGACAAGGACGAGGCCACCCCGCAGCAGGGCGAGGTGTTCGCCAACGGCAAGACCGGCGCCTTCATCGGCATGGGCTGGGAGGCCGCCACGGCGGTCGCCGCCAACAAGGACATCGAGAAGGACCTCGGCTACTTCCCGATCCCCGGCGAGACCGCGGCCAAGCCCGAGAGCGTCTTCCTCGGCGGCTCCAACCTCGCCGTCGCCGCGGGCAGCAAGAAGCAGGAGCTGGCCAAGGAGTTCCTGAGGATCGCCCTGTCCGACCAGTACGAGGGCGAACTGGCCAAGCTCAACGGCGTCATCCCGAACAAGAAGGCGCTGGAGTCCAACCTGAAGGGCAACCTCGTCGCCGAGGCCATCGCCCCGGGCGCCGCGGTCGGCGGCACCACCCCGCTGATCCCCGAGTGGGGCGCGGTGGAGAACAACCCCAACCCGATCAAGTCCTACATGACGTCCGTGCTGAACGGTAAGTCCCCGGCGGAGGCCGCCAAGCAGGTCGAGGGCGAGATCAACAAGCGCCTGGCCCAGGAGAACTGATCACCGTGCCGGGGGGGGGGGGGGGGGGGGGGCCCCCGCCCCCCCCCCCCCCTCCCCCGGGGGGGGGCGCGGTGTTTTTTCTCGGCCCGGGAAAG
>NZ_JBVHXT010000025.1:95991-118169 GCF_055569255.1 Streptomyces sp. NPDC029296
GGGTGGGGTCGGTTTTTTGTTTTTTTTTTTCTGTGTTTCTCGACCACCCCCCCCCCCCCCCCCCCCCCCCCCCTTTCTCTCTCCCCCCCCCCCCCCCCCCCCCGGCCCACACCTGTGCCGTGCCACGGGTACGGCCCTGGTGTTTCGTACGGCCACGGAAGAGATGGCAACTCATGTCAGTGCAGACCGAAGGCACGGACACGGCCGGGGAGCCCGCTGTCCGCAAGGCCCGGGTGCCGGCCTCGCCACGAGGTGAAGACCGCACCCTCGGGGCCCCGTCCCGGCGCCGCGCCGCCGCCCCCTACCTGCTCCTGCTGCCCGCGCTGCTGGCCACCCTGGTGCTGCTCGGCTGGCCGCTGCTGAAGAACGGCATGCTGTCGTTCCAGAACCTGAACCCGCGGCAGCTCATCCAGCACCTCACCGAGTGGAACGGCGTCGACAACTACCAGGAGGTGCTGTCCGCCGGGGAGTTCTGGCGCGTCGTCGAGCGCTCCGTCTTCTTCACCGCCGTCAACGTCGCATTGATCATGGTGCTCGGCACCCTGACCGGGCTGCTGCTGGCCCGGCTCGGCAAGCGGATGCGGCTGCTGCTCCTGATCGGCCTCGTGCTCGCCTGGGCCATGCCGATCATCGCGGCCACCACCGTCTACAAGTGGCTGTTCGCCCAGCGCTTCGGCGTCGTCAACTGGGTGCTGGACAAGCTCGGCTGGCACTCCATGGCCGACCACAACTGGCTCCAGACGCAGTTCTCCACCTTCGCCGTGGTCACCCTGCTGCTCGTGTGGCAGTCCATCCCCTTCGTGGCGATCAACCTCTACGCCGCCACCACCACGATCCCCCGGGAGCTGTACGAGGCCGCCTCCCTGGACGGCGCCGGCGCCTGGAAGGGCTTCACCTCGGTGACCCTGCCCTTCCTGCGGCCCTTCCTGTACGCCACGACGTTCCTCGAAGTCATCTGGATCTTCAAGGCGTTCCCGCAGATCTTCGCGATGAACGAGGGCGGCCCGGACCACCTCACCGAGACCCTGCCGATCTACGCCTATGTGGAGGGCGTCGGCAACCAGCACTTCGGAGTCGGCGCGGCGATCTCCTTCCTGACCATCCTGGTGCTGCTCGCCATCACCTCGTACTACCTGCGCATGGTGCTCAAGCAAGAGGAGGACGAGCTGTGAAGCGCTCGCTCTTCGGCCGTATCTGGCCCAACGCGACCGCCGTCGTCCTCTTCGTCGGCTTCGTGTTCCCCGTGTACTGGATGTTCGCCACGGCCTTCAAGCCGACCGGCGACATCATCTCCGACGACCCGGTGTGGTTCCCCACCGACGCCACCCTGGAGCACTTCAAGACGGCCGTCGACGCGGACCACTTCTGGACCCTGGTCCTCAACTCCGTCACCGTCACGCTCCTGTCGGTCGCGTTCTCCCTCGTCATCGCCCTGTTCGCGGCCTTCGCCCTGACCCGGATGCGGTTCAAGGGCCGGCGCGGTCTCATCGTGACGTTCATGCTGGCGCAGATGGCCCCCTGGGAGGTCCTCATCATCGCCATCTACATGACCGTCCGCGACAACGACATGCTCGACAGCCTGGTCCCGCTCACCGCCTTCTACGCGATGATGGTGCTGCCGCTGACCATCCTGACGCTGCGCGGCTACATCGCCGCCGTGCCCAAGGAGCTGGAGGAGTCGGCGATGGTCGACGGCTGCACCCGCGTGCAGGCCTTCCGCAAGGTGATCTTCCCGCTGCTCGCGCCCGGCCTGATGGCGACCTCGCTGTTCGGCTTCATCACCGCCTGGAACGAGTTCCCGCTCGTCCTGATCCTCAACAAGTCCGCCGAGAAGCAGACCCTGCCGCTGTGGCTGTCGCAGTTCCAGACCGCCTTCGGCGACGACTGGGGCGCCACCATGGCCGCGTCGTCCCTCTTCGCGCTGCCCATCCTGATCCTCTTCATCTTCCTGCAACGCAAGGCCGTCAGCGGTCTGACCGACGGCGCCGTGAAGGGATGACGCCCCGATGACCACCATCGCCCCCGGCACCGACACCCTCACCCGCAACGCCCTCGCGGTGCTCCAGCCCGGCTTCGACGGCACCACCGCCCCCGACTGGGTGCGCCGCCGCATCGACGAGGGCCTGGCCTCCGTCGCCCTGTTCGGCCGCAACGTCGTCAGCGAGGAGCAGGTCACCGCGCTCACCGCGCAACTGCGCGCCGCACGCGAGGACCTGCTGGTCGCCATCGACGAGGAGAGCGGCGACGTCACCCGCCTCGACGTGCGCACCGGCTCCGCCTTCCCCGGCAACCACGCCCTCGGCGCCGTCGACGACCCCGGCCTCACCCGGGCCGTCGCCCGCGAGCTGGGCCGCCGCCTGGCCGCCTGCGGCGTCACCTTCGACTGGGCGCCCTCCGCCGACGTCAACGCCGACCCGGACAACCCCGTCATCGGCGTCCGCTCCTTCGGCGCGAGCCCCGGCCTGGTCGCCCGGCACACCGCCGCCTGGGTCGAGGGCCTGCAGTCCACCGGCGTCGCCGCCTGCACCAAGCACTTCCCCGGGCACGGCGACACCAACGTCGACTCCCACCACGCCATCCCGCGCATCGACGTCGACGCCGACACCTTCTACGAGCGCGAACTGCCCCCGTTCCGCGCGGCCATCGCCGCCGGCACCCGGGCGATCATGAGCGCCCACATCCTGGTCCCGGCCCTCGACCCGGACCGCCCCGGCACCCTGTCCCCGCGCATCCTCACCGACATGCTGCGCGGCGAACTCGGCTACCAGGGCCTGATCGTCACCGACGGCATCGAGATGCGCGCCATCTCCGGCACCTACGGCCTGAACCGGGGCGTGGTCCTCGCGATCGCGGCCGGCGCCGACGCCATCTGCGTGGGCGGCGGACTGTGCGACGAGGACACCGTGCTCGGCATGCGGGACGCGCTCGTCGCCGCCGTGCGCTCCGGCGAACTGCCCGAGGAACGGCTCGCCGACGCCGCCGCCCGGGTGCGCGACCTGGCCGCCTGGACCGCCGCGCACCGCGACGACGCCCTGAGGACCGCCCCCGACCCGGAGGTCGGCCTGGTCGCGGCCCGCCGGGCGCTGACCGTGACCCGCGCCGGCGCCGCCGCACCGGTCACCGCTGCGGTGTACGTCGCCCGGTTCAACCCGGCCCCGAACATCGCCGTCGGCGACGAGACCCCCTGGGGCGTCGCCGACGAGCTGGAGCGGCTGCTGCCCGGCAGCACATCCGGCACCTTCGGCGGTGACGGGGCCGGAGCCGCCGCCCTCGCCGCGGCCGGCGGGCGCCGGATCGTCGCCGTGGTCCGCGACGAGCACCGGCACGCGTGGATGCGCTCCGCGCTCGACACCCTGCTCGCCGCCCGGCCCGACACCGTCGTGGTGGAGATGGGCCTGCCGCAGGCCCCGCCGCGCGGCACCCCGCACATCGCCACCTACGGCGCCGCCCGCGTCTGCGGCGTGGCCGCCGCCGAGGCCGTCCTCGCCGGCTGACCTCCTCACCCCGGCCGCCCGCCACCCCGGCGGGCGGCCGTCCTCCGTGCTCCTTCCGCGCACCGGTGGCCCTTTCGCGCCCTGGCGCATGCCACCGGCACATGTCTCACGTCCGACCCGCAGGTGTATTCGTCCCGATCACCCCGGAGTGTGAACGCATGCCCGAGCCCGCCCCCTACCTCCACCGAGCGGCGACCGGCCGCCCCTACTTCAGCGCCGACGGCGAGACCTACCTCGCCTCGACCCCGCTGCGCGACATCGAGAAGACCGAGCCGCTGCGCGTGCTGTCCGAGGAGGACTTCGCCTTCTGGCAGACCTACGGCTACGTCGTCGTCCGCGAGGCCATCACCCCCGGCGAGGCCAAGGCCCTGCTCGACTTCGCCTGGGAGTTCCAGGGCCTGGACCCCGACCGCCCCGACACCTGGTACGAGGAACCCGGGTTCCGCTCCGAACTCGACCGGCACCTGTACATCTACGGCTTCGTCGAGGCCTACCACCACCAGCTGATCTGGGACAGCCGGCAGAGCCGGCGGGTCTACGACGCCTTCGTGGACGTGTGGGACAGCCCCGAGCTGTGGGTCACCCTGGACCGGCTCAACCTCAACCCGCCCAACATACGCACCCGTTCCCGCTCCCTGATCGAACCCACCGACGAGGGCTTCGACATCGAGCTGCACTGGGACGTCGACTCCACCCGCGCCGTGCTGCCGCAGCGCGTCCAGGGCATCATCGCGCTCACCGACACCCGGCCCGATCTCGGCGGCTTCCAGTGCGCGCCGGAACTGTTCCGCCGCTTCGAGGAGTGGCGCCTCGCCCAGCCGCCCGGCCGCGACCCGGTCCGGCCCGCGATCGACCGCGCCGAGTTCCCGGTGGTCCGCCCCGACCTCCAGCCCGGCGACCTGCTGATCTTCAACGGCATGCTCGCCCACGGCGTGGCGCCCAACCTCTCCGACAACGCTGTCCGCGCCGTCCAGTACCTGTCGATGATGCCCGCGCTGGAGGGGCACACCGCCCTGCGCGACGCCCGTGTGCACTCCTGGCGCACCCTGGGCACCCCCGACTGGAACGCCACCCTGCTCGGCGACGCCCGCATGCCGGAAGCCCTCCGCTACGGCCCCGCCGAACTGAACGACCTGGGGCGCAGGCTGCTGGGGCTCGACTCCTGGGCCGCCGCGGAAGGGGACCGGTGAACCGCGTCTGCCTCGCCCTGCCCACCAACCGCGCCTGCTCCGCCACCATCACCGCCCTGCACGCCGAAGCCGCCCACGCCGTGCGGAACTTCGGCGCGGAGGTCCGGCTGCTGATCCTGGACTCCGCCGACGACCGCACCCGGGCCGCCCACGCCGGCACCGTCGCGGCCCTGCCCCCGGAGCCGGGCGTGACCGTCTACCACCTCGACGAGGAACGCCAGCGCGCCTCGCTGCGCGGGATCATCCGGCGCTCCGGCCTGCCCGAGCCGGACCGGCTGCTCGACCTCATGCTCCCGCCCGCCGTCTCCTACGGCGCCTGCACCAACCGCGCCTTCCTGCTGGCCGCCTCGCTGGGCTGCCACTCCGTGCACCGCAGGGACTCCGACAGCACCTACCAGACGCACGCCGGGCAGCCGGTGTTCCCCGTCCACCACGAGCTGCCCTGGCTCGGCCGGCCCGCCGCCGAGGCCGCGGCGTCCGTCACCCGCACCGACCTCGACCCGGCCCTGGCCCACCGCCCGGTGTCGCTGGCCGGAGCCTCCTTCATCGGCGAACTCTCCGTGGACATCGCCGAGATACGGCGGCTCGACGACGGCGTCTACCACGACGTGGTCGGCCTCTGGGCGCCCGGCGACTGGCCCGAGGACCGCCGGCGCACGCTGGTCGAGGAGTCCTTCACCGGCGCGGGCACCGACCCCTTCACCGGCGACCACTCGACCCTCACCGTGGTCGACCCGATGCGCGTCGACATGTGCAACATCGCCTTCGACCGGGCGGTGTACGAGCGGGTCCCGCTGCCGCCGGCCACCGACACCATCGGCAGCGACTACTTCCTCCTGCACCTCGTCCACGACGCGGGCCTGCCCGGCATCCTGCACAACCGCCACATCGAGAACTTCCACACCCCCGAACGCCGCACCGACACCGGCTTCCTCGCCTACCAGCGGCGGTTCGTGAAGTTCCTGCTGTCGATGCTCTACTTCCACCACGTCTACGACCGCATGGCCGCCGAAGGCCCGGCCGGCCTGCTGGACCCCGGACACCGGGTCCGCCCCGACCGGATCGTGCGCCTCCTGCGCGAGAGCACGGCCCTGGACCGCGCCGAGAACGTCTGGCGTCTGGACCGCGTGGACACGGCGTACCGCAAACTGGGCGGCAGATACGCCGCGTTCGCCGACCGACTCGCCGCGGAGCGGGAGGAACTGCTGGACCGGGCGGCACGGGACATGGAGGACTTCGCCCTCCTGACCGAGGCATGGCCGGCCCTGATCGAGGCGGCCCGCGCATGAGCGCCCCGAACCGGCGCGACCAGCCGCGGGAGACCGACCGGATCGTCTACGACCTCACCGGCATAGAGCACCAATACGACACTCTCCTGCGCGAGTTGCCGGGAGTGGACATCCGCTTCGCGCTCAAGGCCTGCCCCGTGGACGACGTCCTGCACTGCCTCGCGGACCGCGGCGCCGGCTTCGACGCGGCGAGCCCCGCCGAGATCAGGCAGGCACTGCGGACCGGCGTCCCCACCCACCGCGTCCACTACGGCAACACCATCAAGTCCGACCACGACATCGCCGAGGCCCACCGCCTGGGTGTCCGCACGTTCGCCACCGACAGCCTCGAAGACGTCGCCGCGATCGCCGCGCACGCCCCCGGCGCCCGGGTGTTCTGCCGGCTCGCCACCAGCGGCCAGGGCGCCCTGTGGGGCCTGAACCACAAGTTCGGCTGCGGGCCCGGCGACGCCGTCCGGATCATGACCACCGCCCGCGCGGCCGGCCTCGTCCCGGCCGGACTGTCCGTGCACGTCGGCTCCCAGCAGATGACCGGCGAGGCCTGGCAGCAGGCCCTGGACACACTCGCCGGGACACTGGCCGCGCTGGCCGGGCGGGGGATCGTACCGGACCACGTCAACCTCGGCGGCGGCCTGCCCGCGCTCGGCTACCTGGACCGGCGCGGCACCCCGCTCGACCCGCCGCTGGACAAGATGTTCGCCGTGCTCCGCGAGGGCATGGAACGCCTGGCCGGCCTGGCCGCCGCCCCGCTCCGGTTCCTCCTGGAGCCGGGCCGGCACCTGGTCGCCGACCACGGGGCGGTCCGGGCGCACGTGGTGCGGCTGACCGAGCGGACCGGGCCGGACGGCGGCACCACCCGCTGGCTGTACCTGAGCGTGGGCAAGTTCAACGGACTGTACGAGATGGACCAGGTGACCCACCCGCTGGTCTTCCCGGGGCGGGAGAGCGAGGACCACGTGCCCGCCGTCGTCGCGGGCCCCACCTGCGACAGCGACGACGCCTACGGCGGCGGCCGGCACCCGGTGCCCGTCCCCCGGACCCTCGCCTCCGGCGACCCGGTGTGGATCCGCTCCGCCGGCGCCTACGCCCCCAGCTACACGACCCAGGGCTTCAACGGCATCCGCCCGCTGCCGTGCGTGTGCGTACGCGGCCCGGAAGGACTCCCACTGACATGAACGACCTCATACGGGGCATCACCGAGGCCGACTGGCCCCGGCTGGCCGCCCTGGAGAGCGAGGCGTACGCGGACCTCTCCCTCGCCGAGGGCGAGGAACTGCTCCGTTCCCGGGCCCGCGCCTCGGCCGGCACCTGCTTCGTCCTCGAACACGACGGGGTGCCCGCCGGCTATGTCCTCGCCCTGCCCTACCCCCGCTTCCGCTGCCCCGCGCTGGGCAGCCCGGAACAGGCCGTCCACGACACCGCCAACCTGCACCTGCACGACATCGTCGTCAGCGCCCCGCTGCGCCGCCGGGGCCTCGGCACCCGGCTGGTCCGCCACCTGACCGAGACGGCCGGGGCGCGCGGCTTCACCACCCTCTCGCTGGTCGCCGTCGGTGACAAGGAGCCGTTCTGGCGGGCGCACGGCTACCGCGCCCACCCCTCGGCCCCGGTCCCGCCGGAGTACGGCCGGGGCGCCGTCTACATGTCGGCGCCGGTGACCGCCGCGGCCCGGCCGCACCAGGAGGCCGTGTGATGCCCGGGACGTCCTTCGCGCGCGCCAAGTGGTCCATCGCCGCGCTGTTCTGCTTCCTCGGCTTCCAGTACGGCACCTGGATCGCCCGCCTGCCCGCGCTGAAGTCCCGGCTGGACCTCGGCGCCGGCGAGGTGGGGCTGCTGCTGATGGCCTGCGGGGCGGGCGCGGCGGTCTCCTTCCCGCTGGTCGCGGTGCTGATGCGGCGGCTCGGCTCGCGGTGGCTGTCCCTGGTGTCCGCCGCCGCCCTGATCGCCGTACTGGCCGCGCTGTCCGCCGTGCCGAACTACCCGCTGGCGCTCCTCGCCGTGGCCGCCGACGGGGTCGCCGTCGGCTGCCTGAACGTCGCCATGAACGCGCAGGGCGCCGCGCTGGAGAAGGCGTACGACCGCACCGCCATGTCCCAGCTGCACGCCACCTTCAGCGCCGGCCTGCTCGCCGCCGCGCTGCTGGCCTCCGGTGCCACCGCGCTGACCGGGTCCGTCGCGGCCCACTTCGCCGTCGCGGGCGCGCTGCTGCTGCTCCTGCTCGGCGGGGCCCGGCCGGGCCTGCTCGCGCACGAGGAACCGGCACCCGCCGCCGAGGAGGGGCCGAAGCGGCGCGCCCGGCGCGGGCTGCCCTCCGGTACGACCCTGCTCATGGGCTGTGCCATGGCGTTCGGCACGATCACCGAGGGCGCGATGAACGACTGGTCGACGCTCTACATGAAGGACGTCGTCGAGGCGTCGGCGAGCGTCGCGCCGCTCGGCATCGCGGTCGTCTCCGTGATGATGCTGCTGGCCCGGGTGTGCGCGGACCGCTGGCGCACCCGCTGGGGCGACGGGCGCGTGGTGCGCACCGGCAGCGCGGTGGCCGCCGTCGGCCTCGCCCTCGCCCTGCTCGCCGGGGGAGTGGTCCCCACGCTGCTCGGCTTCGCCTGCGTCGGCCTCGGGGCCGCCGCCGTCACCCCCTGCGTGTACGTGGCGGCGGCCGAACACGGCTCGGACGCCCTCGCCCTGGTCGCCGCGATGGGCACCACCGGACTGCTGGGCGGCCCGGCCCTGATCGGCTTCGTGGCGAGCGCCGCGAACCTCACCGTGGGCATGGCGACGGTGGTGGTCTCCGCCCTGATCGTCACGGCGACCGCCTTCCGGATCCCCTGGCGGACCCGGGCGGAGGCGCTCGCCGAGACTTGAGCCGGACGCCCGCGGGGCGGGTCCCGGCCCCGGCGCTCCCGGCGGGCCCGTCCTAGGGTCTGCGGCGCCGGCCCGGTGCGCGGGGCGCCGGGTCGTCGTCCCAGGCCGGGGTCTCCAGCCCGGCCGAGTCCAGCAGCTGGTCGCCGTACAGGTCCTGGAGCCAGTTGGTCTGGTACACGGTGTCCAGATAGCGCTCGCCCAGGTCGGGGGCGATGGCCACCGCGGTCAGCTCCCGGGCGTCCCGCCGGGCCAGCCACTCCGTCGCCGCGCTGACCACCGTCCCCGTGGAACCGCCGAACAGGAAGCCCCGCCGGGCCAGCCGGTGGCAGGTGCGGATGGTGTCCGCCTCCTCCACCCGGATCACCTCGTCCACGTAGGACTCGTCCAGCAGCGGCGGGCGCATGCTCATGCCCAGGCCGGGGATCATCCGGCGGCCGGGCGGGCCGCCGAAGGCCACCGACCCCATGCTGTCCACGGCGACGATCCGCACCGGCCGGTGCCACTCGCGGAAGTAGCGTGCGCAGCCCATCAGGGTCCCGGCGGTGCCCGTCCCGACGAACAGCACGTCCAGGCCCGGGAAGTGGCCGGCGATCTCCGGCGCGGTGGTGCGGTAGTGCGCCCGCCAGTTGCCCGCGTTGGTGTACTGGCTCAGCCAGACGTACCGGTCGTCGGACGCGCACAGCGAACGGACGTACTCCAGCCGGGTGCCCAGGAAGCCGCCGTTCTCGTCCAGGCCGGTCACCACGTGCACATGACTGCCGAGGGCCTCCATCAGCAGCTTGGTCGACAGATTGCACCGGGAGTCCGTCACGCACAGGAACCGGTAGCCCTTGCTCGCGGCGATCATGCTGAGGGCGACGCCCAGATTGCCGGACGAGGACTCGACGAGGACGGAGTCCGGCGTCAGCGTCCCCTCCCGCTCGGCGCTCTCCACCATCTCGTTCGCCGCCTTGAGCTTGATGGAGCCGGCGAAATTGAAGCCCTCGCACTTGAGGTAGAGGCGGTATCCGAAGATCGACTCCAGATCGACGAAGAGGCTCCCTTCGTTGAACGCGTGGGGAGCGGTGATCACGGGCACGGCAGGCCTCCTGTTGCCAGGGCTGCGGGAAACGGCCTCAGCCGTACCGGCGCAGGTCGTGGAAGAAGTCGTCGACGAGGCGGAGCGCGCCCGCCCGGGCGACCTGGTCGTAGACGAACTTGCCGACGGCCAGGTCGAGGACGCCGAGGCCGAAGGGGGAGAAGATCACCGGCTGGTCCTGCGGCGGCGCGGCCCGGCCCAGCATCACGTCGTTGAGGGTGCCGTTGAGGAAGTCGCGGTTGCCGGTGCGCTGCTCGGCCAGGTGCGGGGAGGTGTCCGCCTTCAGGCAGTGCTCCACGTCGTCCACGAAGTTCGCCGAGGCGAGCAGCACCTCGGGGGCGAGGTCGCGCAGCGAGATGTGCAGCACCAGCGGATTGTGGCCGAACCAGGCCGGGGCCGTGACGTGCGGCCGGCCGGCGACGGTGGCGAAGACCACCAGGTCGCTGGAGCGGATCAGGCCCTCCGCGCTGTCGTGGACGGTGACCGGTTCGGTCGCCCCGGTCTGCCGCAGATAGCCGCAGAAGCCCTCGGTGCTGGCGGCGGACACGTCGTGCACGCCGATCGCCTCGAAGGTCCAGCCGGTGCGGGCCAGGAAGGTGTGGATGTACCGGGCGATCAGGCCGGTGCCGCAGAACCCGACCCGGGTGGGCCGGGGCCGCTCGCGGCTGAGCCGGTCGGCGGCCAGCGCGGCGGACGCGGCGGTCCTGGTCGCGCTGATGATGGAACTCTCCAGGCAGGCGAACGGATAGCCGGTGCCGGGGTCGTTGAGGATGAGCACCGCCGACGCCCGGGGCAGCCCGGCCTCGACGTTCTCCGGGAAGCTGGAGATCCATTTCAGCCCGTCCACGTGGACGGACCCGCCGATGGACGCGGGCAGCGCGATGATCCGGGACGTGGGACGGTCCGGGAAGCGCAGGAAGTACGACGGCGGGTTCACCGACTCGCCGGCGCCGTGCAGCCGGTAGGTGGCCTCCACCAGCTCCACGACCTGTCGCTCGGCCCCTTCCAAGGCCTTCTTCACCTGCTCGCCGGGGATGACCGCGAAGGTCGGCACGGACGGCGGGCCACCGTCGGCGGACCGGGCCGTGTGGGGCAGCACATCGGTCATCGTCCGCTCGCCTCCGGGGTGAAGGAGCCGTCGGCCACGCGCCGCGGCTCGGCCATGCCGACCAGGACCCGCCGCTCTCCGGTGAACGGCTCCCTGCTGTGCGCGGTGCGGATGTTGTCCACCAGCAGCACGTCGCCGGCCTGCCAGGGTTCGCGCCGGGTGTGCGCCTCGTACGTGGCGTTCAGGCGCTCGACGACGTCCGCGCCGATCGGGCCGCCGTCGCCGTAGCACGTGTTGAACGGCAGACCGTCCGGGCCGTACTCGTCCACCAGGTACTCGCGCACCTCCGGGGCGAGGGTCCACTCGTTGAGGAACGCGATCTGGTTGAACCAGCAGCGGCGGCCCGTCAGCGGGTGCCGGACGACGGCGGCGCGGCGCTGCCGGGTGCGCAGCGAGCCGTCGCCGAGCCAGGTGGCCTCGATGGCGTTCGCCCGGCAGTAGTCCTCGATCGCGGCGCGGTCGGCGGTGCCGAAGGACTCCTCCAGGGACGCCCCGATCTCGTCGTTGTAGCTGCGGGTCAGCAGCCAGCCCTCCTGCTCGAAGCGTCGCGTCAGATCGGCGGGCAGTGCCTCGAGGACCTCCTCGGCGTCGGCCACCGCGGTCGCCCCGCCCGTCGCGGGCGGGGTCAGGCACGCGAAGAGCATCAGGCCGGGCACCCGCAGCTGGTAGCTCAGCTCGTGGTGCATGCACATCGGCTGGTTGGCCGGCCACGGCGTGGAGGAGTACAGCCCGGGCCCGACGGCCTCGCGCGGCGCGAACGCCTCCGTCTCCGCCATCGGCTCGCCCGCCAGCCGGGTGAGGACGGCACCGACGTGCTCGGGGTCCGTCAGGCCGAGGCCGCGCACGAGCAGCGCCCCGTGCTCGGTGACCCGCGCACGCAACGCCTCGCGGTGCTCGGCCGCCCAGCGCGCGGCGTCGTCCGGCGCGGCGACGCGCACCATCGCCGGTCTGTCCGGCCGCAGCTCCACGTCGAGCGGTGCTGCCAGGGATGAGGAGGGCATCTCGGTTTCCTTTCCGGTCGCCCGTCGGATGGGGGACGGGCCCTCAGGTGGAGGCCAGGGGCACGGCCGCGGTCAGGACGGCCCGCGCCGCCCCGGCCGGGCGCGTGCGCGGGAAATAGTGGCCACCGTCGGGCAGCTCGTGCAGCTCGACGTGGTCGGCCAGCAGCCGCCAGTCCCGGTGGCGTTCGGCGTAGCCGGCCGTGTGCGGGTCGTCGGCGGCCACCACCACCGTCACCGGCGCGGACAGCCGGACCCGCGGCGGGGAGGCGAGGGCCGCCAGCAGATAGCGGTGCGCGGACACGCAGTCGTGCCGGTAGGCGGCGCCGATGCGCTCGGCGTGCCGCTCGTCGAGTTCGGCGAGTTCGGGGTAGCCGCCGTCCGCGGCCAGCCGCGCCGCGATCTCCGCGTCGCCGCCGCGGGTCAGCTCGGCGACGGCGGCGCCGCGCTCGGCGGCGGTGCCGAGCAGTTGCGCGCCGAGGAACACCCGGGTCACCCGCACGCCCCGCTCCCGGAGCCGGCGGGCCGTCTCCAGGGCCGGGGCGGCGCCCGAGGAGTGCCCCCAGAGCATGACCCGGGTCAGGCCGCGCGCGGTGATCTCGGCGGTGACCCGCTCGGCCACCTCGGCGATCGACGCGAACGGCGCCCGCCCGTCCGCCAGGTCGTGCCCGGGCAGGTCGACGGCGAGGACCGCCGGGCCGCCGCCGGCCAGCGCCGCCGCCAGCGGGCGGTAGTTGACCGCGTTGCCGCCCGCGTACGGGAAGCACACCAGCGCGCCGTCCAGGGGGTCGCCCGCCTCCGACAGCGGTTGCAGCAGCTCCGGGCGCGACCGGCCGGCGCCGTCGAGGAGGGCGGCCAGGTCGGCGAGGACCGGGTGCCGGGTGATGTCCTTCAGGGAGACCGCCCGGTCCAGCGCGACGCTGAGCTTCACGGCCGTCAGGGAGGTGCCCCCGGAGTCGAAGAAGTGGTCCGTACGGCCGATCCGCTCCTCGGGCACGCCCAGCAGCTCCGCCCAGACCGCCGCCAGCCGCCGCTCGGCGGGGCTGAGCACGGCCGCGTTCCCGGCGGCGCCGTCCGGCGGCGCGGCCGGCCCGGCCCGCTCCGCCAGCGCGGTCAGCGCCTTGCGGTCGATCTTGCCGTTGGCGGTCAGCGGCAGGCTCTCCCGCCAGTGGAAGGCCGAGGGGACCATATAGGCGGGCAGCGCCGCCGCGACCGCCTCGCGCAGCGTCCCGTCCGGGAGCCGCCGCCCGGTGTGGAAGGCGATCAGGTGCTTGTTCCCGTCGCCCCGCTCCGCGACGACCACCGCGCCGTCGCGCACCCCGTCCACCCGCAGCAGGGTGTTCTCGATCTCGCCGATCTCGATGCGGAAGCCGCGGATCTTCACCTGGTTGTCCCGGCGGCCGAGGAACTCCAGCTTGCCGCCGGGGTGCCAGCGGCCCCGGTCGCCGCCCAGGTACAACCGCTCACCGGGCCGGTACGGGTCCGTCCGGTACGCCTCCCGGGTCCGCTCGGGATCGTTCACGTACCCCCGGCCCACACAGACGCCGGAGAACGCGATCAGCCCCGGGGCGCCCAGCGGCACCAGTGCCAGGTGCTCGTCCACGACGTACACGCGGACGTTGTGGACCGCGCGGCCCAGCAGCACCCGCTCCGGCACGCCGTCCAGCACCTCGTGGTTGGTGTCGTCCGAGGTCTCGGTCAGCCCGTAGGCGTTCAGCAGCCGGATCCCCGGCTGGAGCGCGAACCAGCGCTGCGCCAGCTCCCGCTTCAGCGCCTCCCCGGTCACGGACACGCACCGCAGGTCCGGCAGCGCACGCGGACGCTGCTCCAGGTACGCGCACACCACCTCCAGGTAGGAGGGCACCACCTGGGCCACGGCGACCCGGCCGCGCGCCAGCGTGTCCACGAACCGCTCCACGTCCACGATCACGTCCTGGCCGACCAGCAGTGTCCGCCCGCCGGTCATGAGCGCGGACAGCAACTGCCACAGCGAGATGTCGAAGCACTGCGGGGCGGTCTGCGCCACCACCGAGTCCTCGCCGATCCCCAGGTCGTCGATCTTGGCGTACAGGTGGTTGAGCAGGCCCGCGTGCTCGCACATCGCCCCCTTCGGCTCCCCCGTGGAGCCGGAGGTGAAGTAGATGTACGCCAGCCGGCCGGGCTCGATCGCGAGTCCGGGGTCGGTGTCGGCGTGCCCTTCCCCGTACGCGGTCTCCACCGGCAGCTTCCCGGCCCCCGGTACGGCGGCCAGCGCCTCGTCCAGGTTCCGCGTACCGCCGGACCCGGTGAGCACCAGCCGGCACTCCGCGCGGGTCAGCATGGCCGCGATCCGCCCGGCCGGGAAGTGCGGTTCGACGGGCAGGTAGACGCTGCCCGCCTTGAACACCGCCAGCGTCGCCGCCAGCCAGTCGAGGTCGCGCTCGGTGACGACGGCGACCACGTCCTCCGGGCCCACTCCGCGCGCCAGCAGCGCGTGCGCCAGCCGGTTGGCGCGCGCGTTCAGCTCGCCGTACGTCCACGCGCGCCCGCCGTGCACGGCGGCCACCCGGTCCGGATGCGCCCGAGCCCGCTCCTCGAACACCTCGTGCGCGCGGGCGTCCGGCAGCTCGCGGTGGCGCCCCGCCAGCCCCTCCAGCTGTTCGCGCACCTCCTCGGCCGACAGCAGGCTCTGCTGCCCGTGCTCGGCGTCCGGGGCGGTCGCCAGCAGCGCGAGGGCCCGCAGGTGGTAGCCGCCGACGCGGGCGGCGGCAGCGGAGTCCAGCACGTCGGCGCGGTGCCGCAGCAGAAGGACCAGGCGTCCGCCCCGGTCGTACCAGCGCAGGTGCAGCACACCCTCGCCGGCGTGCGTCCCGCCGGCCGCGCCGCCCGGGCTCCCGTCGGCGTCCAGGGGCCCGAACACCACCTCGTACGGCGGCTCGGTCAGGCCCAGTTCGCGGCGCAGCCCGGCCACCGGGAACTCGCGGTGGGCGAGCACCTCCGCCTCGGCGCGCTCGGCGGCCGACACCAGGGCCCGCCAGGACCCCGGCGGGACGGTCAGCCGGCACGGCAGCGGCTCGCCGCGCACCCCGGCGGTGTACCCGGTCACCACCTCCGGCTCGCCGGACAGCGCGGCCAGCACCTTGGCGTGCGCCGCCAGCAGCACCGCGCTCAGCGGGAGCCCCGAGCGCCGCACCAGGGCGCGCACCGCGGCCGTCACGTCCTCCGGGACCGCCGTCTCCTGCTCCCGCCACCCCGGGCCCGGCTCCGGGGCCCAGCGCGGCACGGTGGTCGCGCCGCCGGCGGTCAGCACCCGGCTCCAGTACTCCCGGCCGGCTTCCACGCGCGTTTCCATGGTGACCTTCCTCAGCTGGTGGCGGCCGTGGCGGCGCCGGTCGTCTTCGGGGCCCGGGCCGGGAGGGCAGGCACGCCGCCGGTCGGAGGCATGTCCACGGCCGGGTTGCCGCCCCACCGCGCGCCCGGGGGGACTTCCTCGCCCTTCATCAGGAAGGAGTCGGGGGCCAGCTCCGCGCCGTCGCCCATGGTCACGCCGTAGTGCACGTGGGCGGCGACGCCCAGCGTGCAGCGGGCGCCGAGCGTGACGCCGTCGGACTTGAAGGTGCCGTCCTCCTGCGAGTGGCACTGGATCTTGCTGCCGACGTTGAGGGTGCACTCGTCGCCGATCGCGGCGAGGGTCCGTTCGGTGATGAAGCAGCCGTCGTCGAACACCCGCTTGCCCATCCGCACGCCCAGCAGCCGCCACACCAGGGCCTTGAACGGGGTGCCGTTGAAGATGTTCAGGTACTGCACCGGGACCTTCCACAGGCGCTCGTGCAGCCAGAAGTTGCGGTCGTAGATGGAGCACAGCTGGGGGCGCAGCGGACGGAACCGGGTCGCGCAGCGCTCCACCAGGACGTAGTACGCGGTGGACAGCAGCAGCGTCAGCGCCAGGTACAGGGCGATCACCACATGGCCGACCACGCCGTAGAACTCCACGGAGACCAGCGCGAACAGCGTCAGCAGGAACACGTGCAGCCAGCGCGCGAACAGCATCCACGCCATCGACAGCAGGTTGTAGCGGTTCTTCGCCCGCAGGTGGCGGCGCAGCTCGTCGCCCGTGCGCAGATGGTCGAACCGGGCGTCGCGCTCCACCGAGCGGGGGATCTCGAAGCACGGCGAGCCGAGCAGCCCGACGTTCGTGCGCGTCTCGCCGTCGAGCGGCACCAGCACCTTGGTCGCCAGCAGGCAGTTCTCCCCGGTCCGCCCGCCCGCCGGATAGGCGATGTTGTTGCCCAGGAAGTTGCGCGGCCCGATCGCCACCCGGGACAGCCGGAAGGAGGTGCTGGAGTACTCGGCGTTCGCCAGCGACAGTCCGTCGGCCACCATCGTCCCGGTGCCGACGGTGACCAGGAACGGCGTCTCGTGCTGCACCTCGGTGCCGAAGTTGGACCCGGTCTGCTCGACCCGTGACAGGTCGTAGCCGAGCCGGCGGAGGTAGTACACGATGTACGAGCTGTCGCCGAACAGCCAGGTGAAGAACTTGATGTTGGTGAGGCGGGCCGCCGCGCGGTGCAGCGTGTACTGCAGTCCGTACAGCGGATAGACCCGGTCGGGCCGGACCAGCAGGCGCAGCAGTCGCGGCACCGTGTACAGGGCGACGATCCCCGCGCCGACGAAGCCGAAGAACACGGCGAGCGAGACGGCCAGCGCGTCGGGTATCAGCTCCGGCCGGGTCAGCGAGGCCGTCTGCGGATCGAGCCGCTTGCCGATCGCGGGTATCCCGGTGAACACCATGTACACCCCGCCGAGGGCGATCGGGATGTAGACGAACAGCAGTTGCAGCAGTGTGAGGGTGCCGTACCAGGCCCGGCGCGGGGTGCCGCACCGGGCGGGCGGGACCCGCACGTGGTCCACCTCGGTGGGCTCTGCCGGGGAGCCGTGCCAGCGCTCGCCGTCCGGGACCGCCTGGCCGCGGTGCAGCGCGGAGGAGTGCCCGAGCTGGGCGTCGTCGCCCAGCGAGGTGTCGATGTCCAGGACGGTCTTCTCGCCGACGAACGCGTTCCGGCCGAGCGTGACCCGGCCGGTCTGGATGCGGCCGGCGCGGGCCCGGTAGCCCAGGAAGAAGGACTCCTTGCGGATCACCGTCCCGGCACCGATCGTCAGCAGGTCGGTGCAGACCGGGACCGAGCGGGAGAGAATCGTGACGCCTTTTCCGATCCGCGCGCCGAGCGCCCGCAGATACAGCACATACAGCGGGGTGCCGACGAGGAGCACCATCGGATTCGCGTGCAGCAGCACCTTCACCAGCCAGAAACGTACATACGCCAGTCCCCAGACGGGAAATTCGCCCGGTTTCCACCGGCCCACGAGCACCCATTTCGCGAGGACGGGAAAGGCGCACAGCGTGAAGAACGCGACGCTTCCGAACAGCAGCGAACGCACATAGACACCGCCCGGACCGGCACCCTCGGAGATCCACTCGAATCCGCCGGCGGCTATGTATCCGTAAAAGAGCGAGTAGACCAGGAACACCAGCAGCTGGAACGCGCCGCACGCGTGGTGGTGCAGCGGATTCACCCGGGCTGCCGGAGCCGATGCCGGTGCCGGTGCCGGTACGGGGTCCACCGGGGTGCCGCCGTCGGGGGAGGCCGGTGCCAGCGCCTCGGCCAGGCCGCGGATCGTGGGATGCCGGTAGATGTCCCGTATGGAGGGGGAGGGCAGGTCCGGTATTTTCCGCAACCGTGCGCAGAACTGGGCCATGACGAGCGAATTGGCACCCAGATCGGTGAAGAAGTGGCTGTCGGCCGGTACGTGGTCGACCTCCACGAGTTCGGCCAGTGCCGCCGCGAGTTTCCTCTCGGTCTCCGCCCTGGCCGGACCCTTGTCGCTCAGGGGGACGGCGGCTTCGTCCGGCCCGGATATGGGGACCTCGGAGGACTGCTCCACCATTCGATCTCCTGAGGGACGTGTGGATCGCCTGTGCCGTCCGGATCTTTTGCGATCACGAACCGCCGTTCTCAGTCTGGCGAGCCGGACGGCACCCTGCCACTCAACGAAGACCGCCGTGCCCGCGGGAAAAGCGGCCCCGGCACCGCGCACTCCCGGGTTCCGCACCGCCGCCACCCTGTGCTTCACCCGATCGGCGGGCCCCGGACGCAGTAACGACGGCCGGGAACGACGGCCGGGCCGGCCCCCGACGGGACCGGCCCCGGCTCGCGCGCCCGAGGGGGCGGCGGTCAGCCGTCCTTGCCCATGGTCCTGCGCACCATGTCCTTCGTGCGGTCCATCAACGCGGCCACCGGCCCGAGCGCCATGTTCTTCGCCGCGGACTCCACCCCCGGGTGCGGATGCGTGGGCGCCATGGCCTCGGCGGCCTTGACGGCCTTGGCCATGGCGGCGAGGTTGGTGACGTCGGTGCTGCGCCGGATGTGCGTGAACTCGTAGCGTTCCTCGGCCCGCGCGTGCTCCTGGACGTCCGTGCGCAGCCGCATCAGCCGCGGCAGGAACTCCGGGGCGTCGGTGTCCATCCCGTCCAGCGCGGCCAGCTCCTCCTTGGCGGCCCGTTCCTCCGCGAGCCGGTCCCCGACGATCTGCTCGCCGCCGGGCACCCCGTGCCGCACGAAGGGATGGACGACCTCCTCCTCGGCGGTCTCGTGCACGGCCAGCAGCCGCACCAGCCGCCGGAACGCGTCACGCCGCTCGTCCCCGGTCGCGGCCTCCACCTCGTCGAAGAGGTTGCGGATGTCACCGTGCTGGCGCATCAGCAGCGCCACCACGTCCGTGTCCTCGGCCCCGTCGTCACCGGCCTGCGGTGTGTGCAGCTCGGACATGTCGGCTCCCTCACTTCTCGCGCATACGGGGGTCGGGGTGCTCGCCCTCGGACTGGACGCGGTACTCGCGGCCGAACATCGCGTCGTGCTCCGCCATGACCCGCTCGCTCGGCGGCTCCTCGCCGCCGTGGATCCGCTCCTGCATCTTCTCGAAGCGCTCGTGCGCCTCGCGCACATAGCCCGCGCCGAGCGTGGTCAGGTCCATCTGGGTGTCCAGCAGGTTCCGCAGGTACTGCTTGTTCGGCTCGAAGGTCAGCACGTTCGGCAGCTCCGGGGCGAGGACCTCCTGCGGCTCCCGGCCGTCGTAGCGGCGCATCATGTCGCAGGCCGTGTGCAGGTGCTCCAGCTCCATGTTCAGGTGCAGCTCCCAGATCGCCTTGACCTTGGGGTCGCTCTCCTGCTCCATGAAGGAGTAGTAGAGGTAGCACTCGTTGTACTCGTGGTTGACCAGCTGCTCCCACCAGGTCTCGCCCGGGTCCACCAGGGACTCGTAGTGGGTGACGTGCTCCTCCTCGACCAGCCCGATCTCCTGGTACAGCTGCCGCGCGATCGGCTCCATGTAGGTGGGGCCGGTGTTCATGTAGAAGTTCATGGTCTGCTGCTCCGCGGACATGATCGTCAGCGCGTGCAGCTTCGACAGCGGGCTCGCGACCGTCTTGTCGTAGGGGTCGCGGACGTTGTCGTACGGGTCGCGGTGATGGAACTTGGTGGGCCGGCCCGGCATGACCTCGGTCAGGTTGTCGACGATCGACTCCGCCTTGCGGTGCTCGATCATCTCGTACAGGTTCGCGTACCGGTACAGGTGGTCGAAGTCCTCCAGGACCCCGAACTCGTACGCCTGCTTCAGATACGGGTCCGGCTCCATCCGCGCCACCCACGCCGTCAGGTCCACCGCGACCTGCTCGTAGGCGATGGTCGTCTCCAGCACCGAGGAGACACCGGGCAGCAGCCAGTTGACCACCTTCTGCTGCTGCGCCTCGATGTAGCGGGTGCGGGCCAGCTGCCGCTTCACCTCCGGGTCCGCCGTTTTGCGGGCGAGCTGATGGCTGAAGAGGATCGCCTCCACCTCGATGCCGTTCATGGTGATGACGCGGCAGCGGGTGTACGGGTCACAGCGGTCGGGGTCGATCGGCCGCACGTTCAGCTCACGCCAGTTGCGCACCTGACGGTCCAGCGGGATGCCCCGCTGCTCCAGGGGATTGAAGGTCATGGAGGCCACTCCTGTGACGATTCGGGGGCGGTGGGGTGCCCCCGTCGCCGCGCCGCGGCCGAGCGTCAGGGCACCCCCCTCATGCTTCAGCCGGGCGGCCGTCGCGGCCACCGCCCACGCCCGTCCGCCCGCACGCTTCCTTCGTACGTGCGGCCTCCTAGGCTGTTCGCCGCGCCACCCGGGCCTTCCGCGCACGTGCCCGGGCCGCCGTTTCCGGCGGGCCGGGCAGGGGGACCCGGCGCCCGTGGCGGCGTACGAGGCGGAGCGGCGGGTGCGGCTGCCGGTACTGCGGGCCGGCTGGCTGACGCAGACCTTCGTCCACTGGGCGTACCCGGTGGAGGCGGTGCGGGCACTGGTGCCCGAACCCCTGGTCGTGGACGAGTACGACGGCAGCGCCTGGGTGGGGTTCACCCCTTTCGTGATGGCGGACGTCCGCCCGGCCGGCGTACCGGCCCGGATGCCCGGGCTCCCCACCTTCGCGGAGACCAACCTGAGGACCTACGTCCGGCATCCCAGCGGCCGGGACGGGCTCTGGTTCCTCTCCCTGGAGGCCGCCTTCCCGGTGATGCTCGCGGCACGGGCGATCGGCGCGCCGTACCACCGCGGCGCACTCGCGGTCACCCGGAGCGGGGAGACCGTCCGCTACAGGGGCCGCAGGCGGCCCGGCCACGCCTCCTACCGGCTGGCCGTCCGCCCCGGCGACCCGATCGAGCGGCCCACCGAGCGGGACGTCTGGCTGACCTCGCGCTGGCGGGCGTACACCCGCCGGCTCGGCCTGCTGTGGGAGACACCCGTGGAACACGAACCCTGGCCGCTGGCCGGCGCCGCCCTCGGGGAACTGGAGGAGACCCTGACCGCCGAGGCGGGTCTGCCGGCCCCCGCCGGCGAGCCCGTCGTCCACTTCTCGGAGGGAGTCCGCCATGTGCGGATGGGAGCCTCGCTGCCCTGCCCGCCGGCGCGCTGAGACCGGGCGGACCGGCACCGCGGGAGCCCGCGGATGAGCCGCGTCCGCCCGCCGGACGCGCGGCACCGGAGACTGCGCTTCGAGGGCTGGATCGCGGGCTTGGGCACCACCTCCGGCACCCGTGTCGTGCTCGGCCACTGGCAGCGGTCGCCGTTCGGCGCGTTCAGCGACGTGATGCTGGAGCGCCCGGACGGCCAACGGCTGCTGCTCGCGCCGACGCCGGAGACGGCGGCCTTCGTCGAGGCCACCTACGTCTTCGACACCGTCCGCGTCGTACCGGTGCGGGTCGGCGTGGCGGACGGCACCTGGACCGTCGGCGCGGGCCCGCTCCGGCTGTGCTTCACCACCGGGCGGCGACGGCCGCTGGGCCTGCTGCTGCGGGCCCAGCCCGGCGCGCTCGCCCGCCGTCCGGCGTGGAGCGCGCTCACCGACCGCCCGGCCCGCCTGCTGCTGCCCGGCGTTCGCACCCGGGGCAGCGCCCGGCCGGGCCGCCGCGAGTGGTACGGCGCACGGGACCTGCGCCCGGTGCGCACGCTCAGCGCGTCCTTCGCCGGCACCGACCTCGGCGTCCTGGCACCGGTCGAACCCCCCGTCCGCTTCGGTTTCGGCTCGGTGCCGAGGCGGCCGTCGCTCACCCGCGTCACGACGACGGTGGAGCTCGGCGCGGGGTGAGGGGACGCCGGCCGGGGTACCCGGCACGCCCCGCGAAGGGAGGCACCATGGACAGGACACCGGACCGGGAGCCGGGACGCGCGGTGGCGGTGGCGCACGGTGCCTTCAACGTGGTGGGCGGCCTGTGGCCGCTGGTGCACCTGCGCAGCTTCGAGCGGGTCTTCGGGCCGAAGACCGACGTATGGCTCCAGATGACGACGGGCGGGCTGCTGGCCTGCTCCGGCCTCGCCCAGATCGCCGCGGCGGCGGACCCCCGGGGAGCGGCCCACGCCCGCCGCGTCGGCATGGGCACCGCGCTGACCCTGCTGGCCGTCGATCTCGTCTACGTCCCCCGGGGACGCATCCGCCCGACCTACCTCCTCGACGCCGCGATGCAGACGGGCTGGCTCACCGCCTGGCTGCGCACCACCACCCCGAGGAGGCCGGCGGAGTAGGCGGGCGCCGGCCGGGGGGGGGGCCGGCCGGGGCGCCGGCACAGACGCGGGGGGGGGGGGGGGGGGAACT
>NZ_JBVHXT010000025.1:118179-127061 GCF_055569255.1 Streptomyces sp. NPDC029296
GTATGCGGTAGGCAAGAAGGTACCGCCTACCACTCCTCCGAACACCACCCCCACGGGCGTGTAGTGGAGAGTGAGTCGCCCCCCCCCGCCCCCCCCCCCCCCCCCCCGCACCGGCACGGCCGCGGCGGTGCGGCGGGGCCCCGCGGGTCACTTCGTCGCACCCTGGGCGAAGCCGTTGTAGATGTAGCGCTGGAGGAAGAGGAAGACGACGAGGGTCGGCACGATCACGAGGATCGTTCCGGCCGAGATGTTCTCCCAGTGCGCGCCGAACGGGCCCTTGAAGCGGAACAGCGCGGTGGAGATGGTGCCGAGGTCCTCGGACGGCATGTAGAGGAAGGGGATGTAGAAGTCGTTGTACACGGTGATCCCCTTGATGATGACGACCGTGGCGATCGCCGGCTTCAGCAGGGGCAGGATGATCTTCCAGTAGATGGTGAGGGAGTTGGCCCCGTCCAGCCGCGCGGCCTCGTCCAGCGACACCGGGATGCCGCGGATGAACTGCAGGAAGATGTAGATCGACACGATGTCCGTGCCCATGTACAGCAGGACCGGCGCCCAGATGGTGTTGAACAGCCCGAAGCTGTTGACCACTTGGAAGGTCGCCACCTGGGTGGTGACCCCGGGCACCAGCGTGGCGATGAGGAACAGCGCCATGACCGGCTTCTTCGCCCGGAAGTGGAAGCGGTCGATGGCGTACGCGGTCATCGACCCGATGAGCACCGTGCCGGTGATGGAGAACAGCAGGATGACGGTGGTGTTGACGAAGGCGGACAGCATCTTGCCGTCGTTGAACGCCGTCACGTAGTTGCCGAAGTTCAGCCAGTCGCCCGGCAGCGACAGCGCACCGCCGTCCGCCACCTCCTCGGAGGTCTTCAGGGAGGTCAGGAAGACGACGACGAGCGGCACCAGCACGACCAGCGAGGCGACGATCAGCGACAGGTAGGTCAGCGCGGGGCCGATCCGGCGGCGGGCGGGCAGGGGCGAGGTCATACGAGGTCCACCTTCTCGTCGGGCACGAGGCGGCGCTGGATCCAGGTGATCAGCAGGATGATCAGCAGCAGGACGACGGCGGCGGCCGAGGCCAGGCCCGTCTTGTTGAACTGGAAGGCGAGCTTGACCGTCTGGATGACGAACGTCGTCGTGCCGGTCGCGCCGCCGGTCATGATGTAGGGGATCTCGAACACCGACAGCGAGCCGGAGACCGCCAGGATGACGCTCAGGCTCACCACGGGCCGGATGCTCGGGGCGATGATGTGCCGGAACTGCTGCCAGCGCGAGGCCCCGTCGAGCTGGGCGGCCTCGTACAGCTCCGCCGGGATCGACTGGATCGCGCCGAGGAACAGCACGAAGTTCAGCCCGGTGAACCGCCAGACGGACACCCCGGCCAGGGAGGTGTTGGCCGACTCGGGGTCGCCGAGCCAGGCGTGGTCGGAGCCGGCGCCGAACCAGGACAGCACCGAGTCGAGCGTGCCGCCGTCCTGGAAGAAGTACAGGAAGACGAAGCCGATGGCCACGCCGTTGATCAGGTAGGGGAAGAACAGGATCCCCTTGAACAGGTTGCGGAACCGCAGGTCGAAGCTGAGCACGGTCGCGAAGTAGAGGGCGATCACGATCTGCACGGCCGAGGCGGCGAGGTAGTAGAAGCTGACGAAGAACACCCGGAACAGCTCGGGCCGGGTGAAGATCTGCTCGTAGTTGCCGACGCCGGTGAAGTGGCGGTCGGGGCTGACGCCGTCCCAGTCGGTGAAGCTGTAGTAGATCATGTTCCCGACCGGCACATAGGTGAACGTCACCAGCAGGGCCAGGGGGACGGCCAGGAACAGCCAGGGGGTCAGCCGGCGCAGCACGCGGCCGCTGTGGCGGCCGCCGTCCGGGGCGGGCGCCCTGCCGGGCGATGCGGCGGCGCGGGGCACCTTGGCGGGCGCCGTGTGGGTCGTCTCGGTCATCTCGGCCTTCCGTCTGCGCGGGGGATACGGCGGCGGCGGGCCCCGTCCGGTGCGGACGGGGCCGGCGGCGGCGTCCGGTCGAATCGGTCGGGTCCGGCGCCGGTCGGGAACCGGCGGGCCGGGGCCGGCGCCGGCCGGGGACGGCCGGTCCGGTCCGGTACCGGTCAGGAACCGGCGGTCCGCGCCGCCTCGTTCCACCGCTTGTCCAGGTCCGCGAAGAAGCCGGCGAGACTGCCGTGCTGTGCGCCGCGGGCGAGGTCGATCAACTTTTGGCGGTAGTCGGGCTTGTTCAGGCCGATCTCGGCCGCGTTGTCGATCGCGTTCACCTCGCCGGTCTTCGCCTCGGAACGCTCCAGGAAGTTGACATCGTTGTCAACAAAGTCCTTCAACGTGCCGGGCATGGGGGCGGACTTCAGGGCGGGAACGGCGCCCTCCTTGGCCGAGTAGCCCGACTTCTGGGTGAACCAGTCGATCCAGGCCCGCGCCGCCGCCTTGTGCGAGGAGTGGGCGTTGACGGCCTGCTGGTAGTCGGAGGCGAGGACGGCGCAGTACTTGCCGTCCTTCCGCACGGGGAACGGCATGAACCCGATGTCGTCCGGGTCGGCGCCGGCCTTCTTCGCCGCGTCGCGCATCTGGGTGATGGCCCAGGAGCCGAGCTGCATGGTGGCGACCTTGCCCTGCGCGATCATGCCCTTGGAGGCTTCCCAGTTGGTGGTGTTGGGATCCTTCTCCGACAGACCGCCCTTGACGACGTCGTGGAGCAGGGAGTCGATCACGTTCAGCTCCCCGCCCTCGCGCCAGGGCGAGACGGCACCGGCGAGCTTGTCTCCTGCCTTGGCGTCGCAGGTGACGGACCCGATGCTGTTGCTCCAGGCGGTCAGCGGCCAGCCGTCCTTGAAGTTCGTGTAGTAGGGCACCGCGTCCGTCTTCGCCTTGACGGCCTTCAGATCGGCGAGGAACTCCCGAGGAGTGGTCGGCCAGGCGGTCACGCCGGCCTTCTTCCAGACGGCCTTGTTGTAGACGAAGCCGTTGGCCGTGCCGAACTGGGCGATTCCGTAGACCTTGCCGCCGACCTCGGTCTTGTCGCTGAACCGGTAGGTGCCGCCGAGTTCGGCGGCGGTGCCCAGCGGGGCGAAGAACTTCGGGTAGTCGTTCTTGGCCACGGCGGCCGGGATCATCAGGACGTCACCGTAGTCGTCGGTGTTCATCCGGATCTTGACCTCCCCCTCGTAGTCGGTGAGGGCCTCGAACTTCACCTTCACCTCGGGGTAGACCTTGTTGAACTCCTCGGCGTACCGGGCCATCGTCCCGTTCTGGACGAGGTCGGTGCGGTGGGTGAGGACCTTGATCGTGCCCGAGGCGTCGGCCGGGTCGGCCGGTGCCTTCGCCGTCTCACCGGAGACCGTGCCCCCGCCGCTGCATCCGGCGACGGTCAGCACCGCGGCGGCCAGCAGCCCGCCGCGCCACCGACGTCCCGCGAACGTCGTGTTCTTCCCCATGTGCCCAGCTCCTCCAGGATTGCGGCTCAGCTTCTGCGAGTGGGATGTCGGCACTATGTCAGCCACTGGTGAACCGGTAAAGCTTCAATTTCCAGCGTGATGCGCAATCGTTACCGTCGAGCGAGTCGTGATCCTGTGACATGCGGATTCCGTCGTGCCTCGTTACGGTGGCGTAGCTAGACCGGTTTATGGACAGCCTCCTGATCAGCGCGTTAGGTTGTGCGCCGTTGTCCGTCGACCGGCCTGAGTCAGGCGATTGGAGCCGCACCATGAAGGACGTCACCCCGCTCACCGAGGGCTGGAGCCTGCGCCACGGCGAGGAGGTGCTGGAGGCCCGGGTGCCCGGCTGTGTGCACACCGACCTCCTCGCCGCCGGGGCCATCCCGGACCCCTTCCTCGCCCGGAACGAGACGGACGTCGCCTGGGTGGGCCGCCGGGCCTGGACCTATGTCCGCGGGCTCGGCCACGACAGCGGCCACGAGCGCACCGACCTGGTCTTCGAGGGCCTCGACACGGCCGCGACCCTCACCCTCGCCGGTCATCCCCTCGGCACCACCCGCAACATGCACCGCACCTACCGGTTCGACGTCACGGGACGCACCGGCGAACTGGAGGTCCGCTTCGCCTCCGCCTACGACGAGGCGGCCGCCGTCCGCGCGGTGACGGGGGAGCGGCCCAACGTGTATCCCGAACCGAGCCAGTACATCCGGAAGATGGCGTGCAACTTCGGCTGGGACTGGGGGCCCGCCCTGGTGACCGCGGGCATCTGGCGGCCGGTCCGGCTGGAGCACTGGTCCACCGCGCGCCTGGCCGAGGTGCGCCCCCTGGTCACCGTGGCCGAGGGCACCGGCCGCGTCGAGGTGCGGCTGCGCGTCGAACGCACCGAGCGGGGGCGGGGCAAGCGGCTGCGCGTCACGGCCGAGGCGGCCGGCGTCCGCGCCGAGGCCGAACTGACCGGCGACGAGACGGTCCTCGGCCTGGAGGTCGCCGACCCGCGCCTGTGGTGGCCGCGCGGGTACGGCGAACAGCCCCTGTACGACCTGGATCTCACCCTGAGCGACGACAGCGGCCCGCTCGACACCTGGCACCGCCGGATCGGCTTCCGCACGATCGGACTGGACCGCTCCGCCGACGAACACGGCACCGGCTTCACCCTCGTCGTCAACGGCGTACGGATCTTCGCGCGGGGCGTCAACTGGATCCCCGACGACGCCTTCCCCTCCCGGATCACCCCCGAGCGCTACCGCACCCGCCTCGCCCAGGCCGCGGACGCGGGAGTGGACCTGGTCCGGATCTGGGGCGGCGGCATCTACGAGGACCACGCCTTCTACGACGCCTGCGACGAACTGGGCCTGATGGTATGGCAGGACTTCCTCTTCGCCTGCGCCGCCTACCCGGAGGAACAGCCGCTGCGCGGGGAGATCGAGGCCGAGGCGCGCGACAACGTTGTCCGGCTGATGCCCCACCCCTCGCTGGTGCTGTGGAACGGCAACAACGAGAACCTCTGGGGCTTTCGCGACTGGGACTGGGAGGAGCCGCTCGCCGGGGACTCCTGGGGCGAGGGCTACTACCTGGGTCTGCTGCCCCGCGTCGTCGCCGAACTCGACCCCACCCGCCCCTACACCGCCGGCAGCCCCTGGTCCGGCTCCTGGGACCACCACCCCAACGACCCCGCCCACGGCACCCACCACTCCTGGGAGGTGTGGAACCGCCAGGACTACGCCGAGTACCGGGCGAGCGTGCCCCGCTTCGTCGCCGAGTTCGGCTGGCAGGCCCCGCCCGCCCTGGCCACCCTGCGCCGCGCGCTGCCCGGCGAACGCCTCGCGCCCGACTCCCCGGGCATGCTGCACCACCAGAAGGCCGAGGACGGCAACGGCAAGCTGAACCGCGGCGTCGCCCGCCACTTCCCGCTGCCCGAGGACGACTTCGACCGCTGGCACTACCTCACCCAGCTCGTGCAGGCCCGTGCCGTCGCGGCCGGCATCGAGCACTGGCGTGCGCACTGGCCGGTGTGCGCGGGCACGATCGTCTGGCAGCTCAACGACTGCTGGCCGGTGACCTCCTGGGCCGCCATCGACGGCGACGGCCGGCCCAAGCCGCTCTACCACGAGCTGCGCCGCGTCTACGCCGACCGGCTGCTCACCCTGTGCCCGGACCCCGACGGCCTGGTGCTCGCCGCGGTCAACCAGGCCGCCACGCCCTGGCGGACGACGGTCACCCTGCGGCGACTGGACGCCGACGGCACCACGGTCGGCGAGGCCGTGCTCGAGCTGGCCGCACAGCCCCGTTCCGTCGCCCGGACCGCGGTCCCCGGGCACCTCGTCCCGGACCCGGGAACCGCCAGGGAGTTCCTGGTCGCGGACGCGGGCGCGTCCCCCCGCCCGGACGGGGCCGACGGCGGGGAAGGGCTGCGCGCCCTGCACTTCCCCGTCCCCGACAAGGACTTCGCCTACCCGCGGCCCCGGTACGACGTCACGCTGGAGCCCGTTTCCGGACAGGGGGATAGAGTCGACGTCGTGGTGAGCGCCCAGACCCTCGTCAGAGACCTCCTGCTCCAGCCCGACCGGCTGGGTCCGGCCGCCGTCTGCGACCGCGGCCGGCAGACCCTCCTGCCCGGCGAGCGCACGCGCCTGCGGCTCGAGGGCTGCGGCCCGGTCACCGTCGACGCCGTCAAGGCCGCCCTGTTCTGCGTGGACATCGTGTGAGCGGGACCGGGGAACGCGTCACCATCAAGGACGTCGCGGCGCGGGCCGGGGTGTCCAAGGGGGCCGTGTCGCTCGCCTTCAACCACAAGCCCGGTGTCTCCGACGCCACCCGCGAACGCATCTTCGCGGCGGCCCGGGAGCTGGGCTGGGCCCCCAGCGCCACCGCGCGCAGCCTGTCCAGCCAGCGCGTCGACATCGTCGGGCTGGCCCTGTGCCGGCCCGCCCGGCTGCTCGGCCTGGAGCCGTTCTACATGGACTTCATCTCGGGCATCGAGAGCGTCCTGGCGGAGCGGTCCTGCTCCCTGCTGCTGCGGCTGGTGCGCGACCTCGACGAGGAGATCGCGCTCTACCAGGAGTGGTGGCGCGGCCGGATGATCGCCGGCGCGATCCTGGTGGACTTCCGCGAGGACGATCCCCGGGTGCCCGCCCTGCAGGGGCTGGGCATGCCGGCGGTCGCCGTCGGCCACCCCTGCCTCACGGGCACGTTCCCGGCGGTGTGGACGGACGACGCGTCGGCGGTCGCCGAGGCCGTCCGCTATCTGGCGGCCCTCGGCCACCGGCGCATCGCCCGCGTCGGCGGCCCGGCCGACCTGGGGCACAGCGTCATCCGGGCCCGCGCCTTCGCCGACACGACCCGGGAACTGGGCCTGGAGGAGGCGCGGCAGATCGCCACCGGCTTCGACGAGAAGGAGGGCGCCCGGGCCACCCGCACCCTGCTGCTCGCCGCCGACCGGCCGACCGCGATCGTCTACGACAACGACATCATGGCGGTCGCCGGGGCGGGCGTCGCGGCCGAGATGGGCTTCACCGTCCCCGACGACCTGTCGCTGCTGGCGTGGGACGACTCCCAGCTGTGCCGGATCACCCACCCGACCCTGTCGGCCATGAGCCACGACGTGCACCACTTCGGTGCCGAGGTGGCACGCGTCCTCTTCGACGTGCTCGGCGGCGCCCCCACCGACGGCCACCAGGTCCCGACCCCGTCCCTCACGCCGCGCGGCTCCACCGCACCGGCACCGGGGGCGGGCGGGTAGGGCGAACGGGGGCGGCGGGCGGGCCGGCCGGTCGCGGGCTCGCCCACCGGAGGGGCCCGGACCCGGGTCCTGCGGGCGGTGGGCTCGTGCCCTTCCGTGGCCGGTGCGGGCTGTTCCGCGTCCGGTGCGCCCGGGCCGGGGCCCCGGCCCGGGCGTGCGGAGAGCGTGCCGAAGGGCCGCGTCCGGTGGGGACGCGGCCCTTCGGCGTGCCGGGCCGGGGTCAGCCCTTCGCGCAGGTGCCGCCGTTGAGGGTGAAGGCGGCCGGGACACCGTTGGCGGTGGTGGAGGATCCGTTGAAGCCGAAGCTCACGGAGCCGCCGGCGGGGATCGTCTCCGTCCAGGACTCGTGGGTGGCCCGCACCTCGCTGCCCTGCTGCACGGCCTTGGCGTTCCAGACCGAGCCGAGCTTCTGGTTGCCGGGGAAGGCGAAGGCGAGCTGCCAGCCCTTGACGGCCGTCGTGCCGGTGTTGCGGATGGTGACGTCCGCGTTGAACGAGGTGCCCCAGTCGCTGAGGCGGTAGTCCACCGAGCAGCTCGCGGGTGCCGGAGTGGTGCCGCCGTCGCCGAAGATCCCGGCCTCCTTGGCCGTCTGCTTGATGCCGTCGGCACCGGAGAAGACGCGCTGCCCCCAGGCGGTGAGGCGCGCGGCGTCGAAGCCGGTGGCCATGTCGAGGTACTCGACGCCACCGCCGTTGCCGCTCCAGGACCAGCCGAGGTAGCCCACGCCGAGCTGCCGCGCGGCGGACATGATGGCGCCCTCGTCCGGATCGCCGTCCGAGTGCATGTCGCCGAATTCCCCTACGACAATGGGAAGCCGCTGCGAAGTAAACCGATTAAGGTAACTATTGACCTTGTCGGCGGTGTTGAACACGCCGTACATGTGGATCGAGAAGACCGTGTTGCGCTCGGGGTCCGCGGTGAATACCTCCGCCGCGTGGTCCCGCATGGTGAAGGACCAGTCCTGGCCCCAGTTCGGGGCGTCCACCATCAGCGTGTGCCGGAATCCGGCCGCGCGCATTCGGGCGATGGCGTTGGCGGTGTCCGAAGTCCACGACGCGTAGCCGGTGTTGCCGTACGGCTCGTTCCCGATGTTCAGGATGACGTACTTCTCCTGGCCCTGCACCGCGTCCTTCACACCGGTCCAGTAGTCCACGGCCCGGGAGAGGGTCACGGCTCCGGCCTGCTCGCCGTAACCGGTGGTGTCGTGGGCCTCCAGGACGCAGACGAGCCGGTTCTGCTTGCACTGCGCGACGACGGCGGCGACGTCCGCGGTGTCGTTGCGGGTCCACCGGTCGCCGGTGGCGAGCACGACGCGCACGGAGTTGGCGCCCAGGGCCTTGATGTCCTTCAGCGCCTGTGCCGTCCTGGTGGGGTACCAGGCGTGCGCGTGGTTCACGCCCCGCAGGACGAAGTCGGCGCCGTTCGCGTCCAGCAGCCGGCCGTCGGCGACGTGGAAGCCCGGGGCCGCCTGGGCCGGCGCCGGTGCCCGGGTCTGCGCCTGCGCGGAGGACGGTGCGGCCAGTAGCGAGGCGGCGAAGGCCAGCAGCGCTCCCGCCGCGGTGGCCAGTCTCTTTCTCATCATCTGCTCCCCAAGTGGTGGCGCGGGGGGGGGGGGGGGGGGGGGGGGGGGGGGGGGGGGGGGGGGGGGGGGGTGGGGGGGGGGGGGGGGGGGGGGGAGGGGGGGGGGGGGCGGGGAGG
>NZ_JBVHXT010000025.1:127070-136415 GCF_055569255.1 Streptomyces sp. NPDC029296
GCTCCCCCCCCCCACCCCCCCGCCCCCCCCCCCCCCCCCCCCCCCCCTCCCCCCCCCCCCCCCCCCCCCCCCCCCCCCCCTCCCCCCCCCCCCCCCCCCCCCCCCCCCCCCCCCCCCCCCCCCCCCGACGCCGCCTTCGGCTGTGTGACGGTGCTTCCGGCTCGCCGTGCCGGTGCCCGCGAGACGCCCGGCGGACCGGCAGGAACACGGGCGAGCCGGTCCGGAATCCCGCTGCCCGGGCGTCGGATCGCGGCTCGCGCCGGACAGCGGGACGACAAGTCACCGAAGAAGAACACCTATGGACGGACCCGCCGGAAAAGAAGTGGCGTGAAATGCCTTCATCGGTGGCTGGAAGAGAGGCTAGAACGAGACAGTAGAGGTGACAACCATCTGAGCCAAACCGGTTAAGTTTAGTTGGAGTTCAGTTGAGGTCATACGCCTGTGGTCGCCCGGAACACCATTCCCGCACCGAAGACGGTGACCTCTTCTCCGGCCGGCACGAAGACGGAGGCCCCCGGCGGGAGGGCGGCCTCCGCCCCGGGGCCGGCGAGGCGGACCGCGCCGTCGGTGCACACCAGGATCTGGGGGCGGGACGCGGGCAGGGCGCGGGCGACGCCGCGGCCGTCCAGGACGAGACGGGACAGCCGGAAGTCGTCGACCGGGGCCGGGTACACCTCTTCACCGGCCGCCGCGCGCACCGGCCGCACCACCGCGGCCTCGGCGGCGTCGAAGCGGACCACGCGCAGGAGTTCCGGCACGTCCACGTGCTTGCTCGTCAGACCGCAGCGCAGGACGTTGTCCGAGGCGGCCATGACCTCCACGCCCAGCCCCTTCACATAGGCGTGCGGCACACCCGGCCCGAGGAACAGGCCCTCCCCGGGCGCCAGCCGGACCTGCCGGACCAGCAGGGCGGCCGGCACGCCGGGATCCCCGGGATGGGCGCGGGCTATCCGGTCGTACCCGGCGAAGGCGTCCCGCAGCGGCCCCGGCCGCCGGGCCGCCGCCGCCAGCGCGCCGCCGATCTCGGCGAGCAGGTCCGGCGGGAGGGAGAGGAGGGCCGGGAAGACCTCCCGCAGCGCGTCCTCCTCCGGGGCCGAGCGGAGTGTCGCGGCGTACGGCGCCAGCCGGTCCACCCGCAGGGCGTCCAGCAGTCCGGCGCACTCGCGCGGCGGCCGGAACCCGCACAGGCCCTCGAACGGGGTGAGCGCGACGATCATCTCCGGCTTGTGCTGTGCGTCCCGGTAGGTGCGGTGGGGTGCGTCGAGCGGGACGCCCCGGGCGTTCTCCCGCGCGTATCCGGCGGCCGCCCGGGCCGCGTCGGGGTGCACCTGGAGGGACAAGGGGGCGTCGGCCGCCAGCAGCTTGAGGAGGAAGGGCAGCCGCGGCCCGAACCGCCGTACGGGCTCATCGCCCAACTCGCCCCGGGGATCGGCCTCGATGACCTCGTCGAGCCCCAGCGTCCGGCCCCCGCGCTCCAGCCGGGACGGCGCGGCGGGATGGGCGCCCATCCACAACTCGGCCTGGGGCGAGCCGTCCGGGGCGACCCCCATCAGCTCGGGCAGCGCGGTGACCGAGCCCCAGGGGTAGGGGCGGACGGCGTTGGTGAGGCGGTCCATGGGGTGGGGGTTCCTTTCGGGCGGGGAGAGAACCGGCGCGCGTACGGGTGTCCGCGGACGGCCACTCTGCCCGGTGTCTGACAACGTTGTCCAGGCGAACGCCGGGTTGAGCCGGCGCGGCCGTGCGGAGTCGCACGCGGACGCGGGGCGGGCGACGGGGCAGGGCCGGTCCGGCATTGGTATGGACATGTTCAGTCCATCGCCCTAGCCTGGGCTTGGTCTAGACCAACATGCACGGTACGGCTCACCGAACTCCCCACACGTTCCGAGGAGCGGCTACATGCGCACCAAGGCCAAGTTGTACGCGGCCGTGTTGGGCCTCAGCACCGCCGGGGCCTTCGCCCTGTCCACCGGCGGCGCCAGCGGTCACGGCTACACCGACCTCCCCATCAGCAGGCAGTTGCTGTGCGCCGACGGCACGGTCCGGGGCTGCGGCGAGATCCAGTGGGAACCGCAGAGCGTCGAGGGCCCCAAGGGCTTCCCGGCGGGCGGACCGGCGGACGGGCAGCTCTGCTCCGGCGGCGAGACCCGGTTCGGCCAGCTCGACGGCGCCCGCACCCCCAGGGGCACGGAATGGCCCACCACGAAGGTCACCGGCGGCCAGAGCTACACCTTCCGCTGGCAGTTCGAGGCACGGCACGCGACGACCGACTTCCGGTACTACGTCACCAAGCAGGGCTGGAACCAGGGTCACGCCCTCACGCGCGCCGACCTGAACACGACCCCGTTCCTGACGGTCCCCTACGGCGGCAAGCAGCCGCCGGCCACCCTCAGCCACAGCGGCACCCTGCCGACCGGGCTGAGCGGCCACCACGTCATCCTCGGCGTGTGGACCATCGCCGACACGGGCAACGCGTTCTACGCCTGCTCGGACGTGACCTTCTGACCCCGCCCCCCGAACAGCCCTGACCCACCGGCCGTGTCCGGCGTGAACCACTTTCTCCACGCCGGCCACGGCCGTACCCCGGCCCGCGAGCGCTGCGGCCTGCCGGAGGCGGGCAGCGAATCCGCCGCGCCGGCTCCCGTCCCCTACGCTCGCGTGTCATGAACCCAGTCGCGGACACGAACGCCGTCGTCAACCTGATCGCCGAGTACGCGGAACTGGTGGACGACGGTGACTTCGCCGGCGTGGGCGCGCTGTTCGCCGACGCCGTGTTCCTCGGCAGCGGCGCGCCGGCCGAGGGCGGCGCGGCCGTCGAGAAGCTGCTCAGGGACGCCGTGATCCTCTACGAGGACGGCACGCCGCGTACCCACCACGCCACGACGAACATCGCCGTCGAGGTCGACGAGGAGTCGGACACCGCCACGGCGCGTTCCTACGTCACCGTCTTCCAGGCCCTGCCCGGCCTGCCGCTGGGGCCCATCGCGGCGGGCCGCTACCACGACCGCTTCCACCGTCGCGACGGCCGGTGGCGGTTCGCGGAACGCCGTGTCCGCATCCGCTTGACGGGCGACGTGAGCCGCCACCTGCGCGCCTGAACGCCGCCCGAGCGCCGCCCGACGGCCCCCGGACGGGCCGCCCGGCCGTGACCACCGGGCCCGGCCTGTTCGTCCGCGGCAAGGCGGAGCCGGGCGACCGGGCGGAGTGCGGCGCGTGCCCGTCCCGGAGCTGCCGCCGCCCCGACCGGATCCGTTTCCTCACGGGTCGGGGCGGCATGCGGCGGCGTACGCGTCTCAGATGTCCCGGAAGATCTCGATCTGCGCCCCGATCGAGTTCAGGCGTTCCGCCAGGTCCTCGTAGCCGCGGTTGATGACGTAGACGTTGCGGAGCACCGACGTGCCCTCCGCCGCCATCATCGCCAGCAGGACGACCACCGCCGGGCGCAGGGCCGGCGGGCACATCATCTCGGCAGCGCGCCAGCGGGTCGGGCCCTCGACCAGGACCCGGTGCGGGTCCAGCAACTGGAGCCGGCCGCCGAGGCGGTTGAGGTCGGTCAGATAGATGGCGCGGTTGTCGTAGACCCAGTCGTGGATGAGGGTCTTGCCCTGCGCGGTGGCCGCGATGGCCGCGAAGAACGGGACGTTGTCGATGTTCAGGCCGGGGAACGGCATGGGGTGGATCTTGTCGATCGGCGCCTCCAGCTTGGAGGGGCGGACCGTGAGGTCGACCAGGCGCGTACGGCCGTTGTCCGCGCAGTACTCGGGGCTGCGGTCGTGGTCGAGGCCCATCTCCTCCAGGACCGCCAGCTCGATCTCCAGGAACTCGATCGGGACCCGGCGCACCGTCAGTTCCGACTCGGTGACCACGGCGGCGGCCAGCAGGCTCATCGCCTCGACCGGGTCCTCGGAGGGCGAGTAGTCGACGTCGACGTCGATGGTCGGCACGCCGTGCACGGTGAGCGTGGTGGTGCCGATGCCCTCCACCTTCACGCCCAGCGCCTCCAGGAAGAAGCACAGGTCCTGGACCATGTAGTTGGAGGAGGCGTTGCGGATGACCGTGACGCCGTCGTGGCGGGCGGCGGCCAGCAGCGCGTTCTCGGTCACGGTGTCGCCGCGCTCGGTCAGCACGATCGGCCGGTCGGGGCGGACCGAGCGGTCCACCTGGGCGTGGTACTGGCCCTCGGTGGCCGCGATGTCCAGACCGAACCGGCGCAGCGCGATCATGTGCGGCTCGATGGTCCGCGTGCCCAGGTCGCAGCCGCCGGCGTACGGCAGCTTGAAGCGGTCCATGCGGTGCAGCAGCGGACCGAAGAACATGATGATCGAGCGGGTGCGCACGGCGGCCTCCGCGTCGATCGCCGCCATCTCCAGCTCGGCGGGCGGCACGATCTCCAGGTCCACGCCGTCGTTGATCCAGCGGGTGCGGACGCCGATGGAGTTCAGTACCTCCAGCAGGCGGTACACCTCCTCGATGCGCGCCACCCGGCGCAGCACCGTGCGTCCCTTGTTCAGCAGCGTCGCGCACAGCAGGGCCACGCACGCGTTCTTGCTGGTCTTGACGTCGATGGCGCCGGACAGACGGCGGCCGCCGACCACGCGCAGATGCATCGGACCCGCGTAGCCCAGGGACACGATCTCGCTGTCCAGGGCTTCACCGATTCGGGCGATCATCTCAAGGCTGATGTTTTGGTTGCCGCGCTCGATGCGGTTCACCGCGCTCTGGCTGGTGCCGAGCGCCTCCGCGAGCTGTGCCTGCGTCCAGCCCCGGTGCTGCCGGGCGTCACGGATGAGCTTGCCGATGCGTACGAGGTAGTCGTCTGACATGACCTTGAGGCTATCTCAGATATGAGATGGCGCTCGCCAGGGGGGTCCGTTCGGATGATGAGATGACCAATCGTCAACCCGTTCGGCCCAACGCGGCGACCCGGGGCCCGGGTTCCGTGCCCGCGGCACCCGACCGCACCGGGCACGGGAAGTCGGGTCCGGCAGGGTGGTGCCTTCCTAACGTGAGTGAGCGAAAGGGAAGGAGGCCCGGGTGCTGGAGAGGCTCAACCAGGCCATGGAACACATCGAGTCGCACCTCGACCAGCCGATCGAGGTGGCCGAGCTGGCGCGCATCGCGGTGACGTCGGAATACCACTTCCGCCGGCTTTTCTCCGCGCTGGCGGGCGTCCCGCTGTCGGAGTACATCCGCCGCAGGCGGCTGACCGTGGCGGGCGCCGAGGTGCTCGCCGGCGAGCGGACGCTGCTGGACGTCGCGACGCGCTACGGCTACGGCTCGGGGGAGGCGTTCGCCCGCGCGTTCCGCGCCCTCCACGGCGTGGGGCCGGGGGAGGCCCGGCGGACCGGTGCGGCTCTGCGTTCCCAGCCCCGGATGTCCTTCCGTCTCATCATCGAAGGGAGCAGCAGCATGCGATACAGGATCACGGAGAAGGAGGCCTTCCGGGTGGTCGGCAGGAAGGCCCGCGTCCCGCTCGTCCACCAGGGGGTCAACCAGGCGATCGCCGACTTCGTCCGGGGCATCGGCCCGGAGACGCTCGGGCGCGTCGCGGCGCTGTCCGACCAGGAGCCGGAGGGGATCGTCGGGGTGAGCGACCAGCTCGACCCGAGCCGGGCGGAGGGGACCGAGCTGGACTACTACCACGGAGTGGTGACCGGCGCCGAAGCCCCCGAGGACATGGACGTCCTCGCCGTTCCGGCGGGCACGTGGGCCGTCTTCGAGAGCTCCGGCCCGTTCCCCGAGGCGCTCCAGCACCTGTGGCGGGACGTGTTCACCCAGTGGTTCCCGTCCAACCCGTACCGCAGCAGGCCGGGCCCCGAGATACTGCGCGTCGGGCCCGTACGGGACCAGGCGGAGGCGGACGCCGAGCTGTGGATCCCGGTGGAGCGGACCTCCGTCTGAGCGAGCGCCCCGCGGCCGCCCGGAAGCGCTTCCGGGCAGCCGCGGGGCGGATGCCGGAGCCCGTGACCGGGTTCACCGAGGCGTGCGGACATGACCAGGCGGCGCCCATGTACTAGTGTTATCTCGACATCGAGATATCTGCCGAGGCGCACCGCGGTCGCCGCATTGGTAAGGCATGCCTAACTTAGCCTGACCTCACTGGTTCGGCCAAGCCGGTGTGGCGGCAGGATTGACGGTGGTACGCGCACATCAATGAAGGAGACTGTCGTGTCGGCGAACAGCTTCGACGCCCGCAGCACGCTGCAGGTGGGCGGCGAGTCGTACGAGATCTTCCGGCTGGACAAGGTGGAGGGCTCGGCCCGGCTGCCGTACAGCCTCAAGGTCCTGCTGGAGAACCTGCTCCGCACGGAGGACGGCGCGAACATCACCGCCGACCACATCCGCGCCCTCGGCGGCTGGGACTCCCAGGCCCAGCCCAGCCAGGAGATCCAGTTCACGCCGGCCCGCGTGATCATGCAGGACTTCACCGGTGTCCCCTGCGTCGTGGACCTCGCCACGATGCGCGAGGCCGTGAAGGAGCTGGGCGGCGACCCGGCGAAGATCAACCCGCTGGCGCCGGCCGAGCTGGTCATCGACCACTCCGTCATCGCCGACAAGTTCGGCACCACCGACGCCTTCAAGCAGAACGTCGAGCTGGAGTACGGCCGCAACAAGGAGCGCTACCAGTTCCTGCGCTGGGGCCAGACCGCCTTCGACGAGTTCAAGGTCGTCCCGCCGGGCACCGGCATCGTCCACCAGGTGAACATCGAGCACCTGGCCCGTGTCGTCATGGTCCGCGACGGCAAGGCGTACCCCGACACCCTGGTCGGCACCGACTCGCACACCACCATGGTCAACGGCCTCGGCGTCCTCGGGTGGGGCGTCGGCGGCATCGAGGCCGAGGCCGCCATGCTCGGCCAGCCGGTCTCCATGCTCATCCCGCGCGTCGTCGGCTTCAAGCTCACCGGCGAGCTGAGCCCCGGCACCACCGCCACCGACCTCGTGCTCACGATCACCGAGATGCTCCGCAAGCACGGTGTGGTCGGCAAGTTCGTCGAGTTCTACGGCGAGGGCGTGGCCGCCACCTCCCTGGCCAACCGCGCCACCATCGGCAACATGTCGCCGGAGTTCGGCTCCACCGCCGCCATCTTCCCGATCGACGACGAGACCCTGAGCTACCTGCGCCTGACCGGCCGTTCCGAGCAGCAGGTCGCGCTGGTCGAGGCGTACGCCAAGGAGCAGGGCCTCTGGCTGGACCCGGCCGCCGAGCCCGACTTCTCCGAGAAGCTGGAGCTGGACCTCTCCACGGTCGTCCCCTCCATCGCCGGCCCGAAGCGCCCGCAGGACCGCATCGTCCTCGCCGAGGCGGCCCAGCAGTTCGCCAAGGACGTCCTCAACTACGTCGAGGCGCCGGTCGCGCAGACCGCGGACGCCGCCGCCTCCCCGGTGGACGAGGCCAGCGCCGAGTCCTTCCCGGCCTCCGACGCCCCGGCCTACGGCCACCAGGACAACGGCGCGGGCGCCCCGCAGCACGGCCAGGGCACCGGTGCCGTCCCGTCCAACCCGGTCCGGGTGACCGCCCCCGACGGCACCGGCTACGAGCTGGACCACGGTGCGGTGACGGTCGCGGCCATCACCTCCTGCACCAACACCTCCAACCCGTACGTCATGGTCGCCGCCGCCCTGGTGGCCAAGAAGGCGGTCGAGAAGGGCCTGACCCGCAAGCCGTGGGTGAAGTCCACCCTGGCCCCGGGCTCCAAGGTCGTCACCGACTACTTCGACAAGGCCGGCCTCACGCCGTACCTGGACAAGCTCGGCTTCAACCTGGTCGGCTACGGCTGCACCACCTGCATCGGCAACTCCGGCCCGCTGCCGGACGAGGTCTCCAAGGCCGTCAACGACCACGACCTCGCCGTCACCTCGGTCCTCTCCGGCAACCGGAACTTCGAGGGCCGCATCAACCCCGACGTCAAGATGAACTACCTGGCGTCCCCGCCGCTGGTCGTCGCCTACGCCATCGCCGGCTCCATGAAGCTGGACATCACCCGCGAGGCCCTCGGCACCGACCAGGACGGCAACCCGGTCTACCTGAAGGACATCTGGCCCTCCGAGGCCGAGGTGAACGACGTCGTCGCGGGCGCCATCGGCGAGGACATGTTCTCCAAGTCCTACAGCGACGTCTTCGCCGGCGACGCCCAGTGGCAGTCGCTGCCGATCCCGACCGGCGACACCTTCGAGTGGGACGCGGAGTCCACCTACGTCCGCAAGCCCCCGTACTTCGAGGGCATGACCATGGACCCGGCCCCGGTCGAGGACATCACCGGCGCCCGTGTCCTGGCCAAGCTGGGCGACTCGGTCACCACCGACCACATCTCCCCGGCCGGTGCCATCAAGGCCGACACCCCCGCCGGCAAGTACCTCACCGAGCACGGCGTCGAGCGGCGCGACTTCAACTCCTACGGCTCCCGCCGAGGCAACCACGAGGTCATGATCCGCGGCACGTTCGCCAACATCCGCCTGCGCAACCAGATCGCGCCGGGCACCGAGGGCGGCTACACCCGCGACTTCACGCGGGCCGCCGAAGGTGACGGGGATGCCCCGGTCTCCTTCATCTACGACGCCTCGCAGAACTACCAGGCCGCCGGCATCCCGCTGGTCGTCCTGGCCGGCAAGGAGTACGGTTCCGGCTCGTCCCGCGACTGGGCGGCCAAGGGCACCGCGCTGCTCGGCGTGAAGGCCGTCATCGCCGAGTCCTACGAGCGCATCCACCGCTCGAACCTCATCGGCATGGGCGTCCTGCCGCTGCAGTTCCCGGAGGGCGCGTCCGCCGACTCCCTCGGTCTGACCGGCGAGGAGACCTTCTCCTTCTCCGGCGTCACCGAGCTGAACGAGGGCCGCACCCCGCGCACCGTGAAGGTCACCACCGACACCGGTGTCGAGTTCGACGCGGTCGTCCGCATCGACACCCCCGGTGAGGCCGACTACTACCGCAACGGCGGCATCATGCAGTACGTGCTGCGCAACCTGATCCGCAAGTAAGCGGTTCGGCACGGCGGCACAGGGCCGCGCTCCCGGCACCCGGGGGCGCGGCCCTTCGCCGTACCGCCCGGGGGTCCGGACCGCTCTGGGCGGACCCGGTGGCCGAGGGCACCGGGTCCGCGAGCCGGGCAGGCGAGGGGGGTGGGGCACCTGCCCGGGGAGGGGGGTCGGAAAGCGCGTGTCCGGCGTGACCCGCCGTGGGCGCGCGACATCGTTGTCATAGGGCCGTGACCTCGACTGTACCGCCGCCGCAAGGGACCCCGTCAATCCGCTTCGCTAGCTGTTCTGTCCGGGGAGGTTGTGGACAGGTGAGCCAGGTCTCGGCTGAGAGGTCTTGAACGGGTGAGGGCCTTCCGGGTTCGGTGTGGA
>NZ_JBVHXT010000026.1:0-23902 GCF_055569255.1 Streptomyces sp. NPDC029296
CGCCGAGCGGGGGGACCGCGGGGGGGCGGGGGCCCCCCCCCCCCCACCCCCCCCCCCCCCCGGGCCCCTGAACGGCACGCGAGGGAGGTCAGCTGCCCTCGACCGACGGCGCCGAGCCCGGCAGCGGGCGGCCCGCCGACTCCGACATCCGCCAGACGGCGAACCCGCCCACGACGGCGGCGGCCATCATGTAGTACGCGGGCATCATCATGTTCCCGGTCGCCCCGATCAGCGCGGTCACGACGAGCGGGGTCGTACCGCCGAACAGGGACACGGACACGTTGAAGCCGATCGACAGGGAACCGTAGCGCACCCGGGTCGGGAAGAGCGCGGGCAGCGCGGCCGGCATGGCGGCGGTGAAGCACACCAGCAGCAGGCCCAGCGCGGCCATGCCGAGGCCCACCGCGAGCAGGCTGCCCTGGCGGATCAGCAGCAGCGCCGGGACGGACAGCAGCAGGAAGCCCGCGCAGCCCGCCGCGATCACCGGGCGGCGGCCGATCCGGTCGGTGAGCGCGCCGGCGAACGGCTGGACGATCATCATCAGGGCCATCACGGCGAGCACGACCAGCAGGCCGTGGGTCTCGTCGTACTTCAGCTCACTGGTGAGGTAGCTCGGCATGTACGACAGCAGCATGTAGTCGGTGACGTTGAAGACCAGCACCAGGCCCATGCAGATCAGCAGCGCCTTCCACTGGCCCGTGACCATGTCGCGCAGCGGCACCTTCGGCCGGGTCTCCGCCTTCTCCAGCTGCGCGGCGAACGCCGGGGTCTCCTCCAGCCGCATCCGCAGGTACAGGCCGATGATGCCCATCGGGCCCGCGATCAGGAACGGGATGCGCCAGCCCCAGGAGAGCAGGTCCTCGGAGGACAGCAGGGCGGTCATCAGGGTGACCAGACCCGCGCCGCCGATGTAGCCGGCGAGCGTGCCGAACTCCAGCCAGCTCCCGAAGAAGCCGCGCTTCTTGTCCGGCGCGTACTCGGCGATGAAGGTGGACGCGCCCGCGTACTCGCCGCCGGTGGAGAAGCCCTGCACCAGCCGGGCGGCCAGCAGCAGGAGCGGCGCGCCGACGCCGATCACCGAGTAGGACGGGATCAGGCCGATGGCGAACGTGCCCGCCGCCATCATGATCATCGTCAGGGCGAGGACCTTCTGACGGCCGATGCGGTCGCCCAGCGGGCCGAAGACCATGCCCCCCAGCGGACGGACCAGGAAGGCCGCCGCGAAGGCACCGAACGTGGACAGCAACTGCGCGGTGGGGTTGCCGGAGGGGAAGAAGACCTTGCCCAGGGTGACCGCGATGTAGCTGTAGACACCGAAGTCGAACCACTCCATGGCGTTGCCGAGCGCTGCCGCCTTGACGGCGCGCCTGACCAGGGCGGGGTCGGTGACGGTGACATTGCGGGCCTTGGCGGCCCGGCGGGTCGTCGGACGCGGGGTGACGGCAGTGGCGGTCGCCAAAACGGGGCTCGCCTACCTTTCGACGGGGACAGGTTCGGGCCCGCCGACGGCAACGATGACGTGCGTGGGCCGAAAATCGACCATAGGCGGCTTCTGCGTCTTACGTGCTGTATGCGTTTAGGTGCACAGTGCAGCAAAACCGCGGCTACGCAGGTACGTCTGCCCCCTCAGCCAAGATCATTCCTGTCCTCTGATGTGATCCTTATCGCGCCCCTGACCTGCAACCGGGGTCCCGCGGGACCAGCCTGATCCGGGCGTATGACGGCACATGGTGAAGGCCCTCGGCCTCCCCGCACCCCTTCCTCACCCTCTCGAGGTGCGACCGGCCACTGCTTGGGTCACAGTGAGAGCGTGCGCACGCAGGGGGAGGAGGCGGCCGTCCGCCCGGGCCGACTGCCCGGAGGAACGCCATGAAGAACTCGTCCCCGCGATGCGCCCGGCTTGCGGCGACCGCCGGAGCATCACTTGTTCGGGTGATGGTTCATGCGTGTCTCCTTTTATCCCCCGATCGGTGGGATCGCCCTTTCGAGGGCTGGAACGGGAAGGGAAAGCCCGCTCATGAACCGCTTCGCACGTCTGACCAGAGCCGGCTTGACGGCCGGCACCGCGGCCGTCCTGGCGATCGGTCTGACCTCCAACGCGGAGGCCGCCCAGGGGAGGATCCGGTACATCAGCGCCGCAGGGCAGGAATTCCAGATCGACAACCCACCGGACAACGTCTGCCTCAACCTCCAGGTCCGCGCACGGCTCCTGGTCAACGAGACGAACAAAACGGTGAGTTACTTCTTCGCCGCCAACTGCGCCAACTTCACCGGCAACCTGGCCCCCGGCCGGACGGTGTCCTCCCAGAACCCCCTGTCCGTGCGCGTCGTCGGCTGAGCCGGGTTCGCAACCGGCCCTTTCGGTCGGCGGGCGGACGCGGCGGGGCCGCCATGGCGCCCGGACCGGCCGCCCTTCCGCCGACGCCCGCCGGCGCCCCCTTCACGCCACCCGGGAAAGGTAGACCTCCCATGCTCCGAATCGCACATGCGGCCAGGCTCGCCCTGACGGTCGGCACCGCCGCCGTCTTGGCCGCCGGCCTGACCTCGAACGCGCAGGCCGCCACCGGAAACATCCGGTACATCTCTGCCTCCGGACAGGCGTTCCAGATCGACAACCCGCCGGACCGCGTCTGCCTCAACCTCCGAGCCCGCGCACGGATCCTCACCAACAACACGGACCACACGCTTAGTTACTACTACAACGCGAACTGCACCAACCTCACCAATATCCTGCCCCCTGGCGCGTCGGTGTCCTACGCGAACCCCCTGTCCGTGCGCGTCATCGGCTGAGTTCGCCGGCGGACGCCGCGGGGGCGCCGTGGCACTCGAACCAGACCGTCTTTCCGCCACCGGCGCCCGGTGACACGCCCCACTTGTCCACCACGGCGTCCAGCAGGGCCAGGCCCCGGCCGCCCTCCGACTCCTCGTCCACCTCGGTCTCCAGGTGGGGGAGTGCGGCGTGGCCGTCGGTCACCTCGGCGCGGACCCCGGACGCCTCCCGGGCCACGACCACCCGGCAGCGGCGGTCGGGCACGTGCCGTACGACGTTGGTGACCAGCTCGCTCACGCCCAGCTCCACGGCGAACGTCAGCGGCTCCAGCTCCCACTCGCGCAGCAGCGAGCGGACGATCCGGCGGATGTGGCGCACCGAGTGCTCGCCGACCGTGATTTCCATGCGGTACTGGGGAATGTGGGGAAAATTCAGGTTCACGGTACGAGGCTGACGTGTCATCACTACGCTCGGCTACAGGAAGAACACAACGAGTCCCCGCGTGGACTCTGTTGCGTGAGAGGGGTCCCACCGTGGCCAACATCAGCACCCTCGACGCGGGCGCGTCTCCACTCCACTACTACGGCTTCGAGCTGCGGCGGTACCGGGAGGCGGCGGGACTCACGCAACGCCAGCTCGGCGAGATCGTCAACTACACCGGCTCGCTCATCGGTCAGGTCGAGACGGCCAGGAAAGTCCCCACCCTGGAGTTCAGTCAGCGGGTGGACGCGGCGCTGGGGACGGGGGGTGCGCTCACCCGGCTTGTGGAGCTGGTGCTTCGTAGTCAACTTCCGGCTTGGTTCCGGGAGACGGCGGAGTTGGAGGCGCGGGCGGTTGAGATCTGCACCTTCCAGACGGGCATGGTCCACGGGCTCTTCCAGACTGAGGCATACGCGCGCTCGGTGCTCGGGGTGCTGGATGAAGCCAAGCTTGACGACCGAACCGCCGCGCGAATGGCTCGTCAGCGGATCTTCGAGAAGCCGAAGCCGCCCGTCTTCTGGATGGTTCTCAGCGAGGCCGCACTGCACCAGGAGATCGGCGGTCCGGAGGTCATGAGTGGGCAACTGGCCCACCTGTTGTCCTTCGAGGCCGAGCCCCGGGCCAACATCCAGATCCTGCCGTTCTCCGCAGGAGCACACGCCGGACTAACCGGCTCGTTCAACGTCTACCGCTTCGCCAGTGACCCAACGATCGTCTACACGGAGGGATATGGCAGTGGGCACCCGACCGCGAACCCGGACACGGTCCAGGACTGCTCGCTCCGTTACGATCACCTCCAGGCCGCCGCGCTCTCGATCAAGAAGTCGGCGGAGGTGATCCGACGCGTAATGGAGGACCGCTATGGAGAGCAAGTGGCGTAAGTCGAGCTACAGCGGCGACCAGGGCGGCTCGTGCGTCGAGTGCGCTCCCCTGGGTGATCTGACCTGGCAAAAGTCCTCGTACAGCAGTGATCAGGGCGGCGATTGCGTAGAGGTCGCCGCACCCCCTTGCACCACCACCGTCGCCATCCGCGACTCCAAGAACCCGGCGGGGCCCGTGCTGAACGTCGGCCCCGCCGCCTTCGGCGGCTTCGTCGCCTGGGCGGCTACAGCCGCTGGATGATCGTCGCGGTCGCCAGGCCGCCGCCCGCGCCCATGGTGACGAGGGCGAACTCCTTGTCCGCGCGCTCCAGTTCGTGCAGCGCGGTGATGACGAGGCGGGCGCCGGTCGCGCCGACCGGGTGGCCGAGGGCGATCGCACCGCCGTTGACGTTGACCTTGTCGAGGTTCTGGTCGAAGACCCGGACCCAGCTCAGGACGACGGAGGCGAACGCCTCGTTGATCTCCACGAGGTCGATGTCGTCCAGGGTCATGCCCGCCTTGCCGAGGACCGTGCGGGTGGCGTCGATCGAGCCGTCCAGGTGGAAGTGGGGGTCGGCGCCGACCAGTGCCTGGGCGACGATCCGGGCCCTCGGCCTCAGTCTCAGCGCGCGGGCCATCCGCTTGGACGCCCACATGACGGCCGCCGCCCCGTCGGAGATCCGGGCGGAATTCCCGGCGGTGTGCACGGCCGTCGGCATGACCGGCTTCAGGCCGGCCAGCTCCTCCGGGGTGGTGTCCCGCAGGCCCTCGTCCCTGTCGACCAGGCGCCACATGCCCTGACCGGCGTCCTGCTCCTCCTCCGTGGTGGGCACCTGGACGGCGAAGGTCTCCCGCTTGAAGCGTTCCTCCGCCCAGGCGTGGGCGGCGCGCTCCTGGGACAGCAGGCCGAGCGCGTCCACGTCCTCCCGGGTCAGCCCCCGGTGCCGGGCGATGCGCTCGGCGGCCTCGAACTGGTGGGGGAGGTCGACGTTCCACTCGTCCGGGAAGGGTCTGCCGGGGCCGTGCTTGGAGCCGGAGCCCGGCGGGACCCGGGACATGGACTCGACACCGCAGCTGATGCCGATGTCGATCACGCCCGCCGCGACCATGTTGGCCACCATGTGGGACGCCTGCTGCGAGGAACCGCACTGGCAGTCGACCGTGCTCGCGGCCGTCTCGTAGGGCAGGCCCATGGCCAGCCAGGCCGTGCGCGCGGCGTTCATGGACTGCTCGCCGGCGGGGGTCGCCGTGCCGCCGACGATCTGCTCGACCGCGTCGGCGGGGATGCCGGCGCGGTCGAGGAGTTCACGGTAGGTCTCGCCCAGCAGACGGGCCGGGTGCAGATCGGCGAGCGCGCCGCCGCGCCGGCCGATGGGGGTGCGGACGGCTTCGACGATCACGGGTTCGGCGGCCATGGGCGCGGGTCCTCTCCGGGCGGCTCTCCTCCAGAAACTAGTACGTGTTCTAGTTCCTGCCCGGCAGTCTGCTGACGCGCTCTCCACCACCGCAAGGGTCTTGCGGGTACGGCCGGTCCGACGGGGTCCACCGGAACATACGCGCGTGCGCCGGAGAGCGCAGCGCGGCTTCACGCCATGCTTGATCCGGACCGCTCAGGTGCGGTGTGCCTACTCCCGGCCCGAGGCGGCCACCGCCAGTACGGCCGAGGCGAGCGCGGCGAGCAGCAGCGGCACGGCCAGGCCGTGCCGCCGCACCAGCCAGGCGCCCAGGCACGCGCCGCCGGTCATCGCGAGGACGGCGGCCGTGCGGCGCGGGGAGCGGTGGCCGGTGCCGTCGCCGAGGCGGGACTCGGAGGCGAGGGCGGTCAGGGTCATCGTCAGCACGGTGGTGGTGAGGTCGGGCACGCCCAGCTTGCGGACGGTGGCGTTGCGCAGGCCCATCGCGTAGGCGGTGAGCGCGATCAGGGCGTACCGGGTGGCGCCGGTGTCCGGCCAGGCGAAGGCGACGGCCGCCGACGCGCCGACCAGCACCGCTTCCGCCGCCAGGGTCAGCCGGGTCCGGCGGCGGCGGAAGCCCCGGCCGTGCCGGACGGCGAGCCGGCCGCCGGTCACCGCGCCCAGCAGGAAGCAGCACAGGGACGTGGCCGTGTGGGGCACGGAGAAGCCGGGGGCGCCGGCGGCGGCGAAACCGAGGATGACGACGTTGCCGGTCATGTTGGCGGTGAAGACCCGGCCGAGGCCCAGATAGCCGACGGCGTCGATCAGGCCGCTGACCACGGTGAGGGCGAGCAGCACGGCCACCAGCCGCAGCCCGCGTGTCTCCGGGTCCGGCAGCATGCGCAGCAGCCTGCGGCAGCGGGTGCGGGGGCGGGGCGGGGCACGCCGGGGGCGGGCGAAAGGCGGCCCGTTCGGCGGAGGCCCCCGTGTATACGCGCGCACCCCCGCCGGGTGGGCGGGGGTGCGGGAAGCGTGGGTGCTGTCGGCTCAGTACCAGCCGTTGGCCTGCCAGAAGTTCCAGGCCTTGGCGGGGCTGCCGTAGCGGGAGTTCATGTAGTCCAGGCCCCACTTGATCTGGGTGGCGGGGTTGGTCTTCCAGTCGCCGCCGGCGGAGGCCATCTTGGAGGCGGGCAGTGCCTGGACGAGGCCGTAGGCGCCGGAGGAGCTGTTGGTGGCGTGGGGGTTCCAGCCGCTCTCGTGGGAGACGATCTTGCTGAAGGCGTTGAACTGCGCGGCGTCCGGGATCATCTTGTGCGCGATCGCCTGGGCGGAGGAAGCCTGGGCCGGGGCGGCGTGAGCCGGAGCGGCGGTGAGCGCCATGCCGGCGGTGGCGGCGGCCACGGCGGCGGTGGTGAGGACCTTCTTCGGGGAAGCGATGCGGCGGATGATGGAGACGGTCACGAAGTACCTCTTGCGTCGGGGGCGGGGGTGTCGCTCGCATGGGGTGGGCCATGTGGAGTGGTCCGCATGCGTCGGCGCCGCGGCCCGCTGTGGGCTCGTGGCGCCTGGCGACGTCATCCAGATAAGCAGCCCCGGGAGGTGCCCGCAATGACCCCCTTTACTAGTGGTGGCCGGATCGGACGAGAATGCCGGGAATGTGGCGTGCGTCTCAATTCGCAGGTCAGAGGGGGTGCGCGAAGGGGTGAATCGGGCAAATGCGACTACGGTCCGGGGTCGTAGGTGACGTGCGTCATGTGGGGTCCTTCACCGGTCCGCTCACCTCACGCGCCCGGATTCGTGCGCTGCGTCACCGTCCGGGACCCTCGAAGGTGACCGCGGTCTCGAAGGCGGCCCGCCGGGTCGCCCGGCGCAGCGCCCGCAGCACGGCGGGACCGAGCGCGAGGGTCAGCACGACCGTGCACAGGGCCCGCCCCAGGTCCCAGCCGAGGGAGGTGGCCGTGCAGTACGCGACGAAACGGGCCAGGTTGGCGGCGACGGGATCCCCGGCGACGAAGGAGATGCCCGAGGCCCCGCCGCCCATGAAGGGCCAGCCCGCCAGGTTCATCACCGTGCCGTAGGCGAACGCGGCCAGGAAGCCGTAGACCGCGAGCAGCAGCAGCTCGGCGCGACCGCGCAGGCGGACCGGGCCCGGGAGCAGGCCGGCGCCCATCGTGAACCAGCCCATCGCCAGCATCTGGAACGGCAGCCACGGCCCGACCCCGCCCGTGAGCAGGGCGGACGCGAACATCGTCACCGAGCCCAGGGTGAATCCGAAGCCCGGGCCGAGCACCCGGCCGCTCAGCACCATCAGGAAAAACATCGGCTCCAGGCCCGCCGTGCCGGCGCCGATCGGCCGCAGCGCCGCGCCCGTCGCCGCGAGGACGCCGAGCATGGCCACCGCCTTGGGGCCGAGGTCCGACTCCGAGATGGTCGCCGCGACCACCGCGACCAGGAGGATCAGCAGGCCCGCGAAGAGCCAGGGCGCGTCCTGGGCGTGGGCGCCGAGCTGAGAGCGGGGCGGGGCGAGGAAGGGCCAGCAGAAGGCGACCAGGCCCACGGCGCCGGTGAGGGCGAGGGCGGCGAGGGACCGGGGGCCGAGGCGGACGGCGTGCGGGCGGCGGTTCACCGGAGGGCCTCGCGGACCTCGGAGACGGTCAGCCAGTGCTGGGGCGCCAGGATCTTCGTCACCTGCGGGGCGAAGGAGGGGGAGGAGACGACGATCTCCGCCATCGGGCCGTCGGCGATCACCTCGCCCTCGGCCAGCAGCACCACACGCTGCGCCAGCTCGGCGGCCAGCTCCACGTCGTGCGTCGCCAGCACGATCGCGTGTCCCCCGGCGGCGAGATCGCGCAGGACGGCGACCAGACGGGCCTTCGCCGCGTAGTCCAGACCGCGGGTCGGCTCGTCCAGCAGGAGCAGGGGCGGGCGGGCGGTCAGCACCACGGCCAGCGCGAGCGCCAGGCGCTGGCCCTCGGAGAGGTCGCGGGGGTGGGTGCCGTCGGTGATGTCCGGGAGCAGTTCGGAGACGAGGGCGCGGCAGGTGCCGGGGGCGGCCTGCGCGTCCTCGTCGGCGGCGGCGCACTCCGCCGCGACCGTGTCGGCGTACAGGAGGTCCCGGGGATCCTGGGGAACCAGGCCCACGTGGCGGATCAGGATGCGGGGCGGGGTGCGGTGGGGGGTGGCGCCGCCGACGGTGACCGTGCCGGTGGTGGGGGTGAGCAGGCCGACGAGGGTGCTCAGCAGGGTGGACTTGCCGGCGCCGTTGCGGCCCATGAGGGCGATGGTCTCGCCCGGGGAGACGGTCAGGTCTATGTGCCGCAGGGCCTGGGTGGTGTCCCGGCGGAGGGAGAGGGCGCGGACTTCGGCGAGGTACGGGCGGCCGGTGGGCGGGGTGGGGGCGGCGCGGCGGAACAGGGAGCGGGACCGGTGCGGCCGCGGGCCGGGGCCGCTCACCGGCGTCGGCGCGTGACGGCGCGCGGGAACGCCGGCCAGCCGGTCCCGCAGGGGACCCGCCTGGCGGCGGGCGTCCCGGACGGTCAGGGGGAGGGGGGTCCAGCCGGCCAGCCGGCCCAGGGCGATGACCGGAGGGTGCACCGGGGAGACCGCCATGACCTCGGAGGGGGTGCCCGTGACGGGGGGCGCGCCGGGGGACGGGAGGAGGACCATGGTGTCGGCGTACTGGATCACCCGCTCCAGGCGGTGTTCGGCCATGAGGATCGTCGTGCCGAGGTCGTGCACCAGGCGCTGGAGGACGGCCAGCACCTCTTCCGCCGCCGCCGGGTCGAGCGCGGAGGTCGGCTCGTCCAGGACCAGCACCCGGGGGTGCGGGGTGAGGACCGAGCCGATGGCGACGCGCTGGCGCTGCCCGCCGGAGAGGGTGGCGATGGGGCGGTCCCGCAGCGCGGCCAGGCCCAGCAGGTCGAGGGTCTCCTCCACCCGGCGCCGCATCACCTCCGGGGCGAGCCCCAGCGACTCCATGCCGTAGGCGAGTTCGTCCTCCACGGTGTCGGTCACGAAGTGCGCCAGCGGATCCTGGCCCACCGTGCCGACCACGTCGGCGAGTTCGCGCGGCTGGTGGGTGCGGGTGTCCCGGCCGGCCACCGTCACGCGCCCGCGCAGGGTGCCGCCGGTGAAGTGCGGGACCAGTCCGCTGACCGCGCCCAGCACGGTGGACTTGCCGACCCCGGACGGACCGGCGAGCAGCATGAGTTCGCCCTCGGGCACCTCGAAGTCGACGCCGGCGACGACGGGTCCGGCGGCGCCCTCGTACGTGACGCCGACCTCCTCGAAGCGGATCACGACGGCTCCCTGGGGATGACGAAGGCGGGCAGCAGGGCGAGCAGGACGGCCGCGGCGGGCCACAGCGGGAGGGTGGGGGCGACGAGGGGCACGACACCGGGGTGCAGGGCCTCGGGGTCGCGCACGGAGGCCAGCGTCAGCAGCGCGGCCACGGCGGCGCCGGAGCCCGTCACCAGCCAGGCCCGCGCTCCCCAGGGGTCGGGGCGGTACCGGGTGCGCGGGGAGCGCCGGCCGCCCAGCCGCAGTCCGGCGAGCGCGGCGACGACTCCCGCGAGGAGGACGGGAAGCCCGTAGGCGCCCCCTTCGGCGGTCAGCAGCCCGTATGTGCCCGCGCACACGCCGAGCAGGCCGCCGAGGGTGAGGGCGGCGGTCGTCCGGCGGACCGGGGCGGGGACCTCGGCGGTACGGCCGTAGCCGCGGGCCTCCATGGCGGCGGCGAGGGCGACCGAGCGTTCCAGCGCGCCCTCCAGCACGGGCAGTCCGACCTGGAGCAGGCCGCGCAGGCCCCGGTCGGGACGGCCGCGCAGGCGGCGGGCGGCGCGCAGGCGGCGGACGTCGGCGATCAGGTGCGGGGCGAAGGTGAGGGCGACGACCACGGCCACGCCCGTCTCGTACAGCGCGCCGGGCAGCGACTTGAGCAGGCGGGTGGGGCTGGCGAGGGCGTTCGCGGCGCCGACGCAGACGAGGAGGGTGGCGAGTTTCAGGCCGTCGTACGCGGCGAAGAGCACGGCCTCCGCCGTCACCCTGCCGCCGAGGCGGATGCCCTGCGCCCAGTGGGGGAGGGGCACCTCGGGGAGGGTGAGGAGGGTGTGCGTGCCGGGGATGGGGGAGCCGAGCGCCACCGCGAACAGGACGCGGATGACGACCACGGCGAGGGCGAGGCGGACGAAGGCGGCGTAGGAGCGGGCCCAGGGGGCGGGGGAGCGGTGCGTCGCCACGACGTAGCCGGAGGCCGCGAGGAGGAGGGCGAGGAGGAGGGGGTTGGTGGTACGGGTCGCGGCCACGCCGAGGGATATCGCCCACAGCCACCAGGCACCGGGGTGAAGGGCGGGGCGGAACCGGGTGGGGGCGGCTCCCGGCGGACGATGCCGCGGCCGGCCGGGGACGCGGGGAACCGCGCGGGCGGCCGCGGTGTTCCCGCGGTCGCGGGACGGGCCTCGCTCACCCGGACGCATCGCGCCGCCGTCGGGCCTGCCATATCGCCGCGCCCGCCAGCAGGGCCACCACCCCCGCGCCGATCGGCAGGCCGAGGGACGGGCCGGAGTCGGAGGAGCCGGACCCGGGGGCGGCGGGCTCGTCACCGGACCCGTCACCGGTGGAGACCTGCTCGCCGCAGCCCGCCCGCGGGTAGCCCGCGATGGCGCACAGCAGGGCGTTGGTGTCGTAGCGCAGGGGGCCCGCCACCGCGGCGAGGGCGTCCGCGGCGGACGCGTCGGACGGCACCCGCGCGCACGCGGTCCGCCGCCCCGGCGGGACCTCGCCGGACGGGGCGTCCGCGCGCGTGCCGAAGTCGAGCACGAGGGCCACCCGCTTGGACCCGGACTTCGCCGGGGTGTGCGCGCAGATCGTGCCGAAGTCCGCCGTGCCGCGCGGCCGGTTCGCGTCCGCGGAATCCGCGCTCACGGTGAACCGGAACCCCTGGACCGCGCCGTCGCCGGGCCGGACGGAGGCCGGACCCTGGGTCGCGTACGTCCACTGGTCGCCGGTGCGCTCCCAGAAGGACCAGTAGCGGTAGCCGGTCGCACCGGCCCGCCCGGCGCAGGCGAGGAGCAGCAGCGCGGCGGCGAGCACCGGCACGGCACGGCGGACGGCGGTCACGGCCGCTGCTTCTTCCGGCCGCTGATCAGGAAGCCGACGCCGATGCTGGCGACGAGGCAGACGCCGAAGATCCACCAGCCCTGGTTGCCGGAGTCCTTCTTCTCCTCCTGCTCGTGCCGGCCGGAGGTGTCCATCCGCGGGGCCGGACCCAGCGCGTTCAGGGAGCTGACCAGGCTGGTGCCGTTGAAGTCGCCCGGCTGCTCGCCGAGGGCGTGGGCGGCCAGGATCAGCTGGGCGTAGGCGGCGGGACCGCTCTGCTTCGCCCACGGGCCGGCGTTCTTCTCCAGCCAGGCGTACGCCTTGCGGGCCGGTTCGACGCGGCCGTCCGCGGCGAGCGCGACGACGGCGTCCGCGGTGTTGCCGAAGTCCGGCTGGTCCTTGGCGCCGGGCAGGGTGGACCGGAGGTGGCCGGACTCGGCGACGGCCGCCGCGAGGTAGGCGCCGGCGTTGTCGGCGACCTGGGTGCGGGAGGCCGCCTCGACGCAGGTGTCCTTCGCGGGGGCCTTGCCGGTACGGGCGGCGAAGCCCTTGCCGAGCGCGCCGAGCAGACCGGCCGCGGTGGCGTCGGCGTTGGGCAGCAGCTCGCCCTTCTTGTCCGGCTGGAAGGCGAGGGCGCCGCCGCCGTCCTGGTCACAGGGGACGGACCAGGCGGGCAGGGCGTCGTAGGGGGACTTGCCGGATACGCGGACGGACGCCGGGTCGGTGCCGGCGGCGGCGAGCGCGCCGATGACGACGGAGGTGGAGTTGGTGTCGCTGGGGTCGCCCGGGTAGTAGCTCCAGCCGCCGTCCTTGTTCTGGACGGACTTCAGCCACCCCACGGCCTTCTCCACCGCGCCGCCGTGCCCGCCGGCCGCGGCGAGCGCCTGGACGGCGGCGGCCGTGCTGTTGGTGTCCGGCTTCAGCTTGTCGTCGCAGGGCTTTTCGGGGGCGGTCCGGAACGCGGCGAAGGCGCCGTTCGCGCACTGCTGGCCGGTGAGCCAGTCCACGGCGGCGGAGGCGGGCCGGTAGCCGAGCGTCCGCTGCGCGACCAGCGTCAGGGACTGCCGCCACACGCCGTCGTACGTCGGGTCCTCCTTGCCGTACAGCCCGGCGGGGGCCGCGGTCTTCGGGGACGGGGACGGGTCGGCGGCCGTGGCGGGCGCGGCGGCGGCCAGCACGCCTACGGCGGCGAGAGCCGCGGCACTGCGGCGGACGTTCATGGTCGGCGACTGCCTCTCCTGCGGGGAGCCGGGCGGCGCGGGCGACACCCGGGCGGCTCGGCTCCGTCAACCTCGACGGTGCCGTGCGCGGCGGACCACCGGCGCACGCGAGCCGTCAACGACCCGGCGGAGGCGCCCCGCCCGCTCCGGCCAGGCCGGTGACGCGGCGAAGACACCGCCGGAATTGCACCGGCTTCCCCCCGTACGGGTGTGACGACCCCGCCACTTTACCGGCCGCCCCGAGCGGGCCCGGCGGTGGCCGTGGCAGCGGTCTTCGCGGCCTCTCGCCGCGACCGTGCGGGGGGCGGATAACACGGGGGAACCACGGACCTGTTCGGCCTGAATCGGAGTCCCTTCCACGTCCCGGCCACGCTCGCCGGGCGCGGAGTACTAGGCGGCGCGGGCGCGGGGGGCCGGGTGGACCGTGGCCGTGAGGTGGCGGGCCATGGCGCGCAGGGTGTGGGCGCACTGGGCCGGGGTATCGGCCGTGGCCACCCAGTGGGCGAGGCGGTCGCCGGGGCCGGCGTGGGGGGCCGCCGTCACCGGGGTGCCGGTGCGGGCGGTGAGGACCATGCGCTCGGCGGACGGCTCGTGCGCGGCGGCGGGGTCCAGGCGGAGGTGGGTGAGGCGGCCGGTCACGGCCGGATAGGCGAACTGGACGGCCGCCGCCCGCTGCCGGGTCGGGGTGACGTCCGGGAGCCCGCCGCAGGCCAGCGTCGCGGCGGCCCCCGCCAGGTCGACCCCGGTGGCCCGCTCCACCAGCAGCGGGATCAGATCACCGGGCGGATGCGGGGCGACGCCCAGGACGCGGGGGCCGCGCGCGGTCAGCCGTACCGTGATGTGCGCGACGGTGTGGGTCAGTCCGAGGGCGCGTACGGCACGCTCCACGCACTGGCGCAGGAAGCGGTTGTGCAACAGGACGTCGTGGGCGTGGACGCTGTGCCGCAGCGGGCGGCGGGCGGGCGGCGGGCCCGGGGTCGTACGGGTGAGCGCGACGATGCGCACCTCGTCGTCCAGGACGACGGTCTCGGCCGACACCGGTTCCCCCTCGGTGTCGGCCGGATCGGCCGTCGGCACCCGGTGCCGGTCCAGCAGGGCCCGTAACGCCGGCGGGTCGGCGCAGGTCACGGCCGTCTCGTACGGCAGGCCCGGTAAGCCCAGCCGGGCGGCGAGGCGCGCGGTCGCGGGCAGGTGCGCCGGGGACCAGGCCAGTACGCCGCCGGGGGACCAGCCTCGTAACACCCCGGCCGTCCGTTCCGTCTCGGCCGGGTCCGTCGCCACGTGCGCGGTGAGATACGGGCGGGCCCAGTCGGCGGGCGGGGACGGGTCGACCAGGAGGACCGGGTGGGCGGCGGCGACGCGCGCCAGCGGGAACTCGCCGCAGACGTCCCCGCGGCCGGCCCCGAGGAGTACGACGGGCTGGGCCATGGGCCTGGACCTTCCTCGGGGGGAAGGCGATCAGGAGCGCCCCGGGTGCCGCTCCCCCATAGGCGGCACCCGAGGCGGGTCGGATCTTGCTCTCCGTGCACCGATCCTCACCCACCCCGCATCGAACTGTCAACGATAGCTGCGTAATTACGCAGGGAGCCTTGTCAGATCTGGTCGCCGAGGGGGCAACCTAGTAGCCTCGCGCCCAGCCGGCGAACGGAAAGACACGCAGGGGGGACTCGGTGAGTGACGCCTATGCCGCACTGGCCGAAGCGCTGGACCGGCTCGGCGAGCTGACCGGACGGCCCGGCCGGCTGCCGGAGACCCTGGACGTGGCCGGACTCTCCTACCGCACCGGCATCCCCGTGGGCGTCGTCGTCGACCTGCTCTCCGGCGGCCGGGCCGGCGAGACCTGCCTCGCCCACCGGGTGCGCCAGCGGCTGGACTTCATCCGGGAGACCCGGCGCCGCCCGGACGGCAAGCGGTACTCCCTGGACGAACTGGCCCGGATCGCCGGGACCAGCAGGCAGTGGCTGAGCGAGTGGCGCAAGAGCGGCATGCCCAGCCTGGAACACGCCGACCGGCTGCGCCGCTTCTTCGGTCTGCCCGCCGGCTTCTTCACGGCCGACGAACCGGAGGCGCTGTGCGAGGCGCTGCAACCGGTGCTGCAGAGCCTGGAGGCCGAGGCCGACCCGCTGCTGCGGCTGCGCGAGAGCGGCCTGATCCGGCTCGCCGCCCGGGCCCCGCAGATGAACGCCCGGCAGCTCGCCACCCTGGCCGACCTGGCCGAGATGATCATCGCCTCGGAGAAGGCGGGGGACACCGGGCGTGCCTGAGCAGTCCGCCAAGACCCCGTGGCGGGCGCGGATCCCGCGGCCGGCGGCGTCCCCGCGCCCCTTCGGCTCCCCGAGGCGCTTCCTCGACCGGCTCGTGCGCGAGACGGTCCGCACCCTCACCCCGCCGACCACCCCCGAGGCGTTCCTGCACGCGCTGTGCGCCACCCTCAGCCCCCGCCTGGACCGCCCGGTCAAGCTGCGCTTCGTCGCCTTCCCGCAGGGCCTGGACATCTCCGGGATCACCCTCGCCCGCGAGGAGGACTACATCGTCGTGGTCGAGGAACGCGCCCCCGACCCGCACAAGTTCGTCATCGCCGGGCACGAGATCGGCCACATCCACCACGGCACCCTCGACGTGCACTACGCCACCGGACTGCCCGCCGCCGCCCGCCGGATGCTCTCCCGCGCCGAGGACGACATCCCCTGGGACCGGGTGGTCGCCATGGCCACCCGGTCGCCCGCCGCCGAGGCGGCCGAGGCCGAGTGGGAGGCGGAGGAGTGGGGGCTGCGCCTCGCGGCGAAGTTCTCCAAGGTCGTCGGGCCCGGCGCGACCGGCCGGATGACCCAGGACACCCTCACCGACCGGCTGTCCTCCTCGCTCGGCAACATCGGCGGCCCCTGATGCGCTGGGACATCTCCGGCTCCTGGATCTCCTACGCCGTCCCGGCCGCCCTGTTCGCCATCGCCTTCGTCATCAAACTGCCGCTGCTGCGGCGCGCCTGGCAGGACCCGATCCTGCGGGCCACCGCCGTGCTGCTCGGCATCGGCACGCTCGTCTTCGTCTCGCTGCCGCCGGCCAACCTGCACCGCATCAACGTCCTCACCGGCGTCACCAACTTCGCCGCCCTGTGGGTGTGTTCCCTCGCCACCGCCTACTCCGGCGCCTGCCTGTGGCTCATCATCACCTGGCGGGAACCGCCGTCCGCCGCGCGCCGCCGCCGCACCCGCCAGGTCGGGGTGGCGTACGCCGCCGTCGTCGCCGGGCTGTGCACGACGTTCCTGCTCGGCGACCACTCCGTGGAACGCCTGCGCGACCTCGACACCTACTACGCCGGCACGCCGTGGATGCGCGAGTTCATCCTGCTCTACGTCGTCGCCCACACCGCTTCCGCGCTGGTCGCCGCCCGCCTGCTGCGCGCCTGGTACCGGGAGGTCGAGGACGCCTGGCTGCGCCGGGCGGTGATCTTCCTCCAGGAGGCCTACGCCCTTGGGCTCCTCTTCGACGCCGCCAAGCTCACGGCCGTCGCCGGCCGGTGGAGCGGCCGGGACTGGGACTGGCTGTCGACCTACGCGGCCCCGCCGTTCGCCATCGCCGAGGCGGCCCTGGTGGCCGTGGCCTTCATCGTCGGCCAGGCCGGCCCGCTGCTGGCGGAGCGGCGCCGGCTGGTCCGCGACCACCGGCGCCTGAAACCGCTGTGGCAGACCATGCTGACCATCACACCGCCCGCCGCGCCCGCCGTCGGCCGGGTCAGCGGCGCCGCCCTGCGCCTGGAGCTGCGCCGGGCCGCCATCAACGACGGCCTGCTCAAGCTGGGCCCGTACCTGAGCACGTCCCGGCGGGAGCGGATACGGCGGGCGGCGACGGCGGCGGGCTACCCGGAGTCCGTCGCGCGGGGCATCGCGGGGGCGGTGGACCTCCGGTTCGCCGCGGCGGCGCTGCACGCGCCCGACGACCGGGCCCGCCCGCGGGCCGAGGACGGGAGCACCGGGTTCCCCTGCGTCCCCGACAGCGAACTGGAGAACGTCTCGCACGCCCTGCGCGACCACGAGGCGGCGATCGAGAGGTTCCACCGGCAGGCCCTCGCCGCGGAGGGCCTCGGCGCGCGGGACCTGGGCGCCCCGGCCTGACGAGGGGGAATACGCGAGGTACCGCGGGGATTCCGCCGGAGGAGCGGGCCGGACGCCCGCTGTGGCGTGGTTCACACCGGTGTCGTGTCACGGGGGGACCGGCCCGCCTCGTCTCGGGAGTGACCAACTGCTCCGATGGGAGGCCCGAGATGAAGGTTGTGGTGGTGGGTGCCGGGTACGCGGGCGCGTTCGCGGCGAACCGGGTGGCCAAGAAGGTGAAGGGCGCCGAGGTCACGGTGGTCAACGCGCGCCCCGAGTTCGTCGAGCGCATCCGGCTGCACCAGCAGGTCGCCGGGACGGGCTCGGCGGCGACGCCGCTCACCGCGATGCTGCGGCCCGGCATCGCCGTGCGGATCGGCAGCGTGGAGAAGATCGGCGACGGCACGGTGGTGCTGGACGACGGCGAGAGCCTCGCGTTCGACCACCTCTTCCTGGCCGTCGGCAGCACGGTCCGGGCCCTGCCGGGCACGGTCCCGGTCGGCACCTGGGAAGGCGCGCAGCAGGCGCGGGCCCGGCTCGCCGCGCTGCCCGGCGGCAGCACCGTGACGGTCGTCGGCGGCGGGGCGACGGGGGTGGAGACCGCGACCGAGGTGGCCGAGGCCCGGCCCGACCTGCGCGTCCGGCTCGTCGCCCCGGCGGTCGCCGACTGCCTGTCGGGCGGGGCGCGGCAGCGGGCGCTGGCCGCGCTGGACCGGCTCCGGGTGGAGACCGTGGCCGACTGCGTGACGGAGGCCGCCGCGGGCGTCGTGCGGCTCGGGTCGGGGCGGCGGCTGGACTCCGGCCTGACCCTGTGGGGGATCGTGGCGGGCGTGCCCGACCTCGCCGCGCGCAGCGGCCTGGAGGTCGACGCGGACGGCCGGGTCGTCGTGGACGCCTGCCTGCGCAGCGTCACCGACCCGCGGATCTTCGCCGTGGGCGACTGCGCGGGCGTGGCCGGCGCCCGGTTCGGCTGCCAGACCGCCGCCCCGCAGGCCCAGGCCGCCGTCGACGCCCTGGCCCGCGTCGCCGAGGGCCGCGAGCCGGAACCGTACGAGCTGCGCTACGCGGCCCGGTGCGTCAGCCTCGGGCGCAAGGACGCGGTGGCCCAGTTCACCCACCCCGACGACAGCCTCAAGGACAGCCACCTCAAGGGGTTCGCCGCGGTGGCGTTCAAGCGGATGGTCTTCACCGGCACCCGTTACATCACCCGCAAGGCGGTCAGCGCCTGAGGCCGGGGTGCGTCGGCAAATGGTCGGTACTGGGCGGTTCTGTCGCGACTATCCGGTATATCCTGAAATCAGCCTACGGGGCGAGTGAGGGAGTCCGACCGGAGTAGCCGACTCAGGCGAGACGCGAAGAGCATCCGCCCGGGCCGACGGCGACGGTAGGGCTGAGAGGTCGGAAGGCAGCGATGCCGGACGACGACCCCCATCACCTGATCCGGGTCATACCGGCGAAGGGAACCCGTCTCGTAGGTCTTTCCGTGCCGACCGGCCGTTTCCGCCGGTCGGCTCTTTCGTGCCGGCCGGTCTTTTCGCGCGGGGCCCCTTCGTGCCCGCGGGTCTTCCGGCGCCGGCCCTCAGGGCCGCGCGGCGGCCGGGTCGGTCGGGTCGATCAGGCGGCACACCGTCTCGATGTCGGTCTTCACCTGGGCGATGGAGGCGCGACCGGACAGCCAGGTGATCAGCGCCGAGTGCCAGGTGTGCTCGATGACCCGCACCGCGGACGACTGCTGCGGGGTCGGGTGCTCCAGGCCCATCGCGTCCAGGATGATCGCGGTCGTCTGCCGGGAGACCTGGTCGACCTCGGGCGAGACGCTGCGGTCGGCGAAGGTGAGCGCCCGGACCATCGCGTCGGCCAGGTGCGGCTCCCGCTGGAGGGCCCGGAAGGCGCGCATCAGGGTCTCCGCGACCCGCTCGGCGCCCGAGTCGCCCGCCGGGGGCTTCTCGCGCAGGGTGCCGTGCATGCGCTCCAGCTGGTCGTGCATGGTGGCGACCAGCAGGTGCACCTTGGACGGGAAGTAGCGGTACAGCGTGCCCAGGGCCACCCGCGAGGACTCGGCCACCTCGCGCATCTGCACGGCGTCGAACCCGCCCCGGCTCGCGAGCCGCGCGCTGGCCTCGAGGATCCTGCGGCGGCGGGCCTCCTGCCGCGCGGTGAGGGGCGGCGCGGCCGGGCGCGAGGTGCTGGCTTCCGCAGGCATGGGTCCCGTTCCGTGACGGTCGGTGAGGGGGTCGGCAGGGCTTGTGAGCGGACGGCGTGACAGGGCCGCGCGCCGTGGCGCGAATCACCCGATCCCCTGCTCACGGCGCCCCTACCTGCCGGTAGATTCGGAGCTCTTGAACGATCAAGTCTGAAACTTGTTCTAGATTAGCGTCCCGTCGTAGTCTCGCGGGCAGTGCAGGCAGAAGGGGGCACGGAGTGACCGCTGAGGCCCGGGAAGCGGGTGCCGATCGGGACCCCGCAGCTGACGGCGAGCGACCGCTCGACATCGCCCTCCTCACCTACAAGGGGAACCCGTTCTGCGGCGGGCAGGGCGTCTACGTCCGGCACCTCTCGCGCGAGCTGGCGCGCCTCGGCCACCGGGTGGAGGTCGTCGGCTCCCAGCCCTACCCCGTGCTGGACGAGGGCTACCCGAACCTCACCCTCACCGAGCTGCCCAGCCTCGACCTCTACCGCCAGCCCGACCCCTTCCGCACCCCGGAGCGGGACGAGTACCGGGACTGGATCGACGCCCTCGAAGTCGCCACCATGTGGACCGGCGGCTTCCCCGAGCCGCTGACCTTCTCGCTGCGCGCCCGCCGGCATCTGCGCGCCCGGCGCGGCGAGTTCGACGTCGTCCACGACAACCAGACCCTCGGCTACGGCCTGCTGGGCGACATCGGCGCCCCCCTCGTGACCACGGTCCACCACCCCATCACCGTGGACCGGCGGCTGGAGCTGGACGCGGCCCAGACCTGGCAGCGCCGCTACTCGGTGCGCCGCTGGTACGCCTTCACCCGGATGCAGAAGCGCGTCGCCCGCCGGCTGCCCTCCGTCCTCACCGTCTCCGGCAGCTCCCGCCAGGAGATCGTGGACCACCTCGGGGTCCGCCGCGACCGGGTCCACGTCGTCCACATCGGCGCCGACACCGATCTGTTCGCGCCGAATCCGGCCGTCGCCGAGGTGCCGGGCCGGATCGTCACCACCTCCAGCGCGGACGTGCCGCTCAAGGGACTGGTGTTCCTCGTGGAGGCGCTCGCCAAGGTGCGCGCCGAGCACCCCGACGCCCACCTCGTCGTCGTCGGCAAGCGCCCCGCCGAGGGCCCGGTTGCCCGGGCGGTCGAGCGGTACGGCCTCGAGGGCGCCGTCGACTTCGTCAAGGGCATCTCCGACGCCGAGCTGGTCGACCTGATCCGCTCCGCCGAAGTGGCCTGCGTGCCCTCCCTCTACGAGGGCTTCTCGCTGCCCGCCGCCGAGGCCATGGCCACCGGCACCCCGCTGGTCGCCACCACCGGCGGCGCGATCCCCGAGGTCGCCGGCCGCGACGGCGAGACCTGCCTCGCCGTACCGCCCGGCGACGCGGACGCGCTGGCCACCGCGCTGAACCGGCTGCTCGGGGACCGCGGCCTGCGCGCCCGGCTCGGCCGGGCGGGCCGCGAACGGGTGCTGGCGAACTTCACCTGGGCCCGCGCCGCGGAGGGCACCGTGGCCCACTACCGCGAGGCCATCGCCCGCGCCGCCCGCACCGCGCCCTCGACGGGTTCCGCCCCGGGCGGCCTCTCCCACGCCCGGACCGGCTCGCGCGGGGCGACCCCCACCGCGGCCCCCGTACCCGGCCGCTCCGCGGCCCCGGCGAGCGTCGCGGCCCCGCCCAGCGCCGCGTCCGCGACCTCGGCGAGTGACACCAGCGTCTCCTCCGAAAGCAGGGCCACGTGCTGACCGTCGACTTCTCCCGGTTCCCGCTCGCCCCGGGCGACCGCGTCCTGGACCTCGGCTGCGGGGCCGGCCGGCACGCCTTCGAGTGCTACCGGCGCGGCGCCCGGGTCGTGGCCCTGGACCAGAACGGCGAGGAGATCCGCGAGGTCGCCAAGTGGTTCGCGGCGATGAAGGAGGCCGGTGAGGCCCCCGAGGGCGCCACCGCCACCGCCATGGAGGGCGACGCCCTCGCCCTGCCGTTCCCCGACGAGTCCTTCGACGTCGTCATCATCTCCGAGGTGATGGAGCACATCCCCGACGACAAGGGCGTGCTCGCCGAGATGGTCCGCGTGCTCAGGCCCGGCGGCCGGATCGCCGTCACCGTCCCGCGCTACGGCCCCGAGAAGGTCTGCTGGGCCCTGTCCGACGCCTACCACGAGGTCGAGGGCGGCCACATCCGCATCTACAAGGCCGACGAGCTGACCGCCAAGCTCCGCGAGGCCGGCCTGAAGCCCTACGGCAGCCACCACGCCCACGCCCTGCACGCCCCCTACTGGTGGCTGAAGTGCGCCTTCGGCGTCGACAACGACAAGGCGCTGCCGGTGCGCGCGTACCACAAGCTGCTCGTCTGGGACATCATGAAGAAGCCGCTCGCCACCCGCCTCGCCGAACAGGCGCTCAACCCGCTGATCGGCAAGAGCTTCGTGGTCTACGCGACCAAGCCGCACCTCCCCTCGCTCGCCGCAGAGGCGGACGCCAGGTGACCACCCCCCGGACAGAACACCTCGTCCTGCCCGGGGTCCTCACCGCCGGGCAGGCCGCCGCGACCGTCGCCGGCCTCCTCGCCGGGCAGCGGGAGGACGGCGCGATCCCGTGGTTCAGAGGCCACCACCTCGACCCCTGGGACCACACCGAGGCCGCCATGGCCCTGGACGCGGCCGGCGAACACGAAGCCGCCGAACGCGCCTACACCTGGCTGGCCCGGCACCAGAACGAGGACGGCTCCTGGTACGCCGCCTACGCGGACGGCGCCCACGACGACGTCACCGACCGTGCCCGCGAGTCCAACTTCGTCGCCTACATAGCCGTCGGCGTCTGGCACCACTACCTCTCCACGGGTGACGACACCTTCCTGGACCGGATGTGGCCGGCCGTCTACGCCGCCGTCGAGTGGGTGCTGCGGCTCCAGCAGCCCGGCGGGCAGATCGGCTGGCGCCTCGGGGACGACGGCACGCCCACCACCGACGCCCTGCTCACCGGCAGCTCCTCCATCCACCACGCGCTGCGCTGCGCGCTCGCGATCGCCGAGCAGCGCGAGGAACCGCAGCCGGACTGGGAGCTGGCCGCCGGGGCGCTGCGGCACGCGATCCGCCGCCACCCCGAACGCTTCCTGGACAAGGACCGCTACTCGATGGACTGGTACTACCCGGTCCTCGGCGGCGCCCTGACCGGGGCGGAGGCCAAGGACCGGATCGAGGCGGGCTGGGACCGGTTCGTCGTGCCCGGCCTGGGCGTGCGCTGCGTGGTCCCCAACCCCTGGGTGACCGGCGGCGAGTCCTGCGAACTCGCGCTCGCCCTGTGGGCGGTGGGCGAGTCCGACCGGGCCCTGGAGATCCTCCAGTCCATCCAGCACCTGCGCGACCCGGACTCCGGCCTCTACTGGACGGGCTACGTCTTCGACGACGACGCGATCTGGCCCCGTGAGCTGACCACCTGGACGGCGGGCTCGCTGCTGCTGGCCGTGGCCGCGCTGGGCGGCCACGACGCCACCTGCGCGGTCTTCGGCGGCGAGCACCTGCCGGCCGGGCTGGAGCCGGACTGCTGCGCCTGACCGGTGCCCGCGCCGGCACGGGCACCGGACCCACCGCCCGGTACCGTCAGTACCGGTGTATCCGGCGGGCTATCGCGTGGCCGACGAACAGATAGACCACGGCGGCCAGGCCGTACCCGGCGACGACGCGGGCCCAGGCCTCGTCGAAGGTGAACAGGTCGTGCGACCACCCGGCCAGCCAGGCGGCCGCGTCGTGCACGAACCGGACCAGGTCGTTGCCCCGGTTCGCGTCCAGCAGGTACATCAGGATCCACAGGCCGAGGATCAGCGCCGCGACGTCGGCGACGACCGCGATGACCGTCCCGGCCTGGTTCGCACCGTTGCGATATCGAGTGGACATACTCTCCGGATTGCCGCGGGGCGGCTCCTGTAACCCCGGATACGACCCCGGCGAGTCCCCGAGGCGCCCCCGAGGTGACCCGGACGGCGTCCCCCGAGTGGCGCGCGGCCGTGCCCCGGGAGAACCTGCCGGAGGAACCAGACCGCTCGGGGAGGACGTCGGGAGGACCCCGTGCCCGTACCGATACGGCGCCTGTTCGTGGCGCTCACCCTGTGCTGCGCCCTGGTGGCCGGTGCCACCGCCTGCGGGGGCGGCCAGCAGAGCAGTACGAAGGACACCTCGGCGGCGGCCCGGGCACAGGCCGTGCCCGCCGCCGACAGCCCCAGCCCCAGCACGTCCGCCGAACGCCAGAAGTTCGCCAAGACCCGGTTCGTGGCGAACGCGGGCCTCGCCGCCGGCGCCACCTACCAGTGGATCGTGAAGCCGTGGAAGGCGGGCAAGTTCAAGAAGGGCACCAAGGGCCGCAGGCTGGCCCTGGTCAAGGCGGGCGTCGCCGGCCTCTTCGCCTACAACCGGCTCAAGGCCGCCCAGAAGAACGCCCAGGGCGACCCGACACTCAGCAAGGCCCTCGCCCCGCTGGGCGCCGGCATCGAGAGCCTGAAGGGCCTGGCGGGCAAGCTCCGCAAGGGCGACGAGGGCGCGGCCGGCCCGTTCGACGACATCATCAGCCAGATCAAGGACGCGGGCAGCAGCGCCGGCGCCCCGGTCAAGCAGCAGGTGCCCTCGGCCGCCGAGCTGTCGAAGGGCTAGCGGTGCCGCCGGCGGGCTGGACGTGCCGCACCTCCTGACGCTTCGTCAGGTACGGTTCGGGAGACGACCGCACGGCAACGGGGGAGGGGGGGGGGGGGGGGGGGGGGGGGGGGGGGGGGGGGGGGGGGGGGGGGCGGGTTTGGTTCCGTGGGTGGGGGGGGGGGAAAAGGGTG